>NZ_JBIUSS010000021.1:28864-208230 GCF_044741445.1 Kitasatospora sp. NPDC088160 | reverse complement strand
GCCACCAGGTTCGACAAGACCGCCGTGTCCTACCAAGCCGCCGCCACCCTCGCCTCACTCCTCATGTGGGCCTGACCTTTGACGACACTGCCTAGTGCGGCTGTCGACGATCGCGGAGTTTCGCGATCGTTCACACAGCCCAACGATCCGGTGATCCAGGAGAAGAGCGCTATCCCATTTCGCACCTTTCCTCCTCTCTTCGGTCACCGCGCGGAGTGGCGCGCCTGTGGTGCCACGTCTCCGCCTGCTGTCGCTCCGCGAGTCGTGCCCGGGTGTTACGGGGCCTCAGGCCTGGGCCGTTGGACTCGACGGCGATGCGATGCTCGAGCTCGGCCGTGGTCTCACGCAGTTGGGCGGCCACGAGGTCCAACTGCTCCTGCTGTCGCTGCATCTCGGCCGGCTCGCTGGTCCCCTCAGGCCGGGTGAGCATCCGGATCAAGTCTCTGCGTTGTTGGAGCAGGGCAGCCACCAGCCGGGCTCGCTCCTCACTGAGGTCGCGGGTGCTTGTCTGCCGTGCCATGGAACAGTTCTCCTTCCACCTCTGGTCCGTCACGCTGGGCCGCGACGTCCGGCAGCGGGCGGTTGCGGGCGGTGGTGTTGCTGCTGCGCTGGCCGCGCTGCGGCCTTGCCTTGGTGTTTGCCCGCCTTGACGGCCTGCCCGCGGCCCGGTGTGGCTCCGCTTGGTACGGCGCCTTGGAGGGCTCCTTCAACAAGTTGTCCGAGTACCTCAGCGTCTGCTTCGGCAGCCGACGGGTTCGTCGCGACGGCCCGCAGGGAGGCCAGGAACGCGGGTGCGGCGGCCTTGTTCTGGGTGTTAACGCGGGCGGTCCTGACGGTGGCGGAGCCAAGGGATTCCAGCAGGCTCTGGGTGATCTTGCCCTGCGGGGTGTTCAGTCCTGCGCGACGAAGTTGCTCCCGGGCAAAGACGCTCAGGGTGGACCGGAATTGTTCGGGCGACAGTTTGGTCAGTACCGCCGCTGAGAAGGGTAGCTGCTGGGGACGTGGCTGGGGTGCATTGGCGGCGAGCTGCTGTTCGAGCACGGAGAGTTGGTCGGGTCCGAGTAGCGTGGGGCGCAGGGCGGGTTGTTGCCCGCCGGCGGCGGGGATGGGCCCGACGACGCCGAGGTTGTCGAGGGCTCGTAGGGTGCGTTCGGCGTCGCTGTAGCTGAGGTCGAGCCGGTGCCTGAGCAGGAGCGGGGAGGCGGGTACGCCTTCGACGACGATGCGGGCGGCAGCGCGGATGCTCTCCGGGGACATGGCGTTGCTGTCGGGGAGGGCCTGGGGTCGGCCGGTGATCTCCCGCCGCAGTCCTTGTGCGACGTCCTTGAACAGTTGGGCCGTCTCGGGACTGGTGCGTTCGAGTTGGCCGGCCCGGGTGTCCAGGTGCTGTGCAAGGTCGGCACGGGCGGTGATGGGGTTCGGAGTGGGCCGGGCCCCCGCGACTAGTTCGGAGGGTTCTCGGAGGCCGGCGAATTCGGGTAGGGGCAGTTGGCTCTGTCCGACCTTGTCGGCCGTGCCGCTGGCCCGTGCGTGTTCCTGGGCCAGGGTCTCCTCGTGGTGGGTGTTCAGGATCCAGCGCTCTTGGAGAGCGAACCGTTGATGAGGGGCAAGGTCCGGCTTGTGGAGGTCCCGGAGAATCGTGCGCCTCTCTGTGCGCAGCGTCTGGGAGGCACGGGAGCGGCTGTGGAAGGAGGTGTCGTCGTAGTAGCCCTCGGGCTGGACTCGGTCGGGCGGCAGGGTCCCTCGCAGGTGCTCGCGGTGCTCTTCGAGGCGGTGGCGGGCGTTGCGGGCGAGTTCGTCGATGTGGGTGGGCGGTTTGTCGTTGCCGGTTCGGCGGCTGGTGAAGTCGCTGAGGAGGTCGCTGGTCTTTTCGACGGCGCGTAGCCAGAGGGTTTTGAAGAGTCCGACGGAGCGCAGGTCGGTTGCGAACCGGTCTCCGCTGTCTGCGGCGGCCTGGAGGGCGTCGGACATGCGGTTCCAGAGGGACATGATCCCGTTCCAGCCGCGGTTTCCGGTCCTGCCGAGGCGCTGGTCCACGTTCGCCAGCCAGGTGCCGATTTCTCTGGTGGTGCGCTGCAGCCAGGTGAGGCCTTGGTTGTCGGCCGGCTTGGTGGCGGGGGGCTCGGCTGGTTGGTTCGCTGGCGTGGCCTGGGGCGGGGGTGTCGTGTTGGTGGTCTGCTGGCGTGGGGTGCGCATCTCTTTGGCGAATGCCTGGAGGTCTGCTTCGATGCCGGCTTGTTCCTGGGCGGTTTGCGGTGAGAGCTGGCGTCCGAGGACGCGGGCCCGCAGTGCGTCGGCGGTGCGGTAGAGGTTGCGTAGGGCGGCCCAGGCCGGGGAGTCGCTGTGGCCGCGGGATGCGAGGGTGTTGGCGAGGCTGAATGCGGCGGTGGCGATGCCTTGGGCGCCGTAGGCGGTGATGGCCCGGGCCAGCTGTTGGAGTCGGGCATCGTCGGGAGTTCTCTGGAGGTGCTCGTTGAGTGTCGACCAGGCGTCGAGGGCGGCGGCTTGGATGTTTTGGATCTTCAGCCATTCGGGCATGCTCAGGTACCAGGCGGCCGCGCGGGCTGCGGAGCGGATTGCCTCGTCCAGGCTCGCGGGGCTTTCCGGGCGGGCGTCGGAGTCTGTGGCGGCGGCGTCCTCGGGGCTGAACATCTGCTCGACGTGGGTGCGGAGTTGGGCGATTTCCTCGCGCAGTTTCTGTACTCGTGTGTTGACGTCTTGGGCGTCGTCGGCGGCCTCGGCGATTGCCCCTGCGGCGGCTTCGGTGAGCTGTTCCATGGGCGGCGTCTGGGGGTCGGGTGTGCCCGGGGCGGCGGCGTCGGCGTTCGTCGGCTTTACCTGTGACGGGGTGGCCTGGGCTTGTGGTTGGAGGGGGGTTTCGGTCGCACTCGTTTGTGGGCTCGGGGGCCGGGTGACGACTCGTAGCTCGGTATCGGGTGTGAGCGGACCGACGACTCCGGTTTGCTCCAGGGCGTCGAGGAGTTTTTCGGCCGCCGGGTAGTGGAGTCGCAGGCGGTCCCGGAGGCCGAGGGGGGAGGCGGGGGTGGCGCTGTTCCGCAGGATCTGGGTCGCCTCTTGGATGAGTTGGTCCGGCGGGGGCTGCATCGGGAGGGCGGTGGGTCGGTCGGACGGACGGCCGGTGACCTCCAGGCGCAGTTGGCGCGCCGTGGCGCGGAACGCGGCGGCGACGTCGGGGCGCTCCTTGGCCTCCTGGGCTGCCCGCATGGTGAGGTGCTGTGCGAGGAGCAGACGTGAGCCGACGGGGTCCTGGCCGACGGGGGCACCGGCGATGAGCGGGGCCGGTTCGGGTGCGGTGAAGTCGTGGTCGATCTGCACGCGGCGCTGGGTGCCGGGGAAGACGCCTTCGACGGGCTCGCCGTGTTTGGCCCGGTTCTCGTTGTCCTCGCCGTAGGCGTTGATGATCCAGCGTTCCTGAAGTTCCAGTCGTTGGTCGGCCGTCAGGTCGGGGCGTTTGAGCTGGTCGGCGGTCGTCGCTCGGACTGCGGCGAAGGTAGGTCCTTCGGTGGATCTGGCGGGGTCGCTCATGGCGGGCCGGTCCGGGTTGTCGGGTTGTTCGGCCCGGTCTGCGGGGGTGGGAGTTGTCACGCTCGTTTCCTCCTTCGGGCCGGGTTCGGGCCGGTCGCCTGGCTGTGGGGGTTGCTGCTGGAAGTCGGCCTGGCGGAGTGTCTGCCGGGCGGGACCGATCTCCTCGTAGGCGGGATGGTCGCCAGCCGCCGCCAGGAGGTGCCTCACTGCTTGTTCGCCCTCGCCGTTCGCGAACATCTCCGTCGCCTCGATGACCCGTTCCGCGAGTCCGGGCAGGTGGTCTGGTCCGTCGCCAAGCCGGAACGCCAGGTCTCGGACGAGGTTGAGGAACTGCACGCGCTCGATCGGGGCAACGATGGTGGGGAGTTGTTCGGGTAGCCGTTGGACCCAGTACTCCAGCCACGCGGGCGAGCCGATCTCCGAGGGGATGGCCGGCTCGGTCGCCGCGGGAGGTTCGGGGTCCGGCGAGGGTTCGGTCGTCGGCTGGGTTGTCTGTGGTTCGTTCGCGAGTTGGGCTGCTGGCGGGTCCTCGGGGTCGGGTGGTGTGTCGGCTTCGGGTGTGGTCGTGGCCGGGATCTGGGTGCGGTCGGGGTGCGCGATGGTGGCAGTTGCTGCCAGGGCCGCGCGTAGTTCGCGCATAGAGGCGTCGCGTAGAGACTCGTCGGGGAAATGGGAGAGCTCGCGTTCGATCTCCGCTGCCAGGGTCGTCGTGTCCACGCCTAGCGCGGTGAGGCGGGGCAGTTGGCGCGAGATCTGCTGGGGGTCGCCGGAGTCGAGGATGAGCTGGGCGGCCTTCTCAGGCGCTGCCCACGTGCGGGTTGGATCTGTGGTCAGCGGGGCGAATATGGCGTCCAGGACGGCGTCGAGGGCTGGTTGGAGGTGGGCGAGCATGAGGGCGCGGAGGGCTTCGGGGCCCTGTGTCTCGAAGATCTGGCCGGGGTCGTTCTTGACGTCGGCCTCGTTGCTCGCGGGCAGTCGGATCGCGTAGACGCGGCCCTGCCAGCCGCGGAGGAGCTTCCAGGATGCCGACAGTGCCTTGTCTCCGCTGTCCTCCGGGTCGAAGACGAGGACGATGTCCCGGTGGCTGTCGATGGCGGCGAGGGCCTGCACCTGTTGCTGGGTGAGGGCCGTTCCGCACGGTCCGGCGGGAATCGGCGCGGGTCGGCCGGGGCGCCGCAGGGCTTCGCCTACGGCCAAGAGGTCGAAAGCGCCTTCCGCGATGACGAAGGGGCCTCGCCCGGCCAGGGCCTGGCGGTGGTGGCCGGGGCCGAGCAGGGTCTCGCCCTTGGTGTAGAGCGCGGTGTTGCGGGTGTTGACCCACTTGGATACGTGTTCGGTGACGTGCAGGGCTCGCCCGGTGAAGGCGATCACGCGGCCGTCGCGGCTGACGATGGGGAAGGTCACGCGGTTGCGCAGGGCGTCGAACAGGCCGCGGGCGCCTTGTGCGCTGACGCCGGCCTCCAGGAGTTCGGGGTCGGTGAAGCCCTGGGCTCGCAGGGCGTCGGTCAGGTGGGTACCCGTGCCGCTGGGGGCGTAGCCGATGCCCCAGTGCGCGGCGACGGGGCCGTTTGCGGGCACCCCCCGTTTGGCGAGGTAGCGGCGGGCGGGTTCAGAGCGCGCACCTGTGCGGAGGCTGTTGACGAGCAGTTCCTGGGCGGCGGCGAGGACCTGGTGGAGCCGGTCGTGGGTTGGCGCGTCAGCCGGCGTCGTGGTTGGCACGATCTCCAGGGCGGTGGCTGCGTCTGCGGGGGGATTTGGTTCAGCCGGGCCGGGGGCTGTCAGTGCGGTGAGGAGGTCGTTGGGGTCGGCGGTGTGAAGTTCGGCGGCGGTCCAAGCCGGAGCGTTCTGATCGGGTTCGTGGCCGAGCCCGGCCGCCACCTTGCGGCCTTCGGGGACGTGGACGACCGCGAGGTACAGGGTCTGTCCGTCGATGACGGGCCCGGGGGCCGAGGCGCGAAGCAGCCTGGCCATGACCGGGTCGGTGTCCCAGAGGTCCTGGTACTCGTCGAGCCTGGCGATCAGCGCGGTGTGGACGACGGTGGCCGGGTCGTGCGGGTGCGTGGACGGCTCTGCTGGCGTCGGGGGCTGCTGGGACGGGCGTAGTTCAGCCGCGTCGGCGGGGCGGGCGGGTTCTGGCTCGTCGGCGTCGGTGGCGTTCGGGGTGAACGTGGCAGCCGGGTCGGGGGCTTCGGGCGGCGCGGCCGGCGCCGTGGACTGGGCCGCGGCCTGGAGCGTTGGCTGGGCGGGGACGGTGGTCGGCTGTGGGACGGTAGTGCGGGCGATGGAGGTATTTCGGGCGACGGTGCGGCTGATCGGGGTGCCGTCGATGTCGAGGTCGAGGTGGACGGCGCCCAGGGGGTCCGTGGTGGCGCCGGTGACACGGGCCGCGCGGCGTGTGGCGTGGCCTGGGATGGTAATCGCGATCCAGTCACCGGGCCCGAGATCGTCGGCCCACGCGTGCCCGTCCTGGGGAACTGCCCGGTTCGGGTCGTACTCGAACACGGCCCATTCACGGACGAAGTGGGAGCCGGGGCGCTGGTGGTCTCGTTCGAGACCGGCACGGGTGGCCAGCAGCAAGTGTGTCAGGGTCGATGGGTGGGCGCCGCGGGTGGCCAGGCGGCGGGCAAGAGCTTCCTCGAACTGCGGATCCGCAAAGTCCAGGGGCGGAATGGCGCCGGCCAGTGGTGGCGTGTGGAGCAGGACGGCCGCCCGTTCGGCGAACTCGAGAGCCTCACCCTTGCTGACGAAGCGCCGCAGGGTGGGAGGCAGAGGGGTGAGCGCGCCGCCTGAGGGAATCAGGTTCCATCTGTTGTCCGCTTGGTAGACACCGAACAGGCCGTCCGCCACAGGGGCGAGGGTCTTGGCCTGGTGGGCCACTTGCAGGGCCTCTCGCCGCCGGTCGTCCGTCTGCTCGGCGACGGCGGCCAGGAGGACGCGGGCGCCCGCTGCATCGGCGGGCCGGGTCCGGCCTGGTGCGGGCGGAAAGGTGAGCACGCCTTGGCCTGCCTTGTCACGGGCGATCGCGACCTGAACCGGCTCGCTGGTGACGACCTCGTAGCGGCCGGCGCTGCCGCCCGGCGGCGTGAGCGTCGGTTCGGCACCGTGTATCCGCACCGGTCCGCCGGAGTCGATCCAGCCATCGGGAAGTACGGCCTGGGAGGCTCGCGCCCAGGCCTCGACGTCGCGGAGGCGGCGGTGGGGACTGACGGCGTCCTTCCAGAACGGTGTGGCGAAGACGGGGGTTGTACGCCAGCCGGGATGTGTGTGGTCGAGCGCGTCCTCGACGGCGCTCATCTCATCGCTGCGCGCGGGTCCTCGGTGGGAGCAGCACAGGCAGGCGCTGCGGTGATCTCGCCCGCGGGTCTCGACGGTCGGCCTGTGGCTGGTCGAGGTGTCGACTCCGTCGGGGACGGTGGTCGGGTGTCCCTGGGCGGGCTGCCAGGATGCCTGTTTTTGCGCGGGGGCGGAGACCAGGGCTGCGGCTGGGGTGGGTGCGTCTTCCGTGCTGGGGTCGGGCCACGGGAGGTCGCCTACCGGGCTCTCGGCCGGTGTCTGGGGCGCCGGGGAGGGGCTCTGAGCGTGGTCTGCGGTGCTGGCCTCATTGGCTGTCAGCGGCGGCGGTGTGGGCGGCACCTTGTCGGGATCGGGTTCTCTGTCGGGCGTCTGCGGAGCGGCCGGAGCGGCCGCATCCGGAGGCTGGGGAGCCGGCGCGGTCGGTGTGGTGGTCCGTGTCGGCGGCTGGAGGTCGGGGCGCTGTGGGGTGGTGCCTGCGCGACGGGCTCGCAGTCGTTCCGCGGTACGGGCGAACTCCCCGTCCTCGTCCAGGGCGGGGGTGGTAGCGAGAGTGTGAGCGACGGCTTCGGCCAGGCTGCGGCCTTCACGGTCGCGAAAGGCCATTTTGAGTTCGTCTATGTCAGGGGCGTCCCAGGAGAAGGGAGCGCCGTCCGCGTCCGTGATGGACTCCAGTGCATCGGCGACCAGCTGTGCGTGGGCGCGCGTGCTGATCTTGCCGACGGTGTTCAACTTCTCCAGGAACCACGGCAGCCGAACCTCCCAGCCGGTGCCCCTGTCGCGGGTCGCACGCCCGCTCAGCGGCCTGCCGCCCGATCGCATGATGACCAGGCGTCCGCCATCGGAGAGCGAGAAGTGTTCGTCACCGGCGAGGCGCACACGTTCCTCGTGGCGCTGGCGGGCAGCTCGCTGGTCGCGCTCGCGGGGGAGCGCAATTCCGGCGTAGTGCCGCCTCAGCTGGTCGACGTCGTCGAAGAACGGCCGCAGGGCGCTGCCAGCAACTGCCCGGGCGCCTTCGGCGCTGAGCGCGGCGATCGGTGCCGGTACGGCGGCCCCCCAGGAGCGCAGGGCGGTGGCGAGGTGGTGGAGTGCTTGTGCCGCGCGGCGGGGGTCAGTGTGCCGTTCGGGGGCGCCCAGGGAGAGGGAGGCGATCGTGCGACCCCACACTCCGGATGCGGCCCTCTTCAGGATGTCGGTGGGGTCGGTGTCGTCACCGGCTGCCCTGGGGTCTTCGGGTGCCTGGCCGGTCGGCAGCGCGGTGACGGAGGCGCGTTGGACAGTGCGCGGCTGGCCGGTGATCAGGTCGGTGGCCTGCCAAGGGCCGTGGCCGGCCTCGTGAAGGCGGACGACGGTGTAACTACCATCACTGTTCTGGACGCGGACTTCCTGGCCCACGCCGAGTTCTCCTGGAGTTGCGGTGAATGTCCAACCGTCGGGGACTTCCACGTCGAGGCCGGTCGCCCTCGCCCTCGCGCCGTCGAGGAGCGTGGTGAGCTTGTCCCTGGGCGTCGCTTCAAGGCGGCCGAGGAGGTGCTCGGCAAGAGTGTGGAGGTGGCGGGCGGCGCTGCGAACCGAGTTGTTCGGGTGCCCGGCGTCTTCCCTCGCGTTGATCCGGACGTTGTGGTCCTTGTGGTGTGCGGCCTTCTGCGCGGCGTGCCGCGTTGTGTCGTCCGGGTGGCCCGCGAGAACGCGGGCCGCTGCGATCAGGTCCGACGAGGGTGTCAGGTTCTCTTCTGTCAGGTCGGAGGCGAGTCCTGAGCTGAAGGCGGTATGGCCGGCCTGTTGGATGGTCCTTGGGGCCAGCTCGTTCACTACCTCGTTTTTACGGATGAACGCGGTGAGGACGACCCATGCCTGCCTCATCCGCTGGTGCGTTCCGAGCAGGGTGCCCGCGTCCGTGAACGGGCCGTCCTCGTCGAGGTCCGGGCTTTCCCGGTGCTCGGGTGCCGGCGCCAGTTCCGCCGGAGGCGGAACGGTCGCGGCGATGGTGGTGATCACGGTGCCGCGCCTCGCCGCGTACACGGAGGCGGTCTCGTGGGACTCGCCGTTGGTGGTTCGGAGTACGTTGGGCTTGGCCTCGGCGACGGTCAGCCAGTCGTTGTCGCCGATCAGGACATCGTCGCCCCTCTCGAGGGGCTGTGCGGCCCACACCGCCACGCGACGGTTGAAGGGCAGGCCTGCGAGCACGACTCGCAGGCGGCGGCGCTCGCCGAACGGCAGGTCGGTGCTGTCTGGCTGCTGTGTTGCCTGCGGTTCTGCCTTGGCCCGGACGTCCACCGCCGGGCCGGCTGGCAGAACGGGAACGGGAGCAGGGGCCGCGGTGGGCTTCGGCACGACGGCGGCGATGTCCGAGGCCGCGAAGTGGATTTCGCGGCCGAGTCGGGTGCGACCGGTGTAGCGGTCACCTGCCGGGTGCTCGGTGACGGAGTCGACGCTCACTGTGCTGTACACGGTGACCGCGGGCCCGGTCAGGCGAGGCGAGTACCTGCCTGCCTTGGCCGGCACGTCGAGCCTGGCAAAAGGGCTGTCCAGGTCGATTACACGGGCTTTGTCACCGATCTCCAGGGGCGGAGGGGTCCTGTCGTGGGTGATCGCCGTCCAGCCCGCTGGCGCGGCCTGACGGGCTGTCGCCCGGTCGTGTGCGTCTGCGGCCAGCTCGAGGCGAGCGCCGCGCAGTTCGGTCCGTGGCTCTCCGGCGAAATCCGAGTGCTTGGCGACTGTGCCGCTGACCAGGACCTGGTCTCCCGCCGCAACGGAGCTTCCTTCGGGGTTCCAGAGCACCAGGTGTTGGCCGCCGGATGTCCGCAGTCGGACGCGAAGTGTGGAGCCCTTGACGATGGCGGTTTCGACGACCTCGGCGACGCGCGGGCCGAGTTTCTGACCGGGTTGGCCGATGAACTGGGCGCCTTCGGGGGTCGGGGGTACTGTGCTCACCGGGTCCCCTTCCGAGGGCGGGATGGCGGTGGTGGGGTCGCCGCCTGCGGGATCTGGTTCGGAGGGCTCGGCCGCGGGCGCGATCTGTGGGTCGGGGATGACAGGTTCTGTTTCGGTGGTGTCCGCCGGTGCCTGGGTCTGCTGGCCGTTGCGGTAGGGGGTGGCCCAAGGGTCGGGCTCACCCGGACGGGGAAGGGTGACGAGGTGGGTCTCCGCCTCGTGGGCCTTGAGGGGCAACCACTCGACGAGGCGGGTAAGGACCTCCTTCCGGCGACGCTCTGCTGGGGCGCTGTCGTCGATGCCAGCGGCGGCGTTGCGGGCGGCTTCGGCGTAGGCGCGCATCTGCGCGGCGCTGAAGACGTACCAGCGCAAGACACCGGGCCTGAACGCGACCGGGGCGGGGAGGGCATCATCCTGGGGAAGCTGAAGGCGACTGAGTTCGCGAACCCGGGCGGTAGTGAGCTCTAGCTCGGTCTTGACGGCGCCTGGGAGCGTGTGGCGTTTGTCGGGGTCCCGCAGGTCACAGGCGTGGTCGTAGGCGGCGGCTTTGGCGGCCCGGAGCTGCGGGATGCCGGCCGTGTCCGGCATGGCGTCGTGCCACTGCATGTCGTGGGGTGCGCCGCCCCGGGCGTCCTGTCCCCACCAGTAGCGTCGGCCGCCGGGGCCGGTGCGGGCCCTGATCCAGCCGATGACGTTCCCGTCCGTGTCGGTGACGAGTCCGTGGCCGGCGGCTTCGTCGAGGTACGAGAGGTGTGCACCATCCTCGGCGAGGGCAATGCCCTCGGTTGTGGCGGCCCGGGCCAGGACCTCGGACCAGGCCTCCCGGGAGCGCTGGGGCCGGGGCGCCTGCCCGGGGCGCCACAGCTCGTTCACCGGCCGAGGGACAAGAATGTTGTCCTGGGCACGGACGAGGGCGATGCCCTTGTCGTCGACGCCGATGATCCTGCCGACGAAGCCTTCGTGGCCGTGGACCTCCTCCCCGAACTCGAAAGGGCGGGATGCGGAGTTGTCCGGGGTCGCTCCGGTGACTCCGGCACCGGCTACGTCGCTGGTGCTTTCCCCTGTTGCCTGGGTCTCCTGGGCTGGCGCCGCTTCCTGTTCGGGAAGGTCCGGGGGGCGGTTGGCGGGGCGCTTGTGCCGCTCGCCGGCCTCGGCTTGTGCGATCAAACCGGCACGGTTGGCCAGCCGCTCGGCCTTCACGGCGTCTGCGGCCCGGTTCTGCTGAGCCTTGTCTTCTCCGCGCTCGCGGGATGCCCGCTTGGCGGTCCGGGCTGCGCGAGCGTCACCGTCGGCGAGGGCGGTCTCGTACAGCGCGGCTTTGACGTCGGGCAGGGGTTCTCCCGCGTCGGCGGCCGGGCCGATGAGAGCCCACACGAGGTTGTCGAGCCGGTCTTGCCAGTCGACCCAGGTGCCGGTTCCGGCGAGCCGGTGGGCGGCGCGAGCCGAGGTGTCGAGGGAGGCGTCGCCGGTGAGGCGGTGCGCGAGGTGCTGGTGGCAGATGACCACCGTGCCGAGGGAGGCCCCGTTGTCTTCGAGGACCTCTACCAGGAACCGTCGGTCCTTGGCCTTGGACGCGCAGGATCCGAGGTGCTTGGGCCCGCCTTCCGCGCAGGGCTCGTCCAGTTCGCGGTAGGTGCTAACCACTCGGAGGTGGTCGTCGGGTACGTCGAGTAGTCCCTGGCTTGTCAGTTGGTGGGCCGCGACTTCCAGGCGGATTCCGTTGCTGTAGCGCCGATTGGGGTTTTCCCCCAGTTTGCCGTTCTGGCGTGTCTCCCAGCCCCACGGGTAGTCGGCGGCGATGCCCTGGCGCCCGAACCGGGCCACGCGCATGACTCCGGGTTCGACTTCCTCGATCTCCAGTGTGAGCGAGAACGGCACCGGTCCCACGAGGTGGCCCCATCGTTCCCACCGGCCTGCCGCCAGCGCCTGCATCTGACTGTCGCGTCGTATCCACGCCAGTGCCACGGCCAGGTCCGGTCTGTCCCCGATCCACTGGTAGCCGCCGTTGATCGGCGAGTGCTGCCAGGGCATCCAGGTGACGTTCCAGACGCCAGTCTCGTAAGGGGCTCGCGCCAGCCGGTACTTGTAGCCCTGCGCGCTGGTGAAGGCGTAGTCCTGGACGGCTTCGGTGCCCTTGTCTTGCGGCGGTTGCTCGTATGGTGCGACGGACTCTCCGGGCAGCAGCCTGGCCGGGAAGAGCTCCGTTTCTTCCGACGCGGTTGTGGGCGGCTGCGCGGGCACGTCCGCCGGGGCGGAGGGCTCGGGCGGGTGTTCCAACGTGGCATCGGTCCGGGGGGCGACGGGGCGCTGCCCGATGGCATCGAAGATCGCCTGCCACTGGGTGGAGGAGGCGACGGCGGTGCCGCCCGACCCCACCAAGGTGAGCGGCTCACCGTCTTCGATGACGTCTCGCACCACGGAGAAGGATGTCTTGTCGCTTCGAGTGACGGTCCAGGTGTCGTCGCCGTGGTCGGCGATGCTCCATCCCGCTGGCGGCACGGGCTGATCGCCGTCGATCTCCAAGGCCAGCCCAAGTTGCTCGGCGAGCGTGTCCTCGGTGGTAACCGGCTCATCGGTAGCGTTGGTGGCCGGGGCTTGGACGGTGGGAGGTGGCGCGACCGCTGCGTGCTGCCTCTCGCCGTGGGTCGGCCCGGGAGGGCTGGCGTCGGGCAGGGGGGTGTCGTGGGCGGTGTCTGCGGTGGTGATGGGCGGGGTTCCGTAGGGGTCGGCGGCTATGGGGTCTATGGCGGCCGGGACTGGCTGTTCGGGGAGTCCGAACTCGCTGGCCTGCATGCGGGACCAGTCGCGGCCGCCCCGGATCGGGGGCGGCGTCGCGGCGGGTCGGCAGGTACCTAGGTTCGCGGTGTCCGTGGGAACGTGCTCGGTGAACGTCTCGCCGTTGCGCTCTCCGCGGATGGTCAAGGAGCCGTCCACGGCCCGTTCGACCGACCTCAGAACGAACGGCTCGCCCCAACTGTCGGCGGCGACGGTGAGTTCGGCTGTGCCGGCGATTTCCGGGTGGGGCAGCCGGACCGTTTCACCGGGCTCGGCCTGCGACCAGCCTGCGAAGCCCCAGTCGGGTGGTGTCCGGTCGTTGTGGCGCCGGCGGAGTTCGTGGCAGCCCGCGACGGCGTCCGGGACCGTCCCGAAGATCATGTCCATCGCGGAGCCGCCGTCGACGTCAACGGCCTGAAAGCCGTTGCCGGCTGGGACAACGCCGCCGATGAGGACTCCGTCGAGGTCTGTAACCCGCACCATGTGTGGTGGTGCGTGCTCCGGATCTGCCATCCAGGCGCGCAGTTGGACGCGTTCGTTCTCGCGGCTGTGGTTGAGGTTGCGGTGGTGTTCGGCGCGCTGGGTGAGTTGGGCGCGGCGTCGCTCGATCAGGGTCTCGTGCGCCGGGTCGTCGACGGGCAGGGAGAGGTTAGCGAGTTCTGCGGTGACCTCGGCGGAGGTCATCTTGGCCGGGTCGAGCGCGCCCGGGCGGGGGTGGCCTGTGGGAGCTTGCGAGTTGGTGGTGATGATCCGGCCGGCCCTGCGACGGGCAGTCACCCATCCCGGCCCAACCGGTGTGGAGTCGCCGGTGTCGAGGGAGGTCGTCTGGACCGCGCGGACGGTCTGCCACCATCCCCGGGCGACGAGGATCTCGTCGCCCGGCTCGAAGTCGGTCAGCGACCAGCGGCGGGCGCGGGCGTCCACGGTGCGGGACTCGAGCCTGCGGCGCTCGTCGGAGGTGACCTGTTCGAGCGGGGCGCTGTGGCGGCCGCCGGGTGCGTGTGCGGCCGCACGGTCGGCTTCGTTGAGATAGACGGGGATCTCGCGGCCGAGGTCTGCGAGGCGCTCAACGAGCCAGGTCACCCGCTCGTCGCGCTTGATCCGCTGCTTCCAGGCGGTCGGCAGTTCCCAGTACCGTACCTCGCCGTTGGTGGTGACGCGTTTGAACCCGCCGACGCCCTTGCGGACCGTGTCGAACTCCTTGTCCCTGGGGTCGACACCGTGCAGCCGCGTGACGGATCCGTTGTGCTCGATCCAGAGCTGCGGCTCGACCAGTACGACGGCTCGGGCAGGCGCCGCGGCAGTCACCCCCGCCCCCTGTTCCACGGTAGTCGCGGGGGGCTGGGCCTGTGCCGCGCGCGGTGCGAGAGCGAGCAGGGCGCGTTTGGTCGTCGCATTGACGATCCCCCAGGGCCCCACGATGCGGTAACCGTTACGGCTGACGAGAGCCTCGGCCTTGTCCGTGCGCACCGCGGCGATGTCCGGCGTGGTCCTCGAAGTCGCCCGGTAAGCCCTGGCGCTTGTGGAGGGGACGATCCAGGCCCCGTCTGACTGCCGGATCTTGTGCTCCGTGGCACCGGTGCTCGGGTCGACGGTGACGTACACCCAGGCCCGGATGGACCTGTCGGTTGCGGGTTCTCCCTCAGATGGCTGCCCGCCAGCGCTGCGGCCCTGGGCGGCGCCGAACCGGCGCAGGACGTGCAGCATGTCGTCCTGGCTGTCTGTCTCCAGGTTGTTGCCGTCGGCATCTGCCGTGTGCATGACGCCATCGTCGGTGATGAAGAAGGTCCGGCCGCCGGTGGTGAACTGCAGGGTGGCGTAGGCAAGCCCCTCCTGCTGTTCGTCGTCGCCGGCCGGAACACCGGGCCATTGGGTGGTGTCCGTCGGGAGTGCGAACAGGTGGGCAGCGCGGCGCACGGCCGCCGGTACGAGGCCATCGGCGTCCTGTGCTGTCGCGATGGGGGTTGCGTCTCCGAGGTAGAGCGTCCACTTCTGAGCGCCGTCGTCGTCCTGTTCGAGGTGGGCGCCGAAGCGCAGCCCGTCCACAGTGATGGCGGCGGCGTTCCGGTGGTAGTGCTGGATCCGGACCAGGGGTGGTAGCGGGACGGCGTCAAGCTTCGGTTCGCGTTCGTTCGCGGCCGGCTCGCTCCCAGAGGCGTCGGTGAGGGGCGCGGCGCCCGCGCTTTGCGGTGCGGTTATGGTGGCAGGCTCGGGCGCGTCCGTTCCCGGCACGGCCGCGACCTGCGGTGCGGGAATGTCGAAGGGCAGCTGCTGTCCGGCCGACTCGGCCTTGGCGCGGCGATCCTGGCGCTTCGCTGACGTGGTGCCGGCACGGTAGGGAACAGCTTCGCCGGCCGGCATCGCGACGATGAAGGAGACGGGGAAGACGAACGGGAAGCCGGGGTCCAGGCTCTCGTAGTTCTCGTTGCCGGTGAGGGGGCCGATCTGGGTGGTGAGGTAGGTGCCACTGCTGGCCCGGACGCGAACCCTCTCGCCGCCTTGGAGGTCGAGGTCGGCGCCGACGACTTCCTGCCAACCGTCGGGGGCCTGGAGCTGGGTGGCGTCCTCGCCGGTCGGAGTGATCGGATCGTCGTCGGTGCTCCTTCGGACCAGTTCCGCTCGCCTCGCCGCGGCCTGTTGGTGTGCCTGCACCCGGGGGTCGTCGAGCAGGCGCGCCGCCATCTCGGTCTCACTCGGGCCCGCGTCAACGACGTACTCGGTGAGGGGATGGACGCCCGCCGAGTGCTGCCCGGCCGAGGAGTGTGCATGGTCCTTGTCGGGGAGCCATGTGTAGAGGCGCAGCCTCGTCGATCCGGGCCGCTGGGCCCCGGTGCCCACAACGAGGGAGGGCGGACCGAAGAGCCTGTTGCCGAAGTACGGCGGGCGGACCTCGCGGACGATCTGGCCCGGCTGGAGCTCTTCGGCCCGCACGATCCGGCTGGTGGAAGGCAGTTCGGCGGCCCAGTTCGGCCCGGGCATCGGCGCTTGGGCGACGGCCGGGCGCATACGCCTTTGTGCCACGAGGTGATCATGTCCTTCGGGGTCGCGGACCCACCAGGCACGTGCGTGCTCGGCCATCGTGACGTGGCCGTACGGGACGTGGACGCCTTCACGGGTGTAGAACTCGACGGTGTCTGCGGGTTCCCAGCCATCGTTAGGCGGAAAGGGAGCGATGAAGTCGGGCAGACGCCCGGCGGCGGTGTCGGCCGTGGCCTTGGCCACCAGGGCGGCGGCATGAGCCGCACCTCGCTGTCCGATGGCGAGGTGCTCCCGCATGTCGGGCTGCTTCAGCCTGGCGGTGGCCCGGGCAATGACGCTGGCCGCCTCGGCCCGGGGGACGACCTCGCGCGGGGCCAGGCGCAGCCAGGTCCCGTTGGTGCTGGTGCCGAGGTTCTGCAGGGTGATGGTGTACAGCCCGTCGGGGCCGAGCGATGCCTCGGTGACGATGCGGGGGGTCCCGAACGCGGTGTTGCTTGGGCTGGTGGCCTTGATGGTGAGGACCACGTTGCCGATCGCGAGGTCGGAGGCCCGGGCCAGTCCGTAGTCGTTCGGCATGCTGGCGGTCCATGCGGGCGGCTGGATCGGTTCGTCGTCGCGGTACCAGACGTCGCGCACGCCGACCTGTTGTGTGGAGCCGTCGTCACCGGTGATGACGTAGTACGGCCACTGGACGTTCTGGAACTCGCCGCTGGCGAGCGACCCGTTTGCCGTGCGGAAGTAGGCCGGGTCTCCGGGGCTCCAGGCGCGGTAGGGCGCGGTGCCGGCCATGAAGTCGGCATCGACGGGCGCGGCGGGTACCGGGTCGCTGCGGTGCTGGGCGCGGACTCCTGTGCGCGCGGCCAGGGGAGGCGGGCCTGCGGCGAGGTGAGCGCGCTCGGCCTCGGAGCTGGGCGGGAGCTTTTCCAGACCGGACAGGCTCCGCATCTGCGGTGAGATCGCGCCGGGGTGGGCGGCCGCCCAGTGGATCGCGGCATCCATCTCGGCGCCGGAGGTGCGACCGATCACCTGGCTGCCTACGGCGATGGCGTACGAGCAGGTCATGGGCAGGCCGGGGATGGATCGTGCGACGTCCTCGGGCAGCGCCACCACGGTGAACACCCGGCCGTCACTATAGGTGTAGCGCCACCACCGGTCCGCGATCGGCTGGGAGGAGAGCGTCGGCATGTCCCGCTCGCGGACGATGTCCGTGACGGAGAACAGCCCGCCCGCAGCCGTCCGCACGTGGCCCGGCCCCGTCATGCGGTCGACGGTGTGATGGGCACCGTCGACGTAGACCTGCTCGGAGGCCAGGAAGTACCGGGGCGCGTCGTAGCCCATCGGCTCGACCTCCGCCAGCGGCACGGCCAGGACAGTGCCCCGTCCCGTCCCGGAGACCGCGACGACGGCGTCGGACTCCCCCAGGGCCAGGAGCGCGCCGTAGCTGGCGGACGCCCGGCTGTCCGCCACCTTGACGAGCTCGCCGAGGCGCAGCTCGGCGGCCGGTGCGGTCGTCTCCTGCTGGCTGTGCGTCGGTGCCGGGGCCGGAGCCGGTGTCTCGGCTGAAGGTGCGGTGGCCGCCGTTCGCGCGGTCCTGTCGAGTGGGTTCGTGGGGGTGAGTTCGAATCCTGGCAGTACCTGTTCAGTGGGAGGCGGCGTCCAGGTGTCGGCCTGTGGAGTCGCCACGACCGTCTTGATCGAGAAGCGCAGGTGCGGTCCCACGGTGTCGTACCAGCCAGCGTAGTCGGGGCCGTCCTGGACGGTGACGTTCTCGTACCGGGTGTTCTTGCCGTCGCCTCGGTGGACGCGGACCATGTCCCCGGCGAACAGGCGCTCCGGCACGTCGTCGACGGCCCGCCAGCCCGCCGGGGAAGGGTCGGTGGGGCTTTCCTGCAGGAGGGTGGCTGCCGGTCGGGCGGGAGCGTCGGCACTGTGCGCGTTCTGTCCTTCGGTGCGGACCTGCACGCGGGTTCCGAGCGGCACGAACGGGATGTCCAAGTGCCCCTCGGGGTCCTCGATCCACAGGCGGTGTCCGTGGACGACTCCCTCGTGCGAGCGGACCGTTTCCGTCGAGTGCCCGGTGAGCTTCCCTGCCGCCCATGCCGTTGCGCCGGCCATGAGGTAGGGCGCGCGAACGAGGTCGCCGATCACCAGCTGGTGTACGAGGACCTCCTTCGACTGCCTGTCGGCGCCGTCGGTGCCGTGGAGGTTCGCGGTGGCAGGAATGTCGGCCTGCGGGTCGGGTTCCTGAAGCGGCGGCACGGGTGTGAAGGCGGCGTCGAGGAACTGCGCTTCGGCGCGCAGGGCCTGGGCCACTTCCGTCAGCAGCGCGTTCGGGCCGGTACCGGGTTGGGCCGCGGCCGCCGCCTCACGTGCGGCGTCCGCAAGCGTGTGCAGGTGGGGGCTGGTAACTGGGAGTCCGCCGTGGGACAGCGGGCGGCCTGCGGCGGCGTTGCGCGACCACGCGGTGGCGGCCTCGGCGAGACGGGGATCGTCGCTGGTGCGCCAGGCGACGGCCAGGGGTGCGGCCTGCTGCAGCTGCTCGGCGGTCAGAACGGGGGTGGCGTGGCCCGGTGTTACGTCGGGCAGCGGCCTGGAGGTGTGCCACGCGGTCCAGACGGCGGCGCCCACCGGGTCGTCCCACCGGTCGGCCGCGGGACCGCCTCCGCGTGCGTCCTGAGCCCACCACTGACGCACGCCGCGGTGGCTGCGGGCGCGAATCCATCCCCGTGTGCGGCCGGTCGCGTCGACGACGCGCCCTGTGCCGCCGTCGAGGTCCAGGTCGACCAGCCGGTGTACGTGGTCGTCGAGGAGCAGTCCGCCGGTGGTCGACGCGGCGGCCAGCCGGCGGGCACGACGCCCGGTGGTGTCTGCGGTCCCGGGAAGGGCCTCGCCGGGCAGGACGAGGACCTCCAACGGTACCAGCGCTGTGATCTCTTGCGTCGGGCTCAGGAAGACGTCCGGGCCGACCGTGGGGTCGATGACCTGGCCCAGGTTCCTGCTGAGTCCGCTGGAGCCGACCTGGTAGGTGTGGGCGTCGCTGCCTGCGCTGAGGAACCAGTTGCCTTTCACAAGGTCGGCCGGTGTGCACCGCAGCGGTGCCCAGGGCTCACCGTTCTCCGCTCTCCCCGGCCCGGGGCGCTGGGCGGCGAGAGCCAGTACGGCGCGGGTCGCGGTCCGGCGCTGCTTCTCGCTGAACAGGCCGTCCCCGTAGGCGGCGGATGCGGTGGCGGACTCTTCGGCGGGCGAATTCTGCTGCCTTTGCTGCCACGCTGCCCTGTTGCGGTCGAGGCTCTCGCGAAGGTGTTTGTCCGTTCGGATCTTGTGCTTGGCGGCCGTGACGTCCGGGCCCGCCTCGATGACGGCTACGTGCGAGTGGCGGCCCCATCCGCCGCTGTGTCCGCCGAACTCGCCAATCCCTACGCAGGAAACCGAGTGGCCGTGGCTGGCCTCCACCAGTTCCGGATCGCCCCACCGGCCGTCTCTGTGCCTGCGGATGACCATGCCGGGTTCCACGTCTTCGCGGGCGACCCAGCGGGACTTCTCGGGAAGCGAGATCGGCGGCGCGGCCTTGATGCGGGCGCTCAGCTCCGCCTCACGGCGCAGGTGGTCCGCGAACGCCGGTGCGTCCTCGCTCAGATGGGCCCGCGCGTACGCCAGATACGCCTTCCCGAGTGCCGCGTCAAGCACAGTCTCCAGGCAGTACGGGGCACCGTTGTCCTGGCCGAGGTCCACGCCGGCCGTGCGGCGCAGGAAGTCCACGACGGCGTCCGCATCGGCTCCCTTTTTCTCTGCCTCGGCCCGTGCGGCGAGCAGGCGCTCGGCGAACACCTGGCGCAGTCGGTCGCGGTGGCGCGACTCGCCCGCAATGCCCTCGCGGCTCGCCTCCGGTTCCTGCGGGTTGCCGAAGAATGCTTCCTTCAGCGCGTGCGGGTCGAAGCCCGCCTCGTTGATCCGCGTAAGGTAGTCGACCAAGACGGACTGGCCGAGCCGCTCGATGTCACTCCGCAGGGCCTCGGCCTGATGCTTCCATACCCACGGGGCTTTGACCTGGCCGAGGTACTGCTCCCGAAGGTGGCGGCGGTTGACGTCGAACTGCGCGAACGGCTCGAGCCGCTCGGCAACCTGCAGCATCCGCAGGTACTCGGCGGTATTGGCGCGCTCACCGCCCGCTGCGAGTACACGCTGGGCGGCGATGTTCGGGACCTGGCCCCCTTCGGTGGGGTTCCAGTGCGAAGACACCACGCCGCGAGGCGGAGCGACATCCCCGGGCGCCGGCGGTGAGGTGTCGGGGCGCGGCGTCGGCGGAACGTGTCCGCCGTCCACTGGCGCCTGTGCCCCGAGAATGGAGCTTTCCGGCTCGGCGCCGGAAACCGGGGCTGAGTCGGGTATGGCTGCCGGCCTGGGGGCTGTTCCGGCCACCGGTGTCTGGGTCGTGACGGCGCTGGTACGGCGCAGTCGCGGGCGCAGTTCCGGGCCGTGGGCGATGGCGTCCACGACGGTGTCGACTGCCTGGTCCAGCATGCCGGCGAGCTCCGAGTCCTCCCGCAGGTCGATTCCCCTGAATCGCTCATCGAGCATGGCCAGGTGAGCTCCGACCGTCTCGGGCAGGCGCCGGTAAGCCCGCTCAGCGATCTTCGCCCAGCTGAGGTGGCTCTCCCGGATCCCCTCCGGGGTGGTGACGCGGATGCGCAGGCCCCGGTCGTCCTCGGTGTAGTGCCGCCGCAGCTGCGGTGTGCGCATCGGGCGGAAGGAGGTGCGGCGACGCGCGATCTTGGTGTGCTCGGCGACCCAGGTGCGGGTGTCGTTGCCCGCGACGGCGCGGGCCAGCTCTGCCAGCCTGTGCGGCTCGATCATGTACTTCAGTGCGGTGCGAAGTTCGTCGTCCGTGACCGGACCGGTGTGGGCCTCGGTCCCCTCACCGGACTCTTCCGAGTCAGCGGCGGTGCCTACCGGGTCGGGGCCGCCCGACTGCGTGAGCGGGCCGTCGCGGCCCTGATCCGGCGCTTCCTCTTCGGACAGCGCAAGGTTCGGGTGCTCAGCGTCGGAGGAGGTCTGAGGCTGGGCTCCCGGCTGCGGCGCCTTCGCGGGCTCAGACGCGACCTCGGCAGCATCGTCGGCCGTGGCTTCGTGACGGGACGCGGTGGGTGGGCCGGTGGCCGGCTCGGCGACGCCGAGCACCGCGTCCGCGGGTTGCGCGGCCGCTGCCCGCAGCGTGTCGTAGGCCTGGGGGGTGGCCCGGGTGAGCACGTCCTCGCGGACACCGTCACGTAGGTAGGCCCAGAGTTGATGCTCCGCCGCGCCGTCCATGAGCGCTTCGTCGACGGCCTCGGCGAGTCCTTGGGCGAACGCTGCCACGTTGCCGGCTTCGGCGTGCTCCAGAAGGTCGGGGTCTTGAGCGACGTGCTCGACGATCCACGTCACCAGATCGTCGGCGGACGGTGCGAGGGTGTCGTTCACCGCCTCCGCCACGGCGGCGGCGAGCGCTGCACGCACAGGCTCGCTCCCCCACGCCGACGCGAGCGGGCCGTCGACAAGAACCGTGTCGAGCCAGGTGGTCGCCTCGCCGGGCTCAACCAGGTGCCCGTTCAGTCGCGCGGGCCGGACCGGTACGGAAACCGTCACGCTCACGGGCAGGGCTGTCCCGGGAAGGTCGTCGGCCCGGATCCCGGGAACAGGCCTGCTGGCTGGCCCGGCGCCTTCGGGTGTGAAGCTGACCAGGACGCGGTCCGGGGCCGGGGCGAAGAGGGTGATCGTGGTTCGGGGTCCTGTGACGGGCTGGCGTGCGGCCGCGGGCGGCTGACCCGGGACGGGGATGGCAGGGGCGGCAGTCGACGACTGGGGCTGTGTCTGTTCGGTTGCCGGCTGCGTGCTCGTGGCAGTGCGGGGGTCCACGGCAGTCTCCGGTGCGGCTGCGGTTCCCGCGACCTGGGTGGCATGGCGGTGCACCGCACCAGCGATGTCCAGGACATAGGCGAGGGATCCGAGCTCGAGTCGCTGCTTGGCACGGGTGACGGTGACGTATGCCAGGCGCAGGTCCTCGCCTCCCGGTAGGACGAGTTCGCCGGTTTCGGTGTCCTCCTTGGGCTGGGGGAAGTCGGATCCGATGCGGACCCGGTTCCACTCGCGGCCCTTGGCCTTGTGGGCGGTCGAGACCGTCAGTTGAGGGCGCTGCTCAGGGTCCTTGGCGTCCTCCGGGACCAGCTGCCGAACCATGGCGATGATGTCGTCGGGGCTGTAGCGGTCCAGGAGGCGTACGAAGGTCTGAAGTGCCTTGGCGTCCTCATTGGACTCGGCGTATTCGCGGACCTCGTCCCAGTCCTCGAACCCGCTCAGTTCCGCGTGCTTGGTCCGGCGACCGGCCTTGAGGTCCTTCGCCGCCTTGGCGATCAGGTTGATGTCGGTGCCGCCACCGACCATGGCGACCCGCTTGCCAGCGTCCAGTCCCTCGAAGACGGCCCCGACCGCGCCGATGTTGGTCTTCGTCAGGATGGCGTCGGGCTCGTCCACCGTGCCGATCGTCGTGTCCAGGGCTGGGTTGCCCTGAAGCTCCAGGTCTGCGCCCAGGAGCGTCAGGTAGCCGTTGCCGACGGCCGCGACTTCCGGGCCGAAGCGCCAGCTCTGGGTGAGGGGAAGGGCGATGTCGGCGGGCCAGTCCTTGAGGGCGTCGATCGCGCCGCGGAAGCTGTAGATCGACTGCTGGCTGTCACCGACGACGATCGTCTGCGTCGGCTGGTCCTGGATAACCCGTTTCAGGACGGGGTTAATGTCCTGCGCCTCGTCGAAAAGGATCACGTCGTATGGCAGCCGGGGCCTCGTCAGTGCCCAGATCTTGATGTAGTCGTCGCTCGTGAAGACGATCTTGTCGCTGTCGGGGTCCGTGATGTCCGCCCAAGCGCTACGGGCGGCGTCCAGGAGACCGGCCGCAGCCGGTGTGCGGCCCCATGGACCGAGGTGCTGCGGCCCGAGTTCGTCGTCCGCGCTCTCGCGGTACCGCCGGACCGCCTGCATGGCGGTCTTCGCGACGTCCTCCGGGTCGATCTCTCCCCCGGTGAACAGGAGGGGCCGTGTGACGCCCAAGGCCCGGGCCACGTCCTTGTCCCGGCGTGCCCCGGGGTGGTTGCGGGCAATGGCGACCTTGCGCTCGATCAGCCCGCCCTTCAGAGCCGCCCGGGCGAACGCGTGGCTGGTGTCGGCGGTGACGTTGCGCGGCATCTTGCGCTGCGCCTCGTCGGCGATGGACCGGTTGAAGGCGATGTAGGCGATGCGCTTGTCGGGCAGTTGGCGGGTGACCATCAGCAGCGTCGACGTCTTGCCGGTCCCCGCCAGTGCCTGGACGGCGACGTCCTGGCCAGCGAGGCACGCGTCGATGATCTTCTGCTGCTGCGGGGTGGGCGGGTGCTCCTTGCCCGCCTCCTCCGCGGCTGCCACGGCATCAGCAGCAGAGGCGGCCGCCTCACGCTCGTCCATCTCCTCCAGGAAGGCCCGGATCTCGGCCAGGACACGTGCCAAGTCCGCCGGGCGACCCCTGTACTTCCAGCGGCTCTCGCCCGGGATGAAACGGAACCCTCTGTTCTTCTTCAGCAACTCCCGAAGGCCGACCTCATCATCGTAGTAACCGGACCGCCCGGTCCCGGTGACGTACGTTGCACGTCCCTTCGTGACGATCTGGATGCGGTTGACCCAGGCGTTCGGGTCGGGCTCGGTGGCCGGATCAGCCGTCCGAACCGCGGCCGGCTCGGGATCGTCGGAGTGGGCTGGCATGCCGTCACCGCCGACTGCCATCACCGCGCCGCGGGACTCGCCGGGGGCGGCGCCTTCCGCGCCGCTCCCGGCATGGGTCCGCTCGATCCCGGTCACGGCGGACGGGCGCTGCGCCGCCAACGCCTCCAGGTCGGGAAGGTTCACTGTCACGGTCCCGGACTGCGCGGGCGGGGTGTAGATCTCCTCCCCAGCGCTGACAGTCAGGTCGTCGCTGGCTTCGGCCGTTACAGGTTCCGGACGGTCGGTGGCCTGCTGTGGGGCCGATGGCTGCCGGTCGCCGGCCGGGCCGGGCCGGATGACGGCCGGCTCGGTGTCCGCAGCGTGCAGAGCCGCTGCGGCGCCGTCGCGCCGGAAGAACGACGGCCCGTCCAGTAGCGTGCCGTCGCTGAGCCGGGCCAGCCACTCGCCCATTGCAGTGCGGCGCACCGCACCGAGCAGAGTGGTTCCCTTCATGACGGGGACCCAGCCCTGCGCATCACGGGGTCCGAAGGTGACCTGCGGGCTCACGAGATCGACGTAGCCGGGTTCGGTGAACCGCGCGGCGTCCGCCTCGGTCCACTCCTGCCTCCTGCGCTCCAGGAAGTCCGCGGTGGCACGCAGCCGCGCCTGGTGCGTCCTGGCCTCCTGCAGAATGAGGGCGGTTGGGAAGGCGAGCATCTCGCGAGCCTCGCCCGTGACCCGTTCGCGCAGCGCGGCGGCGGGGCCCAGGAAGGCACTCAGGGTGTCGGCTTCGGCCCGCATGCCCTCCATGGTGTTGCTACTGGCATCGTCCCAGGCGGCGAAGGCGGTCTCGATCGCCAGGAGTTCGGGTTGGCGGGCGTAGTCGGATCCGAAGGCCCTGTTGCCGGCCTTGATGAACGGGGTGCGCTGGTGGCCCAGGCTCTGGCGGCCTTCCAGGAGCTCCTGGGCCGCCGTGTAAGGCTGGTCGAGGCCGGGTCCGAGGTGGACGTTGTTGTTGAACGCCCACAGGCGGGCCGCGTGGTGAGCGGCTTCCTGGAGGCTGATAGTGGTGTCGGTGAGGTCCTGCCCGACGGTGGCCTGCCAGTTGTTGTTGAGTGTGCGGCGGATTGTGGCCGCGCTCTGGCCGTCTGGGGTAACCAGCTCATGCTGGTCGCCGTCCCTGCGGGTGGTGGTGGTGCGGATGCTGAAGCCGGGCAGGCCCTCGACCGGAACCCGGAGGCCCTGGTCCGCGAGTGGTTCAGTCTCCGGCTCGGTGTGTACGGGGCCGATGTGGCCGATCGCGACACGATCGCCGAAGCCGTCGATCAGTTCCTTGAGAGGTGCTGCTGCCGCGACTGATTCTCCGGCGGGGGTGTGGTCCGGCGCCGGCGGTTCGGTGGTATCAGCAGCGGCGGTCGTCACCGCCTGATCGTCGTGGTGGTTCTGGCCTTCGATGATCGGTGTGGGGTTGCCCTCTGGCAAGCGGTACAGGGTTCGGAGGTTGGAGAGTGATTCCCGGGCGTTTTGCCGGACGACAGGATCGGGGTGGCTCTCGGCGATCTCTGTCCACTTGGCGATCTGCCGGTGGCCGTAGTCGAGTTCCCCGGCACGGGCGTCGGCGGATCGGCGTCGATGCTCCACCCCGTTGGGGAGAAATGGAAGGACCCGACGATCCTGCTCCTCTTCAGACCATGCCCGGAGCTGGCGTCGCTCGCCGCGGATCCGGTGCATCGCCGTGTCATCGTCAAGCAGCAGGTCGGGACGTATGTCCGCGAAAGCGAGCACTGTGTGGCCGTCGGCGGTGGCCTGGACGACCGGCGCGCCGACGGAAAGGAATCCGGCTCCGGCGAGCACTCGAACATGCTCGGCCCGTACCTTCGACTTGCCGTTGCGCCAGTAGTAGCTTCCATCGAAGCTCACCTCGCCAGCCGCCGCCCAGCGCACAACGTCGGCCATCCGATGGGACCAGTGCAGGTCGGACAGGACTGATGCTGCACCCTGATCCTGTTCTGCACCATGCACCGTGCCTCGGGCGGTGGGCGGCTCGTCTGCCGCCGCTGGGATCGGTGCTGCGGTCACCGTCTGGGCAGGCTGGGTCCGGGCGGCCTGCTGCTGGACGATGCGGGGCAGGTCCCTCTGGCTGACCTGAGCGGCGGCCGCCAATTCTGTGACCAGATCGGGAATGTCGGCCGAGTCGGTCGCTCCAGTCGCTTCGGTCGCTGCCTGGGACTCGGCAGTTTGGGGCACTGGCGAAGTGCGGGGGTCGCGTACATGGTCGGCCCATGCCGCGGCGTCGGCGGCCAGATCGGTGTACGCGGCCTGCAGGTCGGCGTCGCCCATGGACTGCGCGGCTCCGACGATGGCGGACGCTGCGACGTTCACGGCGTCGAGACGATCGGCCAGTTGCTGGCTGTCGAGCGGCCGCTCCAGTGCTGAACTGACTGCGGTGCTCGCGGCGTCGATCAGCGCGTTCATGCGGGTGGTGAGGATGAAGGCCGCCCGTGGACCCTGCCGCTGGCGAAGGTAGGCGCGGGCGGCCCGGCGGGCGAGCTGGTCGGCGCTGTACGCGTGGTCGCCTTCTGCCTGACGCATCGCCCCATGTCGGCGCAGTACTCCTGGCACGGTCTCCGTGACGATGATGTCGCCGCGGCTGCCTTCGATGGTGATCTCGCCCGTGTCGCTGTGCGTGGTCGAGATCAGGGTCAGCGGCTGCGACCAGTCGACCGCGCGCCCACCGCCTGCGCCGGGCGGCAGGCTCTCGCGGACCGGGAGGCGCAGTACCGCGCCGGACTCGAGGTCGTCGAATGCGCTGGGCCGCCAGCCGGCCGGGGCTCGGTCGGCCGCCCGATCGGCGCGCTCGTAGGCCGCGCTCCGTGCGGCCTGGCGCGTCTTGTGCTCGCTGTGGGGGTTACCGTCTCGGTCGAGGGACAGGAAGCGTCTGCCGTCCTTGGCCGTCGCACCGAGCGCCGCTCCGTCCTCGTCCAGCACGAGATTCTTGCGGCCAGCTGGTGTGCGCTGGTGGCTGGATCGTTCGGCGCGCTGTTGTTCTTTTGCTCGTCGGAGGGTGTGGCGGCGCGCCAGACTGTCGCTCAGCGCGGCTTTGCGCGCGGCCACGTACACGGCGTGGCCTGGCTCTGCCGGTGGCAGGTCGAGTTGCGCGAGTTCGTCCTGGATCTGCTGGTCTGTCAGGTCGGTAACGGGGCCGGTCAGCGGCCGGGCGGTGCTCGGGGTGGGGTCGGACGCGTCGGCGATGGTGAAGAGGTGGTTGCCGCGGCGCACCGCCCACAGGTTCGCGTAGGTGTCCGGCTCGTTGCCGAAAGTGTGCAGGTTGTCGCTGTTGACGGCGGTGACGCGGCGCCACCAGGGGGTCGAGCCAGCGAGGATTTCGTCGCCGACCTTCAGCTCGATGGGTGACCACCGGGTCTTGCGGTGCGTCATGTCGGTGCCCTGGAGGGCTTGGCGCTGGTCGGGCCAGAGTTCGGGTGCGGTGGTGTTGGCCGGGCCGGGCGGTGTGTGCGGGTCCTGGCGGACGGCGATGGTGCGGCCGCGCTCCAGCATCGCCGTCACGAACAGGCTGGTCTTGTAGAGACTGGTAGAGCGGGAGGTGTTGCTGGTCTGGACGTGGACTTCGCGGCTGGGGGCCCAGGTGAACTGGGTGTCCTCGCGGGCAGCCTGGGCTTCGTCGTCGCCCTGTTTGGGCACTCCGTGGAGTTCGGCGGTGGGGCCGGTGTGGTCGATCCAGACGGTCTCGACGGGGCGGGGCTGGTCGAAGTCGACGTCGGCGGAGATGGTCCGGTGGCGCTGGGCGATCTTGGCGGCGGTCGCGCCGGGGGTGCGCTCGCCGCGCACACTGTTGCGGGAGCCGGTGACCGAGCCCATCCACAGAGTCGCCCCGCTGACGGGTGCGGTCGCGCGGCCGATGACGCGCTCGCCGACCCCGATGGTGATCGAGGAACGGCGGACGGGTTGGTCGTCGGCGTAGGGGTCGGAGGCTGGCTCGGGATCGTGGCGCCACCAGTATCCCGGGTGGCCGGGGACTGTGGTGGCGCCGTCCGGCACCGTAGGAGCCGCGTCAGCTGCGGGGGGCTCCGGGTCGGGCGGCTGGCGGTCCGTCGTCACCGGCCCGGCATCACGGGCCCCCGGGAGTGTGCCGTGGCTGTCGGCGACGGGCGCCCCGGCTTGGGCCTCGGTAGTGGGTGCCAGGACCTCATCGTCCGGCCCCATGGCGGGCAGGCGGTCCGGCGCAGCCGCTGCGGGCGCAGTGCCGGGCTGCCGGGCGCCCGGGTCGCCCACGAGGGTCCGGTCGATGGGCGCGGGAACGGCGGGCCGGCGGACGTCCTGTTCCACCGTGCCGAGCTTGGGGCGAAAGCCCTCCTTGGCCGACTTCCCGCTGAGATGGGCGGCGATGGAGCGTTCGGAGTTGTAGGTGTGGCTGCCGTTCCTCAATTCCCAGGTGAGGCTGTAGCTGCGCCGTCCTGCCTCGGTGTGGGCCTCCAGGCTGACGTCGTAGCTGTCGGAGTACCGCTTGCGGTTCCAGCGGCCCTCGGCGGCCCAGCCGTTGGCGAGCGCGGTGGCGATGATTTCTCCGGCCCGACCCGGTGCTGGTTCGACGAGCGGCTGGTCCTGGTCTGGTTCCGGTGAAGGGCCGTCGGATCCGGGCTGTGGCATGGCGGCAGTCTCGGCGCCGGCGTCGTCCTCGGAACTCGGTCCGGGTACCGGGGAAGCAGTCGCCCGGGCCGCGGGTTCGGCCGGTGCCGGTGCCGCCGGCTGTGCCGGGCCGGACTGTGCGGCGGAGGCGGCGATCCTCGACACGGTGTCGTGGAAGTAGTGGCGCATCGCCAAACGAAACTCCCGCAGGTCGTCCGGCGAGGTCAGGGCGGCGGCGAAGGGGGCGGTACCGGCACGTTCGGTAAGCCAGGCGTCCAGTCGGCCCGGCAGATCGAGATCACCAGCGGTTCCGTTGAAGTGCCGTACCGCCTCCTTGAGTAGGCTGATGGCCTCGTCCTCGAGTCCGGCGAGGGCCGCTGGCAAAGCGTCGGGCAGGAGGGTGCTCATCACCTCGCCGGCGGGACCGGAGGTGATCACGTTTCCCTTGACGGTCCGGGTGGTCTTGCTTCCTGCGATGCTGTCGACGAGTTCGTTGAGGAGCCGCCCCGACTCGTCGTACACGGTGCCATCGGCACTGGTATAGGTGTACCACCGGTCCGGCAGGAATGCGGCACCTGGCTGTCCGTCGGTAGCGGCGTCGGGAGTGCGCTGCCGTTCTGCGTGGTCGACGGCTTCACGTGCGGCCTGGTCGATGTCGGTAAGGACTTCGCCTACTTGCTCGCCATCGATTTTGACCTGCCACCCGGGTTGGAGATAGCGGTTGAGGTCGACGGTTGCCCGCTTGCGGGAGCCGTCGGCCGTCGTGGTCCTCGCCGGCCTCTGCCCTGCGTCGCCGCCGTCAGCGGGAGTCGGCGTCGGGCGGTCTGTGGGCTCGGCCGTGGTCGTGCCGTGCTGGGAGGCGGCCCGGTCGCGGGTGCGGCGGTCTTCGTGGCGCTGCTGGTCTTCGTGCGCTCGGCGGATGGTGAGGGTGAGCCTGACGATGTGGCTCTCGGTTTCGCTCAGGAGCTGCTGGGCCAGCGCGTTCGCTGCGTCGTCTGCCTGCGCCGTCGCGAGCTCCCGGGTGAGCTGGCCTGTCGACCCGAGGGCACGCAGGTACGCGTCCATGACGGTGGAATGGTTCGGTTTGTCGGCGGTGGCTTCCCGGTGCGCCTGCTCCCAGTTGGCCTGGAACTCGGCCACGGCATCGTCGCGCCGCGGCCAAGCACGGGCGTGCCTGGGAAGAGCACTGGCAAGCTGCTGGTGGAGTTCGGCCAGTCGGGCGGCGGCTTGCAGTAGGCCCTCGCCGCTGTACGGTCCGGCGACGAGCGGGTCGCTCGCGATGGCGGACGTGCTGGTGGTCGGGCCAGGCTCTGCCACCGCTGCTGGCTCGTACGGCTCGGAGGATGCCTGCTCCTGGTCGGTGTCCGGCGCGGGGTCTGTGAAGGCGCGCTCCCAGGCGCCTTCACGTTCGACGGTCGCGGTAATGCGGGAGGACAGGAGCGTGGCGTACTGGGTAAGGGTGCGCAGGTGAGGCAGCGCGACCGGCGCCCTGTACTGCTCGCGCTCCAGGTTGCGGGACAGCTGGATTGCCGCGGTGGCGAGGTGGCGGCAGCGCTCGGCGACATCCTGGGCGGGGTGGACGAAAGGGTCGAGGCTGCTGCCGACAGGTCCTTGGCGCAGGTCTTCGATGGCCTGCCATACGGCCTCGCCGTCGGCCCTGGCACCCCGGCCGGTGGTGAGCAGCTTCCTGCCGGCGGGTGTCTCCTTCAGTTGCCACAGGCCGCCGAACATCGCTTCGAAGTCGTGGGTGGCTTCCTGCTTCGAGGTGTAGGGCTGCCCGTCGGGGATGGTGATGTCGTTGTCCCGGGGGAGCTCGGGCGCCTCGGTGATGGTGTGGACGGCGCGCTGGAGGTTCTGGAGGGCGAAGATGACGTTGCGGACGCGGTTGTCCCGGTTGCTGAAGGTCGTACGGGGCGGCAGCGCCCAGGTACCTGGTGTGGTGGTGGGCTTGAATCCCTGGCGTTCCAGGACGGTGAGGACTGCGGCGTCGGCCTCGCTGTCGCTGATGCCTCGCACCGTGCTGGTGCGGTAGTGGTGCTCGATCTCGATGACGGTCGCGGCTGGGGCCGGCGTGGTGGCCGGCTCCGGGCTGGCGGCGGCGGTGACGACGGGTGTGGGGGCCTGGGTGTCGCCTCGGTCAGTGAGGGCTGCGAGGATCTCCGCCGCGGAGGCAGGGTCCTTCGTGGAGGCCCTGCTGCTGGCCGCGTGGCCATAGGCGGAGCGGATCAGGTGTGAGAGGAGCTTGCGATCGTCGCGGCTGCGGTAGGCGGTCTCCGGCAGGCTCAAGGCCAACGCGTAGGAGGCGTGGGCGAGGTTCGCGCTATGGCGGACCAGGTCGTCGAGGGTGCCGTCCGCAGCGGTCGCCCACAGTGCCTGATGTGAGGCCTCGCGTAGGTTTTCGTGCGCCTTGGCGGCGGTGGGTCCGCCGGTAGCCTGGTCGTTGGTGCCACTGCCGAGGCGTGTTGCGGTCGCGGTGCTCATCCACGCCTCCAGTGCGGCCGTCAGATCGCGCGTCCCGTTTTGGAACGGCTGATCCGGGCCGTAGGGGTCGGCGTTCGCTGCGGCGATCTGGTGGGCGGCGAGGCTGCGCTGGTGTTCGTATGCGTGCCGGGCGACGTTTCGGAGGATTTCGCTGCTGGCCGGCTGGTCGGCGTCGGAGGCAGCTTCGAGGGCGAGGCCCGCCACCTCGAGCCACTCGGTGATCGCCCGACCGAGGAGGGTGTCCGGGGTCTGCCGCAGGTCCCACATCGCGGTGCGCAGCCGCTGGGTGGCTGGGCTGCCGCCCGAGGTGTGGGTGTCGGGCCAGCGGTCGTAGGTCTCGAAGACGATGGAGCGGGCGTAGTAGAGGTGGCCGCTGTCGGCGTAGAAGGTCGGCCTTTCCTTCAACGGGTCGGTGCGTGCTTGGACGGCCCATGAGTCGGGGTCGAGGCTGGCTGCGTCGAGGAGCAGGTCGTAGAGGCCTCGGGTGGCGTGCAGTCGGGCAATGTGACGGTGGGTGCGCTCGGCCAGTCGCTGCGCCGGGTCGGTGGTTGCCGGGATGCCGGTGTCGGCGAGGCGCTCGGCGGCCTGGGCGAGGCTGTCGTAGGCGGCGAAGACGTTGTTGGGGAGGTGCTGGTCACTGGTGGCGGCCGTGTCGATCGCCGCGGTGGTGTCGGTGAGTGTCGCGGCGGCCTCGGGAGTGAGGGTGTGGGCCTGTGCCAGGGTGATGGCGGTCCGGAGCTCGTCAGCGGTCGCGCGGACCAGCTCTCGGCCTGCCGCGGCCTCACCGGCGTCGCCGTAGTGCCCGAGGAGTGCGGCGAGGTTCCTGGCCCGTGGGAGTGCGGATCCGGCCGTCTCTTCAGTGGTCAACGGGTAGGGGATCGCGTTCTCGGCCTCGGGGGCGCTGTCGGATGCGTGGCTACTGGGGGAAGGGTCTGGGTTGGCGGGGGCAGAGGTGGGTGATGCCGGTGCGATGTCGTAGCGGGTGCCGTCGGGCCAGGTGAGTGAGATCCCGTGCGGGTGCGCGCCCAGTGCGGCGCCGTCAGCGATCAACTGCTGGAGGGTCGTATGCAGGTCAGTACCGTCGGCTGGTTCGCTGCGGACACCGTCGCCGCCGGTGACCGTGTAGTGGGTGAAGCCCGACAGGTCCGGGGCTACTGGCATTTCTTCCGCCAGGGCGTTGATCGGCTCCGGGGTGTCCAGCCAGGCCTGGACGACTTCAATCCGAGGGTTGTCGACGGTCGTGAGGTAGCGGTCGGCGTGCTCGCGCACGGCCTTGACCATGTCCCAGGTGGCGGAGACGGTCCGGCTTTCCCGGGCTTCGCGGTCCCACTGGTTGCCGACGCTGCGAGCCCTGTCCGCAAGGTCCTGGATGAGCCGCACGTCGAGCAGAGCGGGGAGGTGCAGCAGGCGGGCGCGCCGGGCTCGGGCACTCTCGGCGATGACCCGCTGTCCGGCTTCCGCAAGTGCCTGTTCCTGCGGGGTGCCGTCGGCGAGGCGGGGCCCGAACTGGTTGGCCCAGGCCCGGTAGGTGTCCAGCATGGCCTGCTCGGCGGCCCAGTGCTCGGCCCGGTCCGAGTATGGCTGGACGGCTTCCCGGCCGGGGTGCCGGCCGGTGCGGGGAAAGCGGGGTGTCTTGGGGGCGGGTGTGGCTGACACGGGGGCGGCGGCCGCGGTGACCGGGGCCGGTGTCTCGGTGAGGTGGTTGCGTGCCGCGTAGACCAGCTCGCGGACAAGGTCATTCGGGTCTTTCTCCGCGTTGTCCGGCAGGTTCTGGAGGATGTCGAGGTAGGCCGTCGCCGCGTCAACGAGGTTCTGGGTCTGTGCCGTGGCGCGGAAGTCGGGGTGTCCTCCGGCGCGGGCCTCTTCCAGGTGCCGCTGGTTTTCGGCGGCCCATTCGTCACCCGTGGCGAGGAGCTGCCGGAAGGCGGTGTCCTCGGGGGTTGTGGCGTCCGCGGGCGTCTGCTCTTCGCGGGAGATGTCGCGAACGCGGTAGCCGTTGGCGCGGTACCACTCGAAGTACGCATCGCGCAGTTCCCGGGCACTGTCCCGGGCGGCGTCCGGTCCGGCTGCCGGCTGTGTCTGGGCCGGGGTCTGGGTCTGGTCGTCGTCGTGCACCTGGCCGGCCTGGCTGGCGATCTCCGCGTCGATCTGTGCCTGGTTGGCGCGGGCGCGGAGCAACTTATCGTGTTTGCCGAAGGGCTGGTCTACGAGTTTGGTCGCGCGCTCGGCCTCCATTTTGAGTTCATCGACGACCGCGATGTGGAGGGAGTGGAGGCCGTCGAGCTTCTCGATGTGGTTCTCCAGCCTGGCGATCAGGCCGAGGGGCGGCTTGGGCTCGCTCAGGAAGTCGCTGGCGTCGTCGATCACGAAGGTGGCTTGAGCGATGTGGCTGAGGCCTTCGATCGTGAACTGGATGTAGTTGTGGAAGCCGTCGATGCGCGCCTGGATGTCCTGGCCACCGAGGGTCGCCACACGTTCGAAGCGACTGTTGCGCATGCCGCGCGAATGGCGCTGGATGAGGGCAAGCTGGGTTCGCAGTGCTGTGGCGGCGTCGGTCCGCTTGGTGTGCACGGTACCGTCGGGTGTCTCCAGGCTGAAGGCCGTGCCCGTGGTGTCGGTACGCACGGCGGCAGCGCGTCCGACGAGTTCGGCGCGCTTCTCGGCTGCTGCGACGGTGGCGTCCCTGCTGTCGACGACGTTGCGCAGGTGGTTGTTGGTGCGCTTCCAGCTGCTGTAGGCGGACTCGAGTTGGCGGAGTTCCTCGTCCGCGTGCATCTTCTTCAGCAGGAGGGGGTTGCCGGTGGCGATGGCTTTGATCTCGCCGAACTCCAGGTAGTCCTTGCCGAGGTCGCCGTCGAGGGGGGCCTGGTCCTGTTCCTCGAGCTCGCGGCCGGTGCGGATCTGGTCGGTGAAGCGGGCCTTGCGCTCGACGGTCTGCCACATGAAGGAGTCGAACGAGCCCTCCTTGACCCAGCGGTACACGCCGACGGGGATGCCGAGCTTGAAGTGCTGGTTGAACTGCCGAACGATCCGGCCCTCGCGCTGGGTGACGTCGCTGGGGCGCCACGGGCAGTCGATGTGATGGAGTGCGATGGCGCGGTCCTGCACGTTGACGCCGACGCCCATCGTCTCGGTGCTGCCGATCAGCACGGAGATCTTGCCGTTGCGGGCGTCCGCGAAGAGCTGCTCTTTCTCCTCTGCGGTCTTGGCTTCCTGGACGTAGCGGATGCGGTCGGCGGGGACGCCACGGTCGATCAGCTGGTCGCGCAGGTAGTCGTAGGCGATGAACTTGCCGAGCTTGCGGTTGTCGTCCGAGGCGGTGCCGCGGTCGGCGAATACGAGCTGCAGGGCGCCCGGAATGGGGCTTGGGTCGCCCTGCCGGTTGGTGTAGCGGCGGTCTTTGTACGCGTGGTGGATGGCTGCGATGCGTTCGGCGGCGGCGTCGAGCTTGCCTGGTCCGTCAGGTTTGCGGTCGACCATGCGCAGGTCCATGGCCGCCATCCGGCCGTCGTTGGAGATCTTGAGGAGGTTGTCCTCGGACGGTTCGACATTGCCGGCGCGGACCTCCTCCGCCCGGGCGGCGATCTCGTCCATGAAGTCGCGGTCGGCGTGGGTGGCTGGCACGACGATCGTCTCGTTGGTGCTGTCGGGTCGGGGGAGGTTGACGTCTCTTGCGGTCTTGACGTCCGCGACCAGCTTCCACAGTTGGTGGAACTGCATCGCGTTCATGAAGGCGCCGATGCGTTCCTTGATGCGGGGCGTGCCCTCGGGTGAGACCTCCGGGGCCATAGTCTCCCGCAGGTACTGCGCCTGGAAGGAGCTGAATGCTCCCAGTTCGGCCTGCGCGAGCAGGTCCGGGCGGAACAGGTCAATCATGACGAACGCCTGGGACATGGCGTTGGGAAACGGTGTGCCGGTGGAGCCGAGGCCAACTTTCGGGCCGTGGGCCCGGGCCAGGGCCCGCAGTTTGGCCTTGAGGTCGCGGGCCTGGCCGGAGACGGTCAGGGCCAGTTCGCTGTTGTTGGCGCCGACGTCTCCGTTGGCGTAGTCCTGGACCTCGTCGACGGCGATGAAGTCGATGCCGCTCTGCTCGAAGCTGATGCCGGTGGAGGAGGTCTTGGTGAGCACACGCTGGGCTCGCTGGGTGTGCCTCTTGAGATCGCCCTGGAGCTTCTTGACGGTGTCGCGCAGCGTCGCGTTGGGGCGGGTGCCTTCGGTGGCGTGTGCGGCGACCGTGTCGAGGGCGTCGGCGGTGAGCGGGTCGCCGCCGGGGTTAAGGACTGGGTCCAGGGCGGCGTCGCTGCCGGTGATCACCTTGTGGATCCGGGCCCGGTACTCGGCGGTCTGGTCGGCGACGTACTGCTGCTGGCCGAGGCCGGACAGGGGGATCCGCTTGAAGAGGCTCTGCGGCAGGATGACCGCGTCCCAGTCGCCGTTGGCGATCTGAGCGATGTAGGTGGCGGCGGTGTCCTTGTCGAAGTCGGCGCTGTCGATGGCGAGGACCCGGGCCTTGGGGTAGGCCTTGAGAAAGTCGTTGCGGAAGCCGTTGACTGTCGCGTTCTTCACCACGATGCAGGGTTTGCGGACCATTCCGAGGCGGCGCATCTCCATGAGGGTCATGGCGATGGTGAGGGTCTTGCCGAAGCCGACCTCGTAGTCGAAGAAGGCTCCGCCGGTCTCGACGAGGGCGCGGGCGACGCCGGCTCGCTGGTGTGGGCGCGGTGGCATCGCGTCGGAGATTCCGGGGAAGGTGAGGTGGCTGCCGTCGCCCTGGTACGGGGCGCAGGAGTTGAAGAGCCGGTTGTAGTTGGCGAGGACTTCGCGGGTCCGGTCGGGGTCCTGCCACAGCCAGTCCCCAAACAGTCGGTCGAGCTCGTCGGCCTTCGCCACGACCTGCTCGGTCTGGTTGGCTGCCCAGATCTTGCCGTTCCTGATCTCCTCCGGGCTGGTGTCCTCCTTGGGCTTGGGCGGGTGGACGACCAGGGAGGAGCGACGCAGCATCCGTTTGAACAGGTCGACGGCGTCGCGCTTCTCGGTGCCGTAGACCTTCGTGGCGGCCCTGGACTCACGCACTCTCTTCGGCGCGTCGACGTCCCAGTCGGCGCCGGATTCGCGGGTGACGGTGAGGTACTTGGTCTGCAGGAGCTGCTGGAGGAAGTCCTGGTAGAACTTCGGGTCGATCCAGGTGGCACCGATGCGGATGTCGTCGATGTCGCCGGGCTGCTTGTCCGGGGGAAGCACGTTGCGCAGTGCGGTGACGTTGGCCTGCAAGGGATGATGGCCGCGCAGGTCGTCGGAGACCATGTGCAGGACGTTCTGCGCGGCTTCGAGCTTGTTGCGGACGTTGCCCGACAGGTAGGTGGGGGCGTGGATCAGGCGCTGGGTGCCGGGCTCGTTGTAGACGAGGTCGCCGAGGGCGTCGCGGGTCTGTTCGAGGGAGTCCAGCGACAGGAGCCGGGCGATCTCGCTGAGCCGGACCTCTCCGAAGGTGTTGAGGCTGATGGCCAGGGCGTCCTGGGGGGTTTCGGCCGTGGTTCGTTCGATCTCCGGTTTGGTGACCGCGCGGGTGAAGATCGCGTCCTTGCTGGCGGTCTCGGTGTCCGGGTCGTAGATCTCCAGGGCGTACACGCCGGCGGCGTACGGGTCGGTGCGGAATGAGCCGTGGGCGGTGCGGCGGTCGCGCCGGGCCTCGCGCTTGTTGATCGGCCCGTAGGCCGCGGTGTGGGTGTCGTAGCGGTAGTTGAGTTGGGCGCGCAGGGTCGAGATCTGCTCGGTGTCGCCGGTGGACTCGGCGCTGAGGAGTTCGACGTAGGTGTCGCGCAGCCGTAGCAGGGAGCGCAGTTCCTCGGCCGCGTTCTTGTGGACCGGCCGTTCGGTGATCTCGTGGCCGACGAGTTGGAGGAACGTTCCGTCGCCCTGGTCGATCAGGGTGCCCTGGAAGCGTTGGAGGTCGTCTCCGAACATCTCGTGCGCACGGTGCATCCGCTGGGCCTGTGCCTCGACAGCGGCGCGCTGGCGGGTGTCGGGGCTGGCACTCATGGTCAGGCCGCTCTCGCGGGCGTGTGTGGTGATGGAGGCCAGGGCTTTGGTGAGTGCGTCGGCCGTGTCGGCGCCCGGGCGGGGGCGCACGGTGACCTCCTTGGCGGAGAACCTGCCGCTGGTCAGGACGTGACGGCCGAGGACCATCTCAGGGTGTTTGACGAAGTAGCTGTTGACGAGCACGCCGGTGTCGGCGTCGACGGGGACCTGGGCGAGGCCAATCCAGTCCGGGGGTACCTCGGGCGGCTCGTCGCGGCGGCGCAGGATCAGCAGGTCGGTGACGACCTCGGTGCCGGCGGCCTTGCGGTGGGCTCCGGCCGGCAGGCGGACCGCACCCACCAGGTCGGCTCGGTTGGAGATCTCCAGGCGTGCGGTCTTGCCGGTGCTGTCGAGTGTGTAGCGGCTGGTGAGCACCGCGACCAGCCCGCCCGGCCGCACGAGGTCGAGCGATTTGACGATGAAGTGGTTGTGGGTGGCCAGGCGCAGCGGGTTGTGGTTGGGGTCGTGGAGAGCGATCTCGTCGAAGGGGACGTTTCCCACGGCGCCGTCGTAGTAGCCGTCGGGCATCCGGGTGTCGACGAAGGATTCGGACCGGATCTCGGCGTCCGGGTAGAGGGCGGCGGCGATCTCGGCGGTGACCGGGTCGAGCTCGATGCCGGTCATGTGGACGCCGTCTGGCGCGAAGGCGATGAAGTTGCCGCTGCCGCAGCCGGGTTCAGCGAAGCGGAGCTTCTTGTCGCTTAGGACCGTCGGTACACCTAGGGCCCTGAGCGCGGCCCAGATCGGCTGGACCAGGGCCGCATCCGTGAAGTGGGCGTTGCGGGTGGTGGCCTCGGCCGCGTTCCATTCCTCCTCGGTGAGCAGGCCGCGCAGTTCGGCCCGCAGGCCGGCGAAGTCCTTCTGGCGGGGGTCGAAGACGGCCGGGACCGCGCCCCAGGAACTCCAATGGGCCAGCACCGCCTGCTCGGCCTCGGTGGCTGGCCGGTCGTCCTCGCGCAGCCGGTGCAGTACGCGAATCGCGGCGATGTTCGCCCGGATCCGGGCGAGGGGTCCGGAGGGGGCGAGGTCGTCCTGGCCTTGCGGGCGAAAGCGCGGCCGGCCGACCGGTGCCGTCGGCGCGCGGCGGGACGCCGACACCACCTGGTTCAGGTCGATGTCGTACGGTTCGTCGTCCCTGTCGGTGTCCTGCACCATGAGGTCGTGGCCGTCGATGGAGACGACGACCGCTTCGATGGTGTCGTCGCTGCTGGGCAGGTACTCGGGCCGGTCGGCCAGGTGCTCGATCAGGTCGCCGGCGCGCAGGTCGTCGAGGGCGACGGGAACGTCGTCCTCGGGTTCGCTCGCGGAAGGCGCCGGACCGAGCTGGATGGCGTCGAAGGCCGGCGGAGGCGGGGACGAGAGTGCTTCGGCGGTCAGCCGGTGCTCGGCGGCCAGCAGTTCCGGGTCCGTGCCGCCGTCGTCGGTCATGGCGACAGGCGGTAGTCCCCCGAACTGCTGGGCCTCTACGAGTCGGTCGAACAGGTCCTCGGCCCACTCGGTGTGGGTCAACTGGCGAGGCGAGGCGATCTCGTGGACGGTGTCGTCCTCGTTGACCCTGATCAGCACGTGTCGCCCGACCTCGTCGGAGCCGGCGGTGGGCGAGTCGGGGTCGACGACGTAGAGCCGGTACTGCCACAGGCTGTCCGCCCAGTTCGTCTGGGCGCGCAGGTGGATCGCGCCGCTCGCGGCCTCGTTCTCCAGTTCACTGAGCTGACGAGGTGTCTGGTACATGCGATCCTCCGCGCTTCGCGTCGAGTGTGGTCAGGTCGCGGGCCGGGTTTCTCCGGTGGCTACAGGTCGCGCCCACGGGCGCGCTGGTCCTCCACCGACGTGCCGAACAGGCGAAGGAAGGAGGGGGTCATGTAGTCGAGAACGTGGCGCAGCTGTTGGTCGTCGAGATCGCTCAGGTGGAGCTTGCCGTCGAGCAGGGCGTCGGCGGTGGTGCTGGCCCACTCCGTGTGTTGGTGAAGGTGCTCGATGCGGGCCTGGTGGTCTTCGTCGCTTTCCAGACCGTCGTCTTCGTCCTCGAGGCCGGCGCCGGGTTCGGGTTCCAGGCGCACGGTCTCGTCGAGGACCTCGTGCTCGGCGTGGGCCTTGAGCTGGGCGAGGCGGGCGACCCGCTGCTCGTGGGTCTCCTCGGGCGGTGCGGTGTCGGCGATGACGAGTTGGTCCCAGAGGTCGCCGACCTGGGCTTCGACCTGCTCTCCGAGGGCGGTGAAGAAGGCGATGGGATCGGGCAGGGCGGCGTAGCGCTGGGGCAGCCACCGGCGCCAGTAGGCCCGGGCCTCGGTGCCGTATTGGTTGATCGCCATCGCTTCTCCTCGGTTGGTCGCTGAGCTGGACTGTCAACAGGGTGTCAGGCTCGGCTGCCTGCTGACGGGTGGAGTTGTGAGGCTCTCAGATCGGCGCCCGTTCTCGGTCTGCCAGGTGTTGCTCTGCGGCGACCGTCGGTTGTGCGGTGGTGCACTGGGCCTACGGTGTGGGGTGTGGATCCTGCGGGCTACGGGCGTGGATGCTCGGATCCCGCTGTGCGGGAAGCAGGGGCCGGGTTTGGTTTGGGGTTCCCGTTGTCCGGGATGGCCGTTCCGCTTTGGTCGGACTCTCGGCAGCAGCGTCCCCATCGGCTCAACCGGGCGAAGGTTGGGCCGGGTTATCTGGAGCTGGACCTGATTCGAGGAGAACGGTCACAGCCGCTTCCAGGACGGCCACGTAGGTACGCAAGCGTTCGTTCTCTTGAACGAGGTCGTCGATGTCTACTTGGACTGGCGCGGTGAGTGGCCGTTCCGTGCCGGGTGGCGCGGTGGTCTGGCGGGCGGCGCGATCAGCGGCCAGTCGTTGGAGTAGGAGCAGGTGTTCGGGGGCGAGCTCTGCGGGCTCGGAGTCGCTGGTGGTCGCGGGTTCTGTCCCGGAATCGGTTGTCAGCGCGACGGCTTGTCCTTCCACGTCACGCCAACGGGCCGCACAGGGCCGGGCCTGTGGGTTTGGGCTGGCCGGACGACTTGGGCAGAACTCGGGCGCGGGGTCGGGATCCACAGATGCCGGCAGCGACCATGACCACGCCGGTCAGGAAGAGTGCGACGAGTGTCGCAGTCGGTTGCTGCCCCATGCGTTGCCTCCCTGAGGACGGCCTGTGATTTCGGTGTCCCAGGGAAGTACGTGGCGCAGTCCCGTCGCAGGCCGATGGTGATGAAGTTCCCGTGGGGCGGGATGAGATCGGCGTCGCCGTCAACGGTGTTCCGCCTGGCGGGATCCGCTGGCTGAGGGTCATGCAGCGAAGGTCCGACCGGGTGGACGGTGTCCGGGTGTGGCCGCGCCCGCAGGGCCTCGGGCCTTGCCCGTGGCGGGGCGTCGGAGCCGCCTGGCGGCTCGCTACCGTTGGCCCATGGACATCGGAATGAACCCCAACATGGCTTCCTCGGAGATGATTTCGCCGTCCCGGGCTGCGGGCACCTTGCGGAGCTTGGTCAAGGCACTCGCGCAGGAGGAGTCGTCCGTCATCGTGATCGGGCAGGAGGGTGTACCGCAGGCGGTGCTGGTCTCCTTCAACGGTTTTCGACGGCTGCTGGAAGCGGCGGGTGAGGCTGACGCCACGATGGTCGCGGATCGTCTGGCCTCCGCACCCGAGGCGGGCGAGGGCCTGAGCAACGCGGCGCTGGAGCAGATGGTCTTGGATGCCGAAGGCGCAGCCGTGGGCGGAGATACCTCTGCGGGAGGTACCGGTGGTGACGAAGGGGGGCCGGATGCCGACACCGGCACGGGGACATGACCTCTATCGCGCGGATCACCATCCGCAGGTCGGTCCGGACGGCCCTGGAGAGGTTGCGTCAGGCCCGGGGTCGACGACGGTGAGGTCACGGTAGTCGGTAGGTAAGCGTTTCACCGTCTGTCTGGGGAACCGCGCTCAAGGCCCACACCCACGACATCCGCGACTACCCGGTCCTCGCAATCGACGCCCTCCACCGGGCCTCGGACGAGGTCACCGGCCACGACCCTGTCGCGATGGTGAACGCCCGTGCGACTGAGCAGCGGATGCCCTTGGCCGGGTCCGACCTGGACCGCCTGACACCCCTGCCCGTATCCGTAGGTCGCATTACCTGGTCGTCGGCAGGATGGTCACCTGGATGGCTTGGCGGGCCTGCGCGAGGTTGGACAGGCACATGTCCGGGTCCGGTCCGGTGACGACGCAGCGGGCCAGAGCCGAGGCTGGCAGCGCCTCGACCGCTGCGCCCAGGCTGGTCTCCCAGTTCAGCTTGGTCATCCATGGTGCGTGCAGTTGGTCGGGGTCGGCGTACTGGCCGGTCACGGTGCCGGAGGACTCCGCACGGATGAGGGCGACGGCTGCGCTTGCGCTGCGGGTGGGTGTGATGTCGGGGTCCTGGCCGGTGGCGGTGTGGATGGCGGCGAGGAGGAGGTCCACGCCGGTGGCCAGTCGTACGAGTTCGGGGACGCTGTCGCCCTGCAGGTGGGCGGCCGTGTCGGTGACGACCGGGCCGAGCGGGGTCAACGCGATGTTTACGTGCCCTGCGCCTTGTTCGACTCCGATGGCCTGGATAGCGCGGGTCGCGAGCTGTGCGAGGTCCTGGTCGATGTCCTGGGCGGTGACGAGGTGGCAGGAGGGCTGGAGCAGGGGGTGGCCCGTGAACGCCGTCCGGACTGCTGCGGCCACCTGGGTTCGGTGCCTGGTGGTGATGGTCTGAAGGGTAATCAGGTCGCCGTCTTGGGCTTGCTCGAGCAGGACGGCGCCGGGTGCGGTGTGTGCCGCGAGGGCGACGGTGTGTGCGACGGTCCATGCGGTGTGGAGTTCTTCGGGGGTGTTGGCCTGGATTGCGCCGTAGTGGCCGAGGTTCGCGAGGGGGCGCAGGACGACGGGGTACCCGGTCCACTGTGCCGCGGCGGCTGCGTCCTGATGGGAGTCGACGCGGGTGCCCCTCGGGATGGGTAGGCCCGCTTCCGTGAGCAGGGTCCGTGCGATGGAGCGGTCTGCGGACGCGGCGGCCGACGCCTTGGAGGGGCCTCGGACGCCGAGTGATTCGGCCAGGTCGGCGGCCTGGGGCAGGGCCTCTGCGGTCAGGGCCAGCAGTCCTGCCGGCGGTTCGGCATCGGTGTCAGTGGCGATGCTGGCGGGCGTGGTCGCGTCGTATCGGCCCCAGTGCGCGGCCGGGTCGTGGAAGGTGATCGGGAGGGTCTCGGCAATGCTCCGCAGGTCAGCTTCGTGGTCCCGGCTCGGGCCGACGATGAGTACTGCGGGGGATGGGGGCACGGGTTGCTTCTCCTTGTTCGCCGTAGGGGTCCGTCGTCGCTTGCGGTCGTCGCCAGGTTTCCTCGGTGCCGGTCAGGCACAGGGGTTGTCGCTGAGGTGACGACGCCCAGGTGAGGGCTGGCGGTTGCGGTCACGGGTCCGGTGCTCTGTCGCCCGTGTCCGGGTTGTTCGGGTCAGGGCATCTGGTCAACTGGTTTGGGTGGGACGAGAAAGACGAACCGGTAGCCAGAGGCCGCGTCTAGGGGGCGGGTCATCAAGAGTGTGATCAGCGTCGGGCCCCACGTCGGGTGGTTGAACAGGCGTGTGTCGCCGTTCGGGTGGATGTACTCGTCGTCCATCGAGAGCTCCAGGAGCTCGCGCAGTGGCGCGTCGGTCGCGACCGCGCCCTCGAGTTCACGCTGAAGTTCGGCAAGACCCGGATCCCAGGGTGAGACGGCCAGCGCGGCGCGCAGCTGGCGCAGGAAGGGCAGTGCCCATCCGGTGTCCCAGTCCAGCAGAATGGTGTCCCTCACGTCCTTGTTGAGCAGGATATAGCGCATGACGTTGTCCGGCGGCTCCGTTTCGGCCCAGCTTTCCCGGAACGCCTGGTTGGTCAGTTCGATGTCCCAGGAGCGGTTGGACAGGTATCCGGGCAGGACGCTGGAGTCGAGTGCCAACTGGTAGGCCGGCACCGAGGTGAGCTGGCTGGTGAACGGCTGCGGAGGTTCCTGCCCGGTGGCCAGGAGGAACATCGCGTGCCGCTCGTGGGCACTCATCTGCAGCGTGGTGGCCACGCGGTCCATGTCCTCGGGCTCCCAGCGGACCAGGCCGCGCTCGAAGTCGCCGTACGACCGGACGGACACCCCGAGCATTGAGGCTGTGCGTTCCTGTGAGAGGCCGGTACGGCGCCTGCCCCGGGTCGTGATGGCTTCCGCCGGCGGGCCCGCATCGACGGCGCGCCGGCATCTTGCCAGCAAAGCCTGGAACAGTTCCTTCTGGTCCGGCAGAGCCGTTGCCTCGTTGTTCCCCTGACCTGCGGTCATCACTGACGTTCCCCCCTTTTCCCAGGCGCCGACGACCGTCGCCGACGTTGTTCCTGATCTTTCGGCGACGGCCGCCCGGCGCGGTTCATCGCCCAAGCATCGCTGTCTGCCAGGCCGCGACGGCGCTCAGGTAAGCCTTCCTGGCGTGCAACTTCCGGAAGGGTGCCTTCCTGGCCAACGGCGGCCAGTTCGACTACATCTTTAAGACCACGGGACGGTCTGGCAGCTCCTTTCGCCATTCGTCGCAATAACCGCACACGCTCACAGACCTGGGGGGCCTGATGATGCCGAAGCCGCCGCATGGGCTTCAAGCCCATGATCACGAACAGAACAGCTCTGCGGAACGCGCCTACAGGGTGCTTCAAGTACTGCTCGAGCTCGGCCCGGGCTCGCACACGCTCGCCGAGGTGATCGCCCGCAGCGGGCTCACACGCTCCACCGCCCACCGCATCCTTCAGTCCGGCGTGCGGACGCGCACCTTCGTCCAGCCGACCTACGGCTCCTACGCCGTCGCCCACTCCGGCGCCACCGGGCACAGCCAGGACTCGCTAACCGCCCTGCCCGCCGGTTCCCGGGCAATCTCCGAGGAACTTGGCCACCTGCAGCGCCGAACGAACCAGGTCGTCACCCTGCACAGCCACCTCCTGCTGGGCATGCCCAGCAGGATCTGCGTCGACATCGCCCACGGCAACCGCCACGACTTCGCGGCCGCGCTGGCGACCTCCGACGCGGGACCTGTCCTTCGTCGGGCACCTCTGCACCAGGACGCCGCGGGCCTGGTCATGCTCGCCAACCTCGACGACCTGAGCGCCGGCAACGCGGTCCTGAGGCGTATCAAGATCCAGGGTTACGCACGCACGCAGTCGCCTGTCACGGGGTGGGAAATGCTCTCTGTACCGCTGTGGCGCGGTTCCGTCCTCGTCGGCTCCGTCAGTCTCCTCGCCCCTGACGCCTACCTGCAGCGACGCGCCGAGCGCCTGGCCGACGCCACGATGGACGCCGCCGCGGCCCTGTCCCGGCGACTGGAGCACAACCGCGCACAGCGTCAGATCATGCCGATCATGCAGCACGCCAGCTGATTCATAGGCCTTGGGGGAACATTCAATGAGCCGTTCAGTCCTTGTCACCGGCGCAAGCCGGGGCATCGGCCTCGCCATCGCGCAGGCATACCACGCCGCCGGTGACCGGGTCGCGATCACCTACCGCTCCACTCCCGCTCCGGACGGCTTCCTGTCCGTGCCCTGCGACATCACCCAGCCCAACCACATCGAAACGGCGTTCGCCGCGGTCGAAGAGCAGCACGGCCCGGTCGAGGTTCTCGTGTCCAACGCGGGAATCACCCGCGACAAGCTGCTGCTCACGATGTCCGAAGACGACTTCACCTCGGTGCTGGACACCAATCTCACCGGCGCCTACCGGGTGGCGAAGTTGGCGGCCCGCAGGATGATCCGCCGCCGCGAAGGCCGGATCCTGTTCATCTCCTCCGCGTCCGCCCTCTACGGGCAGGCGGGACAGTCCAACTACACCGCCTCCAAGGCGGGTCTGATCGGCTTCGCCCGATCACTGGCACGCGAGCTCGCGCCCCGGGGCATCACGGTGAACACTCTCTCCCCCGGCCTGACGGACACTGCGATGCTCAACACGCTGGGCGCGGAGAAGGTCGAGGGCCTGGCCGCTCAGGTACCGCTGGGACGGCTGGCCCGCCCGGAGGAGATCGCGCGGGCGGCCCTGTTCCTCACGTCTCCGGACGCCGGCTACATCACGGGCCAGGTCCTGGCCGTCGACGGCGGCGTGTCCATGGGTCACTGAGTCCCGACGCCGACTGGCCGCAGCCGCCGGCTGGGCCACCTGCACCAGGATCTGGGACGAGATGAGAGGCTGATCATGATCTGACGCGCCGTGCGGCCCGCTCTGTGAGAGCACGGGCCGCTGGGCTGCCGCCTGCACACCGGTGTTACCAGCACCGGTTCCGGCGGCACGCCCCTCGCATCACCGCTGGCGGATGACCGAGTTCGCGCTCATGTCATCTCCGGTGACGACCCGGGCGGCCGTCCTCCAGAGAGGACCTGCCACCCGGTGTACCGCCCGGTCACGGGCGGGTCCAACAGGCCATGCCAGCCCTGGGAGCGATCGCAGGCCCCAGGGGTCGTGCTGCCTCCACCTCCAGCAGAGACACCTCGATGATGCCTGAAACCATTCCGGTTTGTCACGCAGGCGCAAGCGCGCCCGGTACCAGATCTACCGCCTGTGACGCCCAGTCAACACGCCGTATCCCGGATGAAGGCACTGACTCCGTCAGGTCCCCCGTGGGACTGGAACCTCTACGGCTGGACGAGCCGATGAGGCTGCGCCTTCGGGCGGCCGTTCACGCCGTCCTCCGCTCGCCAACGACGACACGTCTGAACGACACCGACCGGCTGCTGCGGATCGTCACCATCGCCAAGGCCGAACTCGCCCGGACCTGCGCCACCACCTCGGCCGCCCCCGAACTCGCCCGCTGGCTCGGTGTGTCCGCCTCCGCCGTCCACCAGTCCCTCGCCCGCCAGCGAGCGGCATCCACGCTCGTCACCCGCCAGCGGTTCCGCGAGGCCGGAACCGTACAGGGCCTGCTCGTCGGAGTCCCTGAGCAGATCGCGGCACTGCGGGCGGGCGACCGCCTCCACCCGCTCGCCCTCGACCGCCCCGCGCTGGCCACGCTCCTGCGCCTCATCGAGCGGCTCTTCGGCCCGGGCTGGCACCACCGGGACGGCCGCGAGACCCCGCCCGGGCTGCTGGCCTCCCGCACGGGCCGCGGCGCCCCCACCGACCGGCTCGCCCTGCTCCTCCTCGTCCTGGAGGCCCGGCCCGACGGGCGGGTCCGGCTGTGCTCCGGCCGGGTGTGCAAACGTGGACGGGCCGCGGCGACGCTGGCCAGGCTCCTCGGCAACAACTGCACCCCTGCGGGCGCTGCAGGGGTCCTCCAGCGCCTCCAGAGCGCCGACACGATCCGCCTGGTCAGATGGGCGACCCGTAGTCAGCTGCACCAGCGCAGCGCCATAGTGGTGCCGAACGTCGTGGAGGACTGGGCGACGCTGAAGGCCGCCAGGCGTCGAGCCTCCGTTTCCCAGGGCACCACCGGTGCTGCTGTCACGCGGCCACGCAGGCGCTCTGCCGCCACGCCCCCGCAGGTAGCGGGACCGGGCCTGCCCGGCAGCGCCGAGTTCGCAGAGAACTGCGCTGGTGAAGCCCTTCACGCCTCTCACGCCGGTCACCGCGGCAGCCCAGGTCAGGCTGATGTCGCGGATGGTGTTTCCGGCGAAGCCGAGACCGGGGCTCCCACCATTGACGGTGGAGCGCGTGCGCACGCGAGGAAACCCGGTATGGTCCAGACGCGGCCTGGCAACGCCCCAACCACTGCGGTGCCGGCCACGTTCAGGCCCGCTCGCACGCCTGAACACCGGTCCAAGGCGACGCTGTCGCAGCTCAGCCTGTCGAAGACGGTCTACCGCGTGCTGCAGGAAGCCGCCGCTCTGCTGCCTCGGATGACCGCGTGGGAGCAGCGGGAGGCTGCTCGGGCCGCTGGTGCGGCGGTCCGGGACGTCGCGGGCGATGCCGGGCGGGTCGCGCGGCGCCTGCGGTTCAGGTTCGCCTCCGCCGCCTCGATCGCCAGCCCGTACGGATGGCTGGTCAGGATCGGGCTTCGCCGGATCAGCGATTGCCGGCGGGTCGAATGCGAGAGCGCGGTCGATGTCGTAACAGGCCTGGAGTGTGCCGCGTGCGGGTATCTCGCCGAAGGCCTGATCAGCCGGTCACGGCATGGCAGTACACCTGCCGGGAGCCGGTCCGGGCCCGCGGTCGCCGGGCTGGCTGCATCAGAAGCCGAAGGCCTGGAGGTCCGGCAGATCGGTGCTGTCCGGGCGGAGCCGGCCCGACTGGCCGCGCCCTGCCCGGACTGTGGTGCCTCTGACGCGGCGGGGCTGTGCCCGGGCTGCTCGCGAGGGCGGGCCATCAAGGCCGGTATCAGCGAGTGCATCAACCTCGCCTTGGCTGCCCACGCCGACCTGCGCGACTACACCAGCGTCCGCACGGTCTGGGAGCGGACCCGCTCGGAACTGAGGAGCGTCCGGCACGAGGCCCGGAACGACACCGAGGACATGCAGATCGCGGAAGCTAGTGAGCTGCTCGCCGTGGCCTTCATGCGCGACCGCTACCGCCAGGACGCCCTTCTCCGATTCGCACACTCGCCTACCGTGGCTGCCGAGTCCCGCGGCGCCTACGCCGCCATGATGCGCTCCAGACACCGCTTCGGCTCTGTTTCCGCCGCCCGTCGGGCCGCTGCGGCAGCGGCTACGGCAGCGGCGGACCGGGCGGCCAGGCTCCTACTCGACCACCGCATGGCCACGGTGACCAGGATCCGCTCGTCGGTGGCTGCCCGGTCCAGCACAGCCGCAGCCCACCGTTCCTCCGCCTGTCCGACCTGGCGTACAGCGGTCAGTGCACCATCCACGCCGCGGTCTACCGGACCCGACGAGGATGGGATGTGCAACGCCGCTCCTGTGAACGAAGACTGACTGCCGAACACTCACTGCCGATGCTCGGGAGGCGGCTCTGGCCGACACGGACGCGGTGCGCGCCCTGCTCTGGCTGGATCCCCTGTGCGGTAGGGCTGGGGTGCTACGTGGTGGTTCGTGCCAGAACCCCAAGGCGGGCAGTTTCAGCCGAAACCGCAGTGTCCCCTACGCGAAAGGGAAATCGCCGTTACGGTATGCATGCCCTCAACTACTTGCTGTGGGAGTCTGCTTGGGATGCCGCTTCTGGCCGGCGGCACCGCGTGGAGGAGGACGGGATTGACCCGAGCATCTGTACCGCCATGGGGTACCACCCGCATGGGGCCCTTTCAGGAGACCGAGCCCGTGCCCCGGCTCACCGCCGTAATCGACCCGGAGACCCAGGTAGCCGTGTACTTCGACGACCAGGGCCGCAAGATCGAACTCGGGGCGCACGGGACCAGCACGAACGCGACCGGTCCGACGAGCACCGGCGGCGGTGACGGCAAGAGCGGAAAGCAGAACCAGCCGACCGACGTGGACACCATGACCTCGAACGACCAGGACCAGGGCACCCGCTGATGCCGGAGGACCGGCAGCGGGCCGTCCTGGTCCTCACCGATCCCTACGACGTCACGGCCGACGTGGTACTGCGTGTCCTGGCCGGGCGGGGTGTTCCGGTGGTCAGGGCGGATCCTGGTGTCGATCTCCACACCGGTGCCGTGCTGTCCGCCCGTTACCTCGCGGGCGGACAGCACGGCACCCTCGTCACTCCCACCCGCACGCTCCACCTCGACCTGGTCCGTTCCGTCTGGTTCCGCCGTCCGTCGGCGTACGAGGCGCCGGAGGGGATGGACGGCCAGGACGCGGTGTTCGCCCGCTCGCAGGCGTACTGGGGTGTCGGCGGCGTCCTCGCCTCCCTGCCCGGTGCCCACTACGTCAACCACCCGTGGCGCGTGCGTGAGGCCGAGCACAAGGCGGCGCAGCTCGCCACGGCTCTGCGTGTGGGTTTTCGGGTGCCGGCGACGGTGATCACGACCAGCGCGCGGGAGGCGCGGGAGTTCTGCGCGGGTCAGGCCGGTGGTGCCGTGTACAAGCCGTTGTGGAACTCACCGTACTGCGGGGAGGGCGGGGAACCGTTGCAGGCGTGGGTGGCCGAGGTGCGGGCGGAGGAGATCACGGATGCCGTCATGGCCTGCCCGCACCTGTTCCAGGCAATGGTCGACAAGGCTTTCGATGTCCGGCTCACGGCGGTGGGCGGGCGGTTGTTCGCGTCCCGGATCGACAGTCCGGACCTGGACTGGCGGCGGCGCCAGGACCTGATGACCCATACCCCGGTGCCGGTGCCCGAGGACGTCGCCGAACCGGTGGCACGCTACCTCGATGCGTTCGGCTTGGTCTTCGGCGCGTTCGACTTCGCCGTCGATCACGGTGGCGCCTGGCATTTTTTCGAGTGCAATCCGAACGGGCAGTGGGCCTTCCACCCGGCGGCGACGACCGACGCCATCGCGGAGGCCATCGCCGACGAACTCCAGAGAGGCCGTACCCCGTGAGCAGCCCTGCCGAACTGCGTGCCGCCCTGGCCGACGAACTCACCGAGGACGGCGTCCTCACCGATCCGAAGTGGCGGGCCGCCGTCGCGGCCGTACCGCGCGAGGCGTTCGTCGATCAGTACTTCCTACCGGTGCCGGAGAGCGTACCGACCGCCTACGCGCCGGTCCTACCCGGTGCTCCCGGCTTCCTGTCGACCGTCTACTCGGACGAGACGCTGGTGACCCAGCTCGACGGCCATCTTCGGCCGGCCGATGCCGAGGGGCCGGTCACCGGGTTGCCGTCGTCGTCGTCCACGCTGCCCTCCCTGGTCCTGGAGATGTGGCAGCAGCTCGGTGTCGAAGACGGCCACCGGGTACTGGAGATCGGCACCGGCACCGGCTACTCCACGGCCCTGGGCGCCCACCGTCTCGGGGACGGCAACGTGGTCAGCGTCGAGGTCGACGAGGGGGTGGCCGCGCGCGCCGCGGCGTCGCTGAAGACCGCCGGCTTCGCGCCCACCCTGGTCGTCGGTGACGGCTTGGCCGGGTACCAGGACGGCGGCCCGTACGACCGCCTGATCGCGACCTGCTCGGTGCGCACCCTCCCCCTGCCCTGGCTCTACCAGGTCCGGCCCGGCGGGAAGATCCTGGCCACCTTCTCCGGATGGAGCTTCGGTTTCGGCCAGGCCCTGCTGACCGTCACCGAGCCGGGGTGCGCCAGCGGCCGGTTCCTGCCCGGGTACATCAGTTTCATGATCGCCCGTCAGCACGACCGGCCCCCGCGCGGCAGCCTCACCCTCATGGCCGGGGACGAACAACCGGCTGGGGTCGATCCTGCGATCCTGTCCGACTGGACCGGCAAGTGGGTGGCGCAGCTCGCCGCCCCTTCCGCCGAGATCCTGGGGGCCGGCGGCCACCAGATCCTGATGGACGTCGCCACCGGCTCCCACGCCCGTACCACGCCGAACCCCGACGGCGGCTGGACTGTCGTTCAGCGCGGGCCCCTGCGGCTCTGGGACCAGGTCGAGGCCGCCATCCAGCAGTGGCAGCGTCACGGCGCCCCGCACCAGGAGGGCTTCGGCATCACCATCGACGGCGACGGCCAGCGTGTGTGGCTCGGTGCCGAGGACGGTCCCGCCTGGAACCTCCCCGTCTAGCGGCGTTCCTGGTCGATCAGTTCGATGTAGCGGTGGTACTGGTCGTCGGCGGCGGGTTTGTTGCTGACGAGGGTTCCTTCTTCCATGCGGTAGGTGCGGTCGGGGTCGCCGCGGAAGGAGAGCCAGTTGAAGCTGGTGGCGATCCAGGTGTCGTCGAAGATGAGGATCTTCGCGTGGGTGGCTTTCAGACGGGCGACGGTGAGCTTGGCGGGGTAGCGGTGGGCCAAGTTCTCAAGCTTGCGTACGGCGGTGGGGTCAGTCTTGGTGTCGTTTTCCTCGTAGCCGTAGGCGATGTGGACGGTGGTGCCGCGTTTGAGCCGGGCCTCGAGTTTGCTCAGGAAGTCGGTGGTGATGATGGCGTTCTTGATCCATGGGGAGATGATCAGGATCCGCTGGCGGGCTCGGGTGAGGGCTTCGTCCAGCAGTTCGGGGTGTTCGAACACGCTGATGGCGCGGACCTGGTCTCGGTGTATGGCGAGTCCGGCTTGGCTCTGGCCCTGCAGCTGTTCGGTGTCGAGTTGGGCGGCGGCCTGTTCGGCGCGCAGCCGGGTGACTTGTGGCAGGTCGATGCGGGCGCGTTCGAGTTCCGGGGTCAGGGCGGGGCGTTCGGGTGCGGGTTCGACCTGGATGCCGAGGGCCTTGGCGCCGCCGTGGTTGAGCAGGGCGATCTCGTGGGTGTGGCTGAGCTCGCCGTCGACGACGACGCCGAGTTGGATGTCGGTGCGCTCGGGGTCGGCGTACACGAGGAGCTTGGCCGGCATGACGCGGCGGGCTTTGGCCTGGGTGGCCTTGCGGACGAGAAGGACTTCGCGGTTGGTGGTCCCGCGTTCGCGCAGCAGTGCGTTGATGTCGGTGACCGGGATGTCGCTGGCCTCCACGAGCCCGGCTCGGGGCGCGGGCAGCAGCAGGACGCCTTCTTCCTCGGCCTGGCGGTGGGGGATGATCGTGTGGCGGTCGTAGGGCTTGGCCTTGCCGAGGAGCTGGTCGTAGACGAGTGGCTGGTCGACCCGTACGGGGGTGATGGCGGCCATGTCGCGGGCGGTCTGCTGGCCGCGGGCGGTCAGGCGTAGTCGGCGGGCGGGTGGCTGGTTACCCGTCCCGAGCCGGGGCGCTGCGTAGGTGAGGAGGTCGTCGGAGAACTGTCCGGCGATGGTGTGGTTGACCATCCGTTGGGGCAGGCCGAGGATTCCGGCGATGGCGTCCTCGGTGTCGACGTTCTCGCCGACGAGGTGGAGGACGAACTCCTTGAGCAGGGGCAGCGGTTTGCGGTCCTGGGCAAGGATGTCGGCGGTGACCAGGGCGACGGGGATGCCGGCGTCGACGATGGCGACGAGTTCCAGGCCCTGGCGGTCGTTGTGGAGGCGGATGTGCAGGAGGCTGTTGTCGCTATAGGTAGGCATCGCGGATCTCGCACTCCTGCGGGTGGCTGGACATGTAGTCGAGGACGTCGCGCAGCGCGCCGGGCTTGCTGCGGCAGAACGTGGCGTCGCCCACCACGATGAGGCCGAATCGGGCTCGGGATAGTGCGACGTTGATGCGGCGCCAGTACGGCTGGCCGAGGAAGCCGAAGTCGGAGCGGTCGTTGCTGCGGGTGACGGAGAAGACCGCGAGGTCGCATTCGCGGCCCTGGACGGCGTCGACGGACAGCACTTCGACGGCGAGGTGTTTGAGCCTCACCTCGGCCAGCTGCCGGTTGAGTTCTTCGACCTGCCGGCCGTATGGGGCGATGGCCAGGACGTCCAGCTTGTGGCCGGGTGTGGTCTTGATCAGCTGCCGGTCGATGGCCTTGTCGATCGTCTCCAGGCGCCTGACTGCGAGCTTTGCCTCGGTGCGGTTGGAGATGCTGGTCTCGGTGCTGGTGCGTTCGGATTCGCGGCGGGTGGGGAGCTTGGCGGTGTCGAGCCACAGCACCGGTTTGTTGATCTGGTCGTAGCCGGGCAGTGTGTGGGGGTTGGGTGACAGGAGTTTCTCGCCGTAGAAGCAGGTGGAGATCATGTTCCCGATGGCCGGGGTCATTCGGTACTGCTCGCGCAGCAGGTGCTGGACGGGGTATTTGGTGTGGGTCGCCAGGTACTGGAACAGGGTCGTGGTCACCAACTCGGGGATGAGCTGGTAGTCGGCCATGATCTTCTTGTCGCGCAGAAGGTCCTCGTCGATGGGCGGCAGCTGGCGGGTGTCGCCGACCAGTACCCAGCGCTTGGACCGGGCGAGTGGGACGAGGGCTTCGGTGGCGGTGGCCTTGGAGGCCTCGTCGAAGATGCACAGGTCGAACTCGAGGTCCCGTGCTGCCGGGTGGCCCAGGAAGCCGATCGCGGTACCGCCGACGACCTGCCGGGTGCGCAGGAACTCGGCGAGCAGGTCCTGGTCGGTGCCGATACGCTGCAGCCACTGGCCCTGCAGCCGCAGCAGCCGCATCAGGTCGCGGCCGCTGCCGGCGGGGCCGAGGAGTGCCTCCACAGCGTCGCGGGCCTCTTCGGGGGTGAGGTTCTCGCGCAGGGTGAGGTCGCCGGCGAGAACGCGTTGGGCCTCGGTGTACAGTTCGTGGCGCTGGTCGGTGAGCTGGTCGCGTCGGGCCCGGACGGTGACAAGTTCTTCGCCGAGGTCGCGGGCGGAGGTGGTGCGTTCGGGCGCGGGCCTGTTGTTGAGCTCTTCGAGCTTGAGGGTGACGTGGTTCAGATCGGCGGCGACCGAGGCGAGTTCTTCCAGGGTGAGGGCGGCCTTGAGGTGGCGTGCTTCGAGGCCGCCGCGGGTGGCGACACCGTCGAGGTAGGACTCCGCGCGGGCCCGCACCTGCTGGGTCCACTTCTTGACCTGGCGGTCCAGCAGAAGGTGCTGGGCGCTGTCGGCGACCCTGGGGTCGTCGGGCCGCCCGAGGCGCACGAGGCCCTGGACGCCAGCCTCCTCGATGCGGCGCAACGCGTTGTCGATCGCGATGTGGGTCTGGCTGACGATGAGAATGCGGGCGGTTGGGTCGCGTTTGAGGGTCTGTTCGACGATCTCGGCGATGACGGTCGTCTTCCCGGTCCCGGGCGGTCCTTCGACGAGCAGGAGGTCTTGGGAGCCGAGGGCATGGAGGACCACGTCGCGTTTGCTCTTGTCCAGGTCGGCGCGAAACCAGTGGGTGACGTCGGCGGGCGGGCGTGAGGCGATGGCGGCGGGGCTGTCGATGATGTCGCGCAGGAGCCGGTTGGTGCTCTGTCCGGCCATGATGGTGGCCAGGGCGTCCCGTTGTCGGTTCAGGGCCTGCTGGCTGGGTCCGAGGAAGGGCAGCAGTACGCCGCGGTCGGGCACTCGGATGGTGGGGCGGGCGAAGCGGATCGCCACGGTCTCCTCGGACTGGACCGTCACTTCGCCGCGTTCTACGGGCCGGGCCTGCGCGAACGGGGCGATGGACCATTCCTCGCCGACCGGCGGTGCGGTGCCGGGCTTGGCCAGTTGGAACACCCTGGTGCGGCCGTTTCCGGTGACCCGGTCGTACTCCAGGATCTGGCGTCCGCCGGCGGCGACCTCCTCGCGGGCGTCCAGGAGTCTGCGCCACCCTTCGAACAGGTCTCCGAGGCTGTGTTCCTGGTCGTCGTGGTCTGCTTTCTGGGGCCGGGCGAGGTGGTCGTCGAGGTGGTCGAGGAGCAGGTTGCGGCCCTGATAGGCGGGTTCCTCGCCCGGGTCGTCGAAGGTCCAGGTGAGGATCGGCGGCAGTGCCAGGACGCGTTTGCGCTGCCGGGTCATCCACTCTTCTGACTTGGTGAGTGCCTGGACGACGACGACGCGTTCGGGGTACTGGTCGTCGGCGCGCAGCCGCAGGAACCACGAGTTGCCGAACAGGCGCAGCGTGCTCTGGTCGGTCTCCTCGGTCTGGGGGTTGTAGCCGTAGTCGACGTGTACGGTGCCGGACAGGTCGGCGAGGACGGCGGCCTTGGCGCGGGCCCAGTCCGGTTCGGCGTCTTTGGGGGTCTCGCTGAGGTTCTCGGCGGCGGAGCGGGTGAGCTTCAGCCACAGGAAGTTGCTCCTGCGGGACTGGCGGCCTGCGCAGATGTGCTCGGCGTCCAGGAGCCGTTGTTCGAGGACTGCAGCGTTGGCCGGGCGCTGCCGCGGGTCGAAGTCGATGCAGGAGCGCAGGATCTCGCGGAATTCGGTGGCGAGGTCCAGTTCGTCCAGGGCCGGGACGAGGTCGGGGTAGTCGCGGGCCTTGCTGCCGGACAGCGTCTGGATGGCGAGGACGCCGTAGCCGAACACGTCCCGGACATAGGGGACGGCGTCCTCCTGCTCCGGTGGGGAGTACAGGTTGGAGCGGTATTCGGCGACGGTCTCGTCGTTCACGGCGACCTTGGAGCGGATCTTGGCGATTCCAAAGTCCGCGAGCTTGGGCACTCCGGCGTCGGTGAGCAGCACGTTGCCCGGTTTGAGGTCGCGATGTTCGATGTTCAGGGAGTGCGCGTGCGCCAGTGCGCTCGCCAGTGGCTTGCCGATTCGCTCGAAGAAGGAGTCCCAGCCGACGGGTCGGCCAGCCTGCAGATCGTCCTTCAGGCTGCGTTCCACCCACTCCAGTGCGATGTAGTAGCGCTCCAGGAGCGGGTCCCAGCCTGAGTCCAGCATCCGCACGATATGGGAGTGCTCGAGGGCTTTGAGCGCGGTGGTCTCTCGTTCCAGGAAGACTTTTGTGATCTCGTCGTCGCGCCGCTTCAGTAGCTTGACCGCAGCGAACTGCCGGTCGCTGTCGCTGCTGGATGTGTCGACCGCCTTGCGGACCTCCGACAGGCCGCCGCTTCGCGCGCTACCTCCCAGTAGCAGGAATCGACCGTTGATCACCTGTGATCCCACGCACTCTCCTTGTCCAGCACCGGTGGCAACACGCCGGTCCCGCCATCCTGCCAGCCAGGGCCACCTCGGTTGGACGATTCGGCCGATCGGCGCTTCATCGTGCTGGTGCGCGCCGGTTCCGGCCCTGATGCCGCAAACCCTGGCCGGAATCGGCGCGGACACCGAATCCGATGGCAGGAGCGAGACGAGGTGGTCCAGGGTGCGGGAGCGGGCCTGCCAGGACGTTGTTCGGTAGAGATCGAACGCGGCCTTTCGTACCGTCACGCCCGGCGTGCCGGTTCCTCCCGCTCACCGGACTGTCCTAGGCATCTGGCAACATGCGGTGGAACCCAACTCCGTGATCGAAAGTGAGCAGCACGATGAACCGTACCGAGGTCGTAGCAGCAATCGCAGACCGTGCCGAGGTCTCCAAGAACGATGCCGACGCAGTGCTGTCGGCGTTCGCCGAGATCGTCGGCGAGGTCGTCAGGAAGGGCGACGAGAAGCTCACGATCCCCGGTTTCCTGACCTTCGAGCGCACCCACCGCGCCGCCAGGACGGCCCGCAATCCGCAGACCGGTGAGCCGATCGAGATCGCTGCCGGCTACAGCGCCAAGGTGACGGCCGGCTCCAAGCTGAAGGCCGCCGCGAAGTAGCAAGCCGCGGCCCGGGCGCGCCTCGCCGACCCGGGCCGCCTTGGCCGCTGCCAGATCAACCGCCGACCGAAGCGCGGGGTGTCACCGCGACGGAACCACCGGCGCAGCCAGCTGGCTCCCCCACCAAGCCCTCCGCTACCTCACGCAGCGACCCCGTGCAGTCCGACAGTTCCCGGGCCGGCCGGTGCTCGCCGAGCGACTCCGCCCGCTCCAAGGCCCGGCCTCCCAGCCCGGGCGGCCGGCACTGGTCCCGGCCAGGTACAACGGCGGACTGCCGTCGGCGGTGTACTGGCGTGGGTACTCGATCAGTCTCGCCGCACGCCACCGGATTCGGCGAGGTCCGGTCGGCTGAGGAGGAGGACTGTGACGACGGCGTGGGTGCGACTGCCGGCGCCTATCACGGTGACGGCTCGGGTGATGACACTGCCGATGGTGTCCTGGCTGATACCGGCCAGGCGTGCGACGGTGCGGACTTCGTGGGTGGCGAGCAGAGTGAGGACCTGGAGCATGCGCGGGGGAAGGTCGGGAAGCTTGTCGGGCAGCGCGGCGCGCAGCTCAGTGGTGTCGAGCAGCCCGGTGGTGATGAGGTCGGCGATGGTGCGAGTGCGGTCGCTGCGGCCGTGGCGGTGCATCAGCCTGGACATGGTGTTGGAAGCCCTAGCGATGGAGCAGCCGAGTTCCTCGGCGGCGCTTTCGTAGGTGTGTCCGAGGGCGATCAACTGGGCGAGGGCGTGTCCGTATTCGTTCAGCCCGGTGATGGCCGTGGCGGAAGTGCTGAGGACTCCGGTGCGGCTGAGCAGTACCCGGCGTGCACCGCTGGCCTTCGCTGCGGGCGGTGCGGGGTCGGTGGTGAGGTTATGGGGGCCGTTCATTCTGTCCGTTTGTCCGCTCTGGGCCGCGCACACCACCACCCGGGAGGCCTCACAGCGGGCCTGCACCCGCGATGGTGCAGGCCCGCCCTCTTCCCTCCTCTCACTCAGCGTGATCTTTGCCGTAGACGTGCTCGTGGAGCTGGAGCTCCCTCTGGACAGCTGGCTTCGAGCGATCCGGGTACCCGCCGCCCGGGTGGCTACCGTCAGAGGGCGTTTAGTGTGGGCTAATTGCCCTTTATGTCCTAGTAGGCTCCTCGCCAGGTTGGTGTGTTTTCGTCCGTTATGCGCTTGGTGAGAGTGTCGATCGAGGCGATGTGGATCATGGCTTCGGAGCTGGCCGGGAGGGTCTCGTAGTCGCGGGCGAGGCGCCGCCGCAGCATGATCCACCCGAGACTCCGTTCGACCACCCACCGCCTTTTCACAACGTGGAATCCGGGGATGTCGGACTTCCGGTGGACGACTTCGACGTCGATTCCGAGGCCGGCTCCATGCTCGACCATGGCGTTCTTGAAGCCGGTGTCGACCCAACTCTTGGAGATGCTCGGATAGGTCTTCTTGGCCTGATCAAAGAGCTGTATTCCCACGGCGTTCTCGGACAGGCTCGCGGCGGTGACGACCACGGCGAGGATCAGGCCGATCGTGTCAGTGAGGATCCCCCGCTTCCGACCGACGATCTTCTTCGCGGCGTCGGTTCCCTGGCTGGTCACGGGCACATTGGTGGAGGTCTTCACACTCTGAGTGTCGATCACCGAGGCGGTCGGCTCGGGCTTGCGGCCTTCCTTCACCCGGGCCAGTCCGGTGAGATCGTAGTTCACTTGGGCGAAGATTCCCTCGTCGCGCCACGCGGCATAGTAGGCGTAGACGGTGCCGTGGTTCGGGAAGTCGTGTGGAAGGTATTTCCAGGGGATTCCAGTGCGGTTGACGTAAAGGATCGCGTTGAAGACGTCGCGCAGGTCGACAGGCTGCTGCGCGGCCGTGCGCCGGCGCGAGGTGCTGGACGGCGGCACCATCGTCCTGTGGACCCGCCACGGCCCGCACTGCCCGCGCTGGTCGGCCCGCTGAACCACCCCCGCGCGCACCCGCCGACAACCCACCCGCCCCGTGCCGGCCGTGGCGGGTCCGGGTCAGGACGGGCGCGGCCCGCAGTGGCCGCAGCCGGTCCGCTCCCGGGCGGGCACGGGCCGCACCGCGGTGCGGCCCGGCCGCCAGCCGGACAGCACGTGCAGCACCCGGTCCGTCCCGGTGATCTCCAGCATCCGGGCCACCGCCGCTCCCGGGCGGGCCAGCACCAGCAGCACGCCCCGGCGCCCCGCCTCCGCGCGGGCCCGCAGCAGCGCGTCCAGGCCCGCCGAGTCGCAGAAGGCGACCCGCGCCAGGTCGACCACCACCACCTCCTGGCGCCCGCGCACCGCGAGCGCCGCCCGCAGCGCCCGGCGCAGCACCGGCGCCCCGTCCATGTCGAGTTCGCCCGCCGCCTCGACGAACCGGGTGTGCGGCGCCCCGGCGACATCGGCGGTGATCAGCGGCCCGACAAGGTCGTGCACGCGTGCCTCCAGGCGTCCGGCGGTCCCACCGCCACCGTAACGGCCGGTACTGCGCACGCCAACCGGGCGCCGCGCGCGCCGTGTGCCGCCTGTGCGGCGGCGGACACCAGGCCTGCCGGCCAACGACGGCGGCCCTGCTCCCGCCGAGGTCGTTCCGCACGACGGCTGCTCCGGTGGCCCCCGCGGCGCGTTCGGCCCCCGGCGCAGCCGTTCCGGAAGCGGCACCGGGCCTGTCCTAGGTGGTGCGGCGGTGTCGGCCGGGCTTCTTCGGCGCAGGTGGGGCGGTCGGCCGCATCACGCCGTCGCCTTCAATCCCGTTGAGGATGCGCTGCGCGGCCGGGTAGTCCGGGGCCACGGTCTCGGGGAGCCATTGGTAGCCGTCCCAGCGCATGATCAGGCGCGGTTCGTCCCGGCCGACGTGCGCACCGCCGCTACTGCCGTCGAGGCGGACGGCCTTGAGTTCGCCGACCGGCCGGAGCCCGGCCTGCCGGCGGGCGGCCCAACGCTCCAGTGGCTCTTCGTCGTTCACGCGCTGTTCCTCGTGCTCGGTGACGGCTCGCCGGCGGACGGCGTGCGTTCAGGCGGTGGCTGCGGCGATGCGCTCCCGGGTGCTGCGGGCCAGGGGGGCTCCGGGCACCGCGGCGCGTTGCTTCTGCATGGGTTCTTTCTGGTGCGCGGGCGAGAGGGTGGCGAGATGCCCTTCTCAGCCGATGGAGGGGCGGGGCGCGACGAGTGCGGCGCGCTCGCCGAGCGCGGCAGCCCCGGTGATGTTCCGCTTCGCGTAGGCGGTCATGGTCGAGCGGAGGATCGCCAGCTCCTTCTTGCTGCGGTCGGAGGAGACCTCGCCCGCCAGGTCCAGGAACTGCCCCCAGAGGGCAACTGCCTCTTCGTGGCGTCGTTGCGCGCCAACCGACTTGGCGATGTTGGCGATAGTCAGTGCCCGGGTCCGCTGGTGGATCTCCCGGAGGCGGCCGGTCATGGCCGAGCGGTAGTGCCGTTCGGCGGCGGGGTGGTCGCCCATCTCGGTCAGTGTCCTGCCCATGTGGGAGGCCACCGTGGCGGCTACGGGGCCCGATGCTGTGGCGTATCCGGGCATGTCGCTTCCAGCTCCGGCGAGCATCGCGTCCTCGGCCGCGAGCAGCGCCCGCCCCGCATCCCGGCCTTGACCGCTGGCTCCGTAGGCGCGTGCGGCCGTGACCAGCAGCAGGGCTTCGGTCTTCCGGTCGACGTGGCCGCGTGCGCGCGCGAGTCCGGCTTCGGCGAGCTGGACGGTGTGGAGCGGCTGGCCGAGGTCGAGGGCTTGGTGGGTGAGGGCGCGGAGCATCCAGGCTCCGTGGCCGGCGGGATCGGCTTCGCAGGCGAGTTGGAAGCCGAGAAGGTAGAAGCGTTGGGCGGCGCCTTCGCGGCCGACATCGTGCATCTTGAAGCCGACGAGGGTGGCGAGTTCGGCGGCTGCTCCGTAGGCGCTGCGGCGCACTTCGGTGGTGGGGTAGGTGGCCTGGAGCATCGGGACGACGGTGTCGGTGAGGTAGGAGGTTGCGGTGGTGAGGCCGTGGCCGCCGCCGAGCCGGTTGTCGGCGGCGCGGAAGCTCTCGGTGAGCTGGCGGACGGTGGCGACTTCTGCGATGCCGACGCGTCCGCCCGTTCGGGCGGCGCGCAGGGTCGCGGCGGCGGCCTGGTGGTCGTAGGTGAGGGGCAGCCCGACGGCTGCGGTGGAGAAGGCGAGGGTGAGGAAGTCGCGGCGGCGGTGCATGACCAGCCTCCCGAGGTCGGCGGCGGTGGCGAGAGGGTCGATGGTGATGGCCTCCCCGATGCTGTCGGAGCCTAGACCGATCTCGGGGACGGTGACCTTCCGCTTGAGCATTCTGGTGAGAGCTTCGGCAAGGTAGGCCGCTGTTCTGCCAGTTGGGGTTCCGCCTGCGACCCAGGAGTGAACGGCTGAGGGCGAGGTGTGCAACGTCTGGCCGGCTTCGGCGGCTACCGCCCGGACTGCCTTCGCCAGGGCTTGGTACGTACACCCGGCTTCTTCGATGACCCCTGCGAGTGCGGCGTTGGGTTGCTTACGCGGCGTCAAGTCCCGCTCCCACGAATGATCTTTAACGGATTGAACGAGGTGGGGGATGCATCACCGTACCGTCCCAGGCGCGTCGGCGCTTCACTGATGGCACTACCCAACACCCTTTCGGAGAGGGAGATTCATGCCTGAGGTGCTTTCGGACCCTCGCCTGCGCCAACTCGCAGGTTCCCGTGTGCTGGTGACCGGCGGCGGTGGATTGGTCGGCAGCCGGATCGTCGCGCAGCTCGCCGCCGCCGGCGCGGAGGCGGTCGTCCTGGACCGGTTCGACGCCTACCCGCACCCGGTGCGCGACCGCTTCCGGGTGGACGAGCACGCCGCCCAGGTCGTGCTGGGGGACGTGCGGGAGCGGGCCACCGTGAGGTGGCTGGCCAACCGAGCGGACTCCGTGGTCCACGCCGCCGCGTTCGCGGACGTCGCCGCGTGCACCCGCCGGCCCGACACCGCGTTCGCCGCCAACGTGCACGGCACCCAGAACGTGCTGGACGCGGTCGCCGCCGCCCCGGTGAAGCGCCTGGTGTTCGTCTCCTCCGCCTCGGTCTACGGCGACGGCGAGCCCGGCACGGTCCCGCGGTTCTCGGAGGACCAGCCGCTGACCCCGATCTCCGTCTACGCCAACACCAAGCTGTGGGGCGAGCACCAGGTGCGGTTGGTCCTGCCGAACAGCGGGACCGAGCACACGATCGTGCGCTACTTCTCGGTGTACGGCGAGCCGCAGGTCCCCAAGCCCGGGTCGCACTCGTGGATGGTGCCGTGGATGGCCATGTCCGCCGAGGCCGAGCTGCCGCTGCGGCTCAACGGCGGCGGCCACCAAGTGCGCGACATGGTGCACGTGGACGACATCGCGCACGCGACGATCCTCGCCCTCGTCGCCGAGGATACCGCCAGCCAGATCGTCAACATCGGCACCGGGATGCCGAGTTCAGTCCGGGAGATCGCCGAGCTGATCGCGGCCCGCTACCCGGACGCCCGGTTCGTGGAGACGCCGATGCCCGCCGGCGACCCGCGCGGCGGCTACGCCGACACCCGGCGCGCGAGCGACCTCCTGGGGTGGCACCCGACGATCTCGCTCGCCGACGGCGTCGAGCGGTACGTGAACTGGCTGAAGTCCACCCCGGACGCCGTCCCGGACTGGCTGACGGAGGCCAACACCCTGGCCGGAGCAGCGGCCTGACCCGGAGCACCGGCGCACCGCGCCGGTGCTCCGCCCATCAGAAGACCGGCGGCCGACCCAGCTGCGCCATCCGCCGCACCGTGCTCCAGCGCATCGGCCGGCGCGGCGGGCACGCCACCCGCACACCCTCGAAGAACCCGCCCCACCACGCCTTGAGGCCGCCCATCGGGGGGCGGCGCAGCAGGGTGTAGGCGATCCAGGAGGTGAGGTAGACCGGCACCAGCGGGGCGGGCAGGTGGCGCTTGGCGAGCCAGACGCGGTTGCGGGCGGTCATCCGGTAGTAGGCGGCGTGGCGGGCCGGGTCGGTGCGGGGGTGCTGGAGGACCATGTCGGCCCGGTAGTCGATGCCCCAGCCGGCGTCGAGGGCACGCCAGGCGAAGTCGGTCTCCTCGTGCGCGTAGAAGAACTCGGCGGGGAACAGGCCGACTTGGTCGATCACACTCATGCGGATGGCGTGGCCTCCGCCGAGGAAGGTAGTTGCGGGGCCCGACTGCATCGGGTCGGACTTGCCGAGGCGGGGGACGTGGCGGCGCTGGGTGAACCCGGTCTCGTCCGCGATGCGGAAGGAGACGATGCCCAGCTTCGGGTCCTGCTCGAACGCCTCGCGGATCAGCCGGAAGGTGTCGTTCCTGGGGAGGAGGCCGTCGTCGTCGAGGACCACCAGCACGTCGGTGCCGCCGATCTCGCGCAGCCGCTCCACTCCGGCGTTCCGGCCGCCGGGGATGCCGAGATTCTCCGGCAGCTCCACCGCGTCCACCCAGGCGGGCAGCTCGGGGAGCTTGATGCCCTGGCCGAGAACCACGGTCCGCACCCCGCTGTCGGCGCCCTCCTGGGCCGCCACCGAGTCCAGCAGCGCCAGCAGCTCCGCCGGCCGATTGCCCATCGTCAGCACCACCACGCCCAGCGTGACGCCCATCGAACCGACTCCACTTCCAAGGGGGAAAACCATGACCTCATCGACACCCCGCTCGCTGCACGAGCTGGCCGAGGCCGGGCAGCTCCCGGACCACCAGGTGATGGACCAGCCGACGCTGGACTGGATCGCCCGCAACCGGCCCGTCGACGCGGGTGTCGGGGCCACCCTGCCACACCGGCCGGTGCCACTGGTACCCGAAGCGTCCTGGTTCGCCCGCACGGAGACCCCCGCCTCGATCCACGGTGTCCTGCACGGCGCCCGGGTCGCCGTCCTGCTCCAGCTGCTCGCCGCCGAACAGGGCTTCGCACCGGGCCGGGCGCTGGCACTGGCCGCCGGGGCGGCCTGCCACGACTGCCGCCGGCACGACGACCGCACCGACCCCGGCCACGGGCAGCGGGCCGCGCGCTGGCTCGCCGAGCACCCCCACCTACCGCAGGCCGCGTTCGGGGTGACGGCCGGGACCGAGGCGTTCACCGCCGTCGCCCTGCACGACCTGCCCCACGACGCCTTCACCGCCGAGGAAGCCGACGCCTACCGGCAGCACCAGGTGGCGGTCGACCTGCGCAAGGCCGCCGACGCGCTCGACCGCTACCGCCTCCCCCTTCTGCGGTGGTGACCCGACCTCACCCGCCTGCGCAACCGGGTGCCCGCCTGGACCCCCGGCCTTGCCCACGACCTGGTGGTGGCCAGCGAACGGGCCCGCCTCGACGGCGCGAGCGCCGCCGAGGCCCTGGACCAGGCACTGCGGCTCCGCACCACTACGACGTCCGACTAGGAGATCCGCCCGTGCACACTCCGTGGGACCACGCCCACCCCGACCTCGGGCCGGCGCTCGTCGTCTCCGAGGACGGCTGGCGCCAGCGCCTCGACTCGACGCCCAACGGCCACCTGCTGCGGCCCGACGGCAACGCCATGCTCCGGGTCCTGGCCTCCGGCGGCCCGATCCACCTGCTCCACCTGACCCGATCCCTCGACGCCATCCGCGACAGCGGCCAGCTCCTCGCCTCCAGCGGATGCCTCGTCGGAGCGGTCTACGGCGCGCCGCTCACCCCGCTGCCCGGCGGCGCCCTGCTCCCCCACAATCTGGGCTCCCACCTCCTCGACAACACCCGGGACCTGGAGAGCAGGCGCGGCAGCACCCCGCTGGTCATCGAGATCACGCCCGACCGGCCCGTCCCGCTGGTCGGCCTGGACTACCTGCGGCTGGGCGAGGTCCACCTGCGCGCCCACGCCGCCCATCGGCACGCCCTGACCGAAGCCGAGGACGAGCACGTCACCCGTTCCGTCACCGACCGGGTGCGCGCCGCCGCGCCCCTGCTCGACCTCCTGCTCGGCAGCGCCGCCGGCCGCCCGTCCCCGGCTCGACCGCTCCTCGACGCGCTGGCTGCGGCGGTCCAGGTCATGCCGTACCTCGGGTATCTCTACTTCGAGACCGTCGCCGAGTACCTGATGCTGCACTCCACCAGCCGCACCAGCCGCGAACTCGCCGCCCGCGGCGAGATGAACAACCACCTCTACAAGCGGCTCGCGTTCGCCGCCGTCGACGGCATGGGCACCCTGTTCGACGTCGGCCGCTTCCGCCCCGACCACAACCGGCTCCTCGAACTCGTCACCGCCGTCGAGCCTGGCTTGGCCGACGCGGCTGGCGCGTTCGTCGGGGAGCGGCTCGCACACCGGTTCGCCTCGACCGCGTTCGCGGCCGGGGTAGACGCCACGGCGTTCGCGTTCCACGGCGCCGACACCGAACAGCTGACGCGGCACGCCCCAGGGCTGCTGGGCCAGCTGTACTTTCGGGACGTGCGGCTGCTCGACCGGTATCCGCAGCTCTACCACCTGTTCGAGCGCGCCAAGGCCGGAGAGGCATGGGCCTACTGGAACGCGCGGAACATCGCCACCCCGTTCAACTCCGCCTGCGGCCCCAAGGGCGAGATCGGCATCAACCCCGCCCACCCAACCGCCAAGGTGACCGTCTGGAAAGCCGAGACGTGCTCACGGGGCCTCGTCCACCCGGTCGAAGCCGTCGACGCTGTGCCGACCCCACGCCTGGCCCCCTGGGTCTTCGCTCCGCTGAGGGACCGCACCGAGGAGGAACGATGGAACAACCGGGCCGTGGTGCCCGCGTAGCGCGGGTCGGTCCTCCCCGGCTCGACCTCTTTGGTGGACCCTGACGTCCAGCCTCGGGCTGGGGCTTCGCCCTGGTCTACGAGCCGGTCCACTGCCGCGAGCGGCTCGGCGTCGAAGAGCTCGCCGAGGAGATCGCCATCCCCGGCGGCGCCGACGACGAGCCGGACCTGATCGTCTGTCACGGCTGGCCAGTACGCTGTCGGCCCGGCATTCTCTTCGCCCCGACAGCCACAACAGGTGCGACTCCAGGCCAGCGGCGGTGCCGCTGGTGCCCGATCAGATTGATGCGACACGATGACGCAAGAGCAAGCGAGCGCAGCAGGCCTCGTTTCTGCTGGTCCCGGAGGTGATGTGGACACCGGTGCTACGGCGACAGCCCGGTTCACGGTCGAGCATTCGTTCATCGGTCAGCTCACCAGCCTGGCCATCCTCTCCCCTGCTCACCTCCAGGGCGCGGCTGGCAGGAACCCCGAACTGGCGAAGTCTCAGAGGGTGGAATGTGAGCTGATGTCCGTTCTGTCATCGCCTGAATGGACATCAGCTCGCATTCCGCCCTCTGAGATGGGCTACGAGGCCGTGGGGCTTTTCGGTGGCGCAGTCGGTGCTCCGGGGTGCATCTTTCGGTGGTGAGTGAAACATCGTTGGCTGAGCACGAAGACCGTTGGATCATGAATCTTCGGGGTCTGGCCGTTACCAAGATCAGCGTTAGCTACCAGGTGTTGCTGCACCTCGACTCGGACGCCCGCGTGGAACTTGGATGCCCATTCACGCTCACCCAGGGTGTCGGCGACGACCGTCAGGAGGTCTTCCTCGACCCGGGGCGACAGGATGTGGCGGCGACACTCGGGCTGTTCGGAGCGAAGGTCTTGTCTGCGGTGGCCTTCAAGACGGGTTCGCTGCGGCTGGTCTTCGACAACGGCTGTCATCTCACCGGCCGGGCGGACCCGTCGTTCGAGGCATGGGAAGTGCTCGGACCGGGAGGCTGGCGGATCATCTCGACGCCGGGCGGAAAGCTCACGGTCTGGTCCGGGCGCTCCACGACCTCCTGACGGGTGCCGGGTGTCGGTGCTGGCGAAGAGGCGCTGTACCGACCGTGCACTTTCCGTGGCCCTGGTGTTCACGAGTACCGCTGACCAGGCGCTCCCTTGGCAGCCGGGCCCCTTCGCTGTCGGACGCGGGGTGAAGGATGGGCGGTATGACGAAGACCGGAGCGGACTACGCGTGGTTCGAGAACGACTTTCCAGACATCGCCGAGGCGTACTGCTTCACCTTGGTCCGGGGCCTGTCGACTGCTGAGTTGGTGTCCCGGCTCGAAGGACGACCGGAGGCGCCCCTGCAGGGCATAGCCGCGGTCGTCGACGCCGCCTTCGCCCAGTACGACCTGCAGGAGGGAGACCGTCAGCTGGTCGCCATGACCACTGTGGGCACCTGGACACTGCTGATCGAGCCCAACGGCTACTTCGGGACTACCGAAGACCGAGCCCTGCCGGCTTCCGCCGGGGCGAGGTGGGTCTCGCACTTCGTCAATATCAACAGCGTCGGCACGTTCCTCTGGGCAGAGGACCAGGTCCTGCGACTCTGCTTCGAGCCCATGTTCCCGGAGGACCGTTGGGGCAGCACACCCGACGAACTCCTCGCCGTTATGGAACGGATCGGCTTCAACCTTGAGGAGGAAGATCCGGAAACGGATCTGTCCTCACCAGCAGCGTTTGCTCTGGCAGAGCACCTGACCGGCGTCGCCATCACGCCAGCGCTACTCCAGGACACCACGTTCACCTGCGTCACCATCCAGATCCGGTGACATCAGGGCCGCAAGGTAACCGGACCAGCTGTCCTGGGCCAAGGCGGCCCACTGGGTCACGGTATTCCGGTGAAGGCCGAAGAGGTCGCTCAGGATGATGGGCGGCAGCTCGCCGGCCATGCTGAACATGGCCGTGTTACGGGCGGCGATGGTGGGCAGGCCGTGCTGCTTGAGTCGCACCGAGAGTGTCTGTGGGCTGCGGGGGCGGCTGGCGGGAGAAGTTGGGGGTGCTCGCTGGTGGCCGGCGTTCCCAGGGCGGATCGTGACCGGCCGCTGGCGATCTGGTGCTCGATGAGGTGGGCCAGCGTCGGCGGCAGGAGCACGGGATGCTTGTCGAAGGTGAGGTAGGCCCCATCCTGGTCCTGGTGGAAGCGGTCGGTCGTCAAGTGGACGATGCGGTTGAGGTGCAGGCCGTAGAGCCGGATCAGGGCTCCGGCGATGCGGACCTCCGTAGGTAGCGAGGTGTCTGTCAGACAGCGTCGCAGTTGCTCTCCATGCTCCTCGTCGTCGAGGAAGGCGGTGGGCAGGGGGCGGTGTCGTGGTCGGGGTCGTAGCGCTCGGCCCGGGGGGGTCTTGCGCTGCCCGGCGAGGTAGCGCTCGACAGTGCGGCGGGTGACGCCCAGGCGCTCGGCCACGGCGGCCGTGTCGCCCTTCGCGGCCTTGACCAGCGCCCGCATCTGGGCCCGCACGGACTTCGGCAGGGATCCGCATCGGCCGCGAAGCCCTGCGCTGCCTGCTCGCCCGACGAGGCATCACCTTCCAGCGCACCAAGACCTGGGAGGAGTCCACCGGCCCCAACTACGACGCCAAACTCGACCGGATCGAACACGTCCTGAAACGCTTCCCCGACCGCACATTCGCGTTCGACGAGTTCGGCCCGCTCGGCATTCGCCCCACGGCCGGCAGCTGCTGGGCCGAGCAGGAGCGACCGAACCGGCTGCCGGCGACCTACAAGCGCACCCACGACGTCACCTACTTCCACGGCTGTTACTCGGTCGGCGACGACTCCCTCTGAGGCGTCAACCACCGCCGCAAGGGCACCGCGAACTCCCTGGCCGCGCTCAGGTCGATCCGGACCGCCCGCCCGGACGGCGCCCCGGTCTACGTGATCATGGACAACCTCTCCGCTCACAACGGCAAGAAGATCCTGCTACGGGCAAAGAAGCACAACGTCCACCTGTGCTTCACCCCGACCAACACCTCGTGGGCGAACCCGATCGAGGCATACTTCGGACCGCTGCGGCAGGTCACCCTTGCCAACTCGAACCACCCAAACCACACGGTCCAGACCCGTGCTCTGCACGCCTACCTGCGCTGGCGCAACGCCAACGCCCGCCACCCCGACGTTTTGGCCACCCAGCGCAAGGAACGCGCCCGCATCCGCGGCGAGAAGGGCTCCGCTGGGGCGGACGACCTGTCCTCGCCGCCTGACCAAGCCGCTGGCAAGCCCTTGCGGTCACAGCATTAGCATCTCCTGCCATGAGCAATTCAGAGCATGTCCTCACCTGGCTGCAGGCCTGGTACGCCGATCAGTGCAACGAGGACTGGGAACACGAGTGGGGCGTGAAGATCGAGACGCTCGACAACCCCGGTTGGTCCGTCTCCATCGACCTGGAGGAGACGGACCTGGAGGAATGTGAGTACCCCCGACACGACGTCAACCGCACCCCGCACGACTGGGTGTGGGCGTGGACCTCCGACAAGATCTTTCACGCCAGGTGCGGCCCTGCCAACCTCGCCGAGGCCCTCACCCTGTTCCGCTCCTGGGCGACCGCAAACACTCCCTGAGCGCTCGCCGATAGTCCGAGCGAGCGCGCCACCACCGAGGGCTGATGAACACGCAGGAGATCGCCCAGCTCGAGGCGATCGGGGTCGTTTGGAACGAACGCGACCGCTTCTGGCAGACCCTCGTGGCCGACCTCAAGGCGTTCCGCGACGAGTTCGGTCACCTGGACGTGCCGCAGGCGTACGTGACCCCGGCAGGCCGTCCCCTCGGCGCCCAGGTACGCGCGCAGCGCACCCGGCTCTACGAGCTGCCACCAGAACGCCGAGCGGAACTCACCGCCCTCGGGTTCGTCGCCAACCGGCTCGAACGCCGGTGGGAGCAGCACTTCACGGCCTGGCGCGCCTACCAGAAAGCACACGGAACGCCGGTGGTGCCCCGGCACTTCGTCACCGATGACGGCCTCCCGCTCGGCAGCTGGCGGATCGTCCAGCTGGAGCAACTGCGCGCCTGCACTCTGGACCCCGCCCGAAAAAAGAAGATCACCGACCACGGCCTGCACCTGAACAGCGACGAGTTCCGTCACCACCGCAACGTGCAAGCCCTGCGCGCGTTCCGCGGCGAGCACGGTCACGCCCGGGTGCCGTACGACTACGTCGCCGCCGACGGTTTCAGGTTCGGTGAATGGGTCGCCCGCCAGCAGCGGGCGCTGCGGGACGGCACCCTCACCCTGAAGAAGGCGCGCGAACTGACCGAGCTCGGGCTGCGCCCCTCCGCGCGTAAGAGGCCGCGTCCATGACTGCTCCCTCCCGGCCTCCCCGCCCGGACGCCAACGGCGCCGCCCCCGGCTGCGGCCCACATGCGTGCGCGACGGCGGCCCCCTGGCGCCCAGCCCCAGCTGTGACCTTCCTTGCCGCCGGCCACCGTGACCGGCTGATCCCGGCCGCGTTCATCCCCGCCGAGGCCGGGCCCGCCGAGCACCCCCGCTACCGGGAGGAGTGGCGACCCTAGAACCTGGTCCGATGGATGGCGGCGTCTCGTCCGTCCGGGGTGAGCCGACGTTGATGACACTGGTGGCCGCTAGCCTCTCGGCGTGACTCAGACCAGTGATCGACAGCTCCCTGCCGCACTCGCCGCCTCACTGGCTGTCCCGTTCGACTACGACGACGGCAAAGGGATCGACTTCGAGCCCTTCCCGGACTTCCTGTCCGCCGAGGACACCACCGACTGGTTCCGGGCCTGGACTGGCAACACAGAGTTGAGCGGTGACGACTTCCGTGTGTTCGGCCAGGACGGCACGGGTGGATACGCGGCGTTCTGGCTGATCCGCCCAGGCCGCCCACTCATCGACCAGCCAATCGTCCTCCTCGGCTCCGAAGGCGAGACCGCTGTACTGGCGCGGGACCTGGGCGACTTCCTGTGGCTGCTCGCTGGCGGCTTCGGCCCCTGGGAAGCGGCCACCACGTACGAGCCCGACTGGAGCCCACATCCCAACCGGCAACTGGTGGCCGTCGCGGAGCGATTCGCCCCTGGCCGACAGCAGCCGGCCACCGCCGTCATCGAGCAGGCAACCCGGGAGTTCCCCAACTTCGACGACACCATCATGGAGCTGTGCCGCTGACTCCGACAGGCACTCTGCAATCTCGGAGCGCGTTTGAGATCTGCCGTGGGACGATCCTTCGGTGACTCGACTCGTGAACCGTGATCGCTCCCTTGAGGAGCTTGAGCATGGTCGTTGGCCAGCCCCGTCAGGCGATGTCACCCGCCTTGTGGCGACCGTGCACGCGCTCCGGCGACGCTCGACAACGTGACCGTGCAGATCCTGCCGCAGTCGGTTCGCGGCTACCTGTCGCTCTCCGACTTCACGCTCCTGGACCTCGGCGACAAGCTGCCCATGACGGTCCAACTGGACACGGGAGCCGGTATGTCCCTCACGGACAAGTCCCGCGAAGTCGGCCGGTTCACTCGGATGTTCGAGGCGCTGTCCCGCTCGGCCCTCCCCTCCGAGGCGACACCGGAGTTCCTGCAACAACTCACCCGAGAGATCACCTCATGACCCACCACATCACTGCCCCTGAACTCGTAGGCGTGGCCGACTGGTTCAAGTCGTCCTACAGCGGTGGATCCGGCAACAACTGCGTCGAGGTCGCCGACCTGACCGTCACCCACTTCGGGGCCGTGGCCATCCGCGACTCGAAGGACCCAGCCGGACCGGTCCTGCTCATGACACCCGAGGCATTCACCGACCTCGTAGCGTTCGCCCGGAACTCCCGCGCCTGAGTCAGCGAGGGGCCGTCTCCCCCGTCTCCCAAGTAGGGGGAGGCGGCCCTTCGCCGTGCGGGTGGTCCATGCCCTCCAGACGGTCCGCCGCTGCGCCGTACAGCGATTCGACTCGCGCGCCGTCCAGCTGCCCGGCATCGGACGGCTGTGAATCGCACTTGCTGGCCAGCCGTTGCCGGTCAGCGGCGCCGACGCCGAACTCTCCGCCCGGCACGGCCTGACCTGGTCGCAGTTGCCGCTCGCACACCGTACCCAGCTTCACATCCCGGCCGCCGCCGACGGCCCCGGCCTCAGTCTGGCCGCTCTGTTGCTGGGCACTCGGGGGACCGACTGACAGTGGGACCGCATGTTCGCGCGTGTCACGCCGGACCGCCTCAGTCCCGATCTTCGCGGCTTGCTGCCCACGCACGTCAGCGCCCTGCGCGCCGGTCTGGTCGCCACAACGGACTTCCAGCCCGACCGCCGGCGCAGCCCGGCCGCCCGCCTGGCCCACCGCATCACCGCTCTGGCGACCACCACGGCCTACCTCGCGATCGACAGCAACCACTTCGTCCCCGCCGATGTCGCGACCACGCCACGCTCAACGCCGACAGCCACCGGAGCCTGCGGTTGCCCGGCGGGTGGTCCCTCGTCTACCACGAGCCGGTACCGGTGCGGGCAATCACCGCAAGCGACGACGAGCTCGAGGTCATGAGGCCCACGGTGTCGTGGTCGGCCGCGAGCAGGCCGTCCTGGGCGCAGTGCTCGCCGCCCACGGCGACGGCACCCTCGACACCACCATGGGCCTGATCCTCGTCACCGACGTCGACGACTGCAGCACGCGCCGCTGGCAGCTGCAGCCCGCCGCCTACGACAGCCATCCGGCCGGCCGGCTCCTGTACTCCTACGCCTCACAACTCGCTTTCGCCCAGTGGCTGGCCGCTCCCAAGCCACCGGCCCCGACGGCCTCCGGCAAGGCGGGCTCGGCGAACCAGCTCAAGCGCCTCGCCCGGGACCCTGCCGTCAAGGCCGGCGCCCTGCACCGCGTGCGCGTTCTCGACTACACTCCGCCCCCGGACGAGCAGGCCGCACCCCGGGACACCGACGGCACCGGCGCCCAGCTCACCTACTCCACCTCGCGGCGCGCGCCCTGCTCTGAACGGACCACCGGGCATGCGCGCACCGCGCCGACCTCGGCACGACCAGCCCACAGCGCACCGACACAGGACCAGGGGAAGGCCCGTGCCCACCACACACCGGATGTCGCTGCTCCCCCACCTGGTCCCGCTGATGGTCTCCGGGGCCAAGACGCTCGAGGTCCGGGTCGCCGACGCCAAGCGCCGTGCTGTACAGGCCGGTGATCTGATCGAGTTCACTCCCGCCGACGGGACGGCCGAGAGAATCCTGGTGCAGGTCGTTCGGGCCAGCGTCTACAGCGACTTCCCCGCCCTGCTCGCTGCCGAGAACCAAGATCGTATCCATCCCGACCTCGACGCGGCTCGGCAACTGGCTCTGCTCAGGGAGATCTACCCGCCGGAACGGGAAGCCCTGGGCGCGATCGCTATCGAGGTCACCCTCGCGCAGGCGGCTCGCCCACCCGTCGACAGATCCGTACGCCGGCAGACCGGACGGTAGTCGGCGGCGGGGCGCGGGTTGACCCGCGTGAAGCGATGCAGCCGCATCGGCGGGAACGACGCTGTCGTGCGGATCACGTCCGAGACAGACCGGACGGTACGGCCGGCGCGGCCCGGCCACACCGATACGCTCCACCCATGAGCGAACGTCAGCCCGGCAGTGCTGAGACCAGTTTCATTTTGCCGGCCGACCCGAACGACGCCACCGACCTCGACGCCTGGCTCCGGCCGCTCGGATGGTGCGTCGAACCCGACCCCGCCCAGGCCCGGCCCGGCTACCTGCGACTGCGCCCGCTCGTCACCGCCGACCCCGACGATCACGACGGTGGCCGTACCTTCGCGCCCGGAACCGCTGTTTGGTGGACGGGCTACGACATCGTCCGGGTCGCACCGACTGTGCCCGGTCAGCTCCGTCCCCTCCTCGACCTGATCGGCCGTCCGGCGGCATAACGCCGCTCGACTCAGCCCGGTCCGCCGACTCCGGTGCTGTTCGCATTCGTCTACGCGCGCAGGACAACGTCGGACACCTCGGGTAGCCCGGAGCAGCCGCGGCGCAGCATCGGGGGCAAGCCCTTCCGCAACGCCCTGCCGAGGGGTTCGCCTTGCGTGAGGAGGGGGTTGTGCACCATGCGTGGTGTGTCGATGCCCGCGGGGCCGCGATGGATCCGACGTGGCCCGATCGGCATGGCCTCGCCTACGTCGGCGTGACGTTGGCGTGGGAATGGGTCGAGGCGGTGCGCTGTCGAACTGGCACCCGCACCGCGTTTCCGGGCGTACTGGATGCTCATACGCAGCACACCCTGGACGCCGACCGCATCCTCGCGTACGGGGGTTCCACCGACCGCACTGCTTCCTGTCGGCATGCCCGCGCGGGTGCTCACGGCCCGGCGTCACCTCCCCCAGAGCAGGGTGTGAGAAGAGGCCAAGGACGTAGCAGAGAGCTGCTGACCTCGCCTACTGCGACAGATGCTGACTGCCCGAAGGCTGGTTGCCGAGTGCGGGCTCGGGTCGACCGTGTCGGTCGTGTCCGGTCGCCTGCCGTCGGGTTCTCGCCCGCGTCGGGCTGTTCGCCGGCCGTCCCCTCCGGGTGAGGGGGCCCGAGGATGTGTCGGACGGGGCTGCCACGATGTCCCGTGCGCACTCTTGCAGGTGAGGACGCGGACGCAGCGCGGGAGGCGCTTTCGGAGTTGTACGGGAGCGTGCTGCACCAGAGAACGGTCTACGGCGCCAGCGTGGTGGCGGTCCCGTTCCTGGCGGGGCTCGCGGCCGCCGGACACCGTGCGGCGGACGTACTGACACTGCTCGGCGGGATGGCCGCGAGCGAGGACGAGCACGGGGTGGAGCGAGGCGCGGTCCGGGCGGCCGTGGCCGGCCAACTCCCACTGCTCCTGCCACTGCTGGAGACAGCTGAGAACGGCGTTCGGCGAGCCGCTGCCTGGACCATGTCGTGCACCCGCTCGCGCATCGTGTTGCCTGCTCTTCGCGCCCGCTGGAACGAGGAGCCCGAGGCCGAGATCCGGGCGGAGATCCTCTCCGGGATCGCCCGGATCGACCCCGCAGCTGGCGCCGCTCTCGCGGCCACCGCCCTGGACCCGTCGCGGCCCGCCGAGGTACGCCTGGCCGCCGTCCTTGCCCACCTGGACGCGGGCGCCCCGTGGAGCGGAGCCCTGCACACCGCGGCGCTGTCCCTGCTGCCCGCCGATCCGCTGCGCTCCGCGTTCGACATCGACCGCACGGAACCGCTGGCCGCCAGCGTCGAGGCCCTGCTGGAGCGCAACCACCCGGTGGAGCGCGAGGCGGCTTTCGCCCTGGTGGATTCGGCGTTGCGCGACGGCCGGGCCGAGGTCCGGGCGGAGGGCGTCTGGGCGGCCGACCGCGCGTGCATGATCTCCCGCAGTGCCCCGCGCCGCCTGGTGCCGGCCCTTCGCGCGGCAGGCGTCGACGAGATGTCGGTGCTCGCCCTGTCGTCACTGCTCGGCCGCCTGGGCCCGGCCGCCGCGCCGGCGGCGGACGTCCTGCTCCCCCTCGCCGGACGGGCCCTGGGCCAGGACGACGACTTCGCGGACCGCGCCCTGGCCACCCTGGTCCTCGTCGCACCAGCCCTGGCAACGCCCCTCCTGACCGCCGGCCTCGGACAGCGCCCCCGCGCTCTCGACGCGGCCACCGGACTTCGCAGCCCCCACGACCCCTTCCCCTACGACCTCAGTCTGCTCACCGCAGTCCGAACGCGGCTCTCCCGGCCCCAGGAGCTCAGCGGCAATGAACCCTGGCAGCTGACGAACCTCCTGGCCGGCTGGGGCAGCGTCGCGGCCCCGGCCCTGCCCGAGCTGTGCACGCTGCTCCCTCACAATCCAGACCTGGCGGCCCCGACCCTCACTTCCGTCGCCCGCGACAGCGCACCGGCCGACCGGGACCGCGCCCTCGCAGCCCTGCGAGCAGCAGCCGACACCGGCGCACTCCCCGCCGCGAAAGCCCTGAACGACCTCACCGGCGACACCGCGCCCCTGCTGCGTCTGCTCGGCCCCGAACTCCGGGAGGGCCGCTTCCGCCTGAGGCAGGCCGCGGCCACGGCGGGGGAACTCGGCCCCCGGGCCGGGCGCTCGTGCCCGCGCTGCGCGCGGCACTCAGCGGCCCGGACGCCGACACCACACCCGCGCTGGACACGGACACCGCCCTCGCCGAGGCCCTGTGGCGCATCACGGGCGACGCGCACGAGGCGGTCGCCGTCCTGGACTCCGTGCTCCGCCGCGCCGCACGAAACCGCTGGTCGCAGTGGTCGGTAGCACGGGCCGCCCGTGTCGCAGGGCTCCTCGGCCCGGCGGGGCGGCTGCTTGCACCTTGTCTGGAAGCAGCCCTCGCCGATCCGAGATCGGCGCCGGCTGCCGTGCTGGCCCTGCTGTCCGTCGCGGAACCCGGCTCTCTCTACTGCCCCGCGCTCGCCGAAGCCGCACTGCGGTCCGCCGAAACGGACGCCGATCCCCAAGGTGCCTCTGAAGCCCTGGACGCCCTTGGCATCGCAGCCCTGACCGACGACCAGCTCGCCCGGCTCGCCGTCCTTGCGTACGGCGACGCCCGCACGGTCCGCTCCGGCGTCGAGGACCGCATCATCGGCCAGGACGACGCCTTCCGGCGGCGCGCCCAGGCGCTCCTCGCCACCGCCCCGACATCCGCTCGGGCCCCGGCACCGGGTGAGGTAGGTGGGTTGTGACCATCGCCGCCGTGCCCCGGAGCGGTGATGGACGTCTTCGAGCCAACCTGCTGACCACCAGGGTTCCAACCGGCGTCAATCTCACACCCGCGAGGTCCACACCTTCGGATGAACCAGGGTGCCGCCGCGGCCACCGGGACGCTCCAGGGCGCGACCATGGCGCCCATGCCGATCTCCCTCAACTGGTCCGCACGGCCCGCCGTTGCCAAGCCGCCCGCACGTCCCGAAGCTGCCGACAGGTGACCGCTGATAGCGCCACCGACTCAGCGGCGCGCGAGCGGCGGCTGCATCCCGCGCTGGCGGTGCCCGCGACCATCGTCCTCCTCGGCTACGCCGCGATCAGCGGCGCCATGCTGCTCATCGCTACCCGCGAGGCCCTGGCAGGCCGGGGTGAGAGTGCACTGTTTGTCAACGGGCTGCCCGTGCTGCTGGCCGGGGCCACTGCGTTCCTTGCCCTTGTCCACTTCCTGCTGCCGATCCCGTGGACCAGGTTGGGGCTGGGCGTCTGCCTGACGGCGATCGCGGCCATGAACGCCGGTATGGTCATCAAACACGGCCAGCCGCTACTGTCCTTCGACGGAGCTCTGATGACCGCCGTCCTCACCATCATCGAAGCGGGCGGGTTCGCTACCCCGCTTGTGGCGGGCATCGCCATGTGGCGTCCCGCGCTCCTGCCCGCCTGGCGGAAGACCGGTCGCCGGACGGCCTGACGCCTGTCCTGCGCCGCCGGTTCGCCACAAAGACCCCCGCCCGCAGCCAGCGCGCGCCCTTGCCCGCCGCCCCCTCGGGCGTCGTCCCAGCGGATCGCTTGAGCGAGCGCCAGTACGGGCCCGGCGCGGTACTCGGAACCCGTGCGAAATCGGCTGCCTCCCGCGTCGTGCTGGACCTGTCCGACCGAGCACGCCGTCGACGAGTCCAGCACCACATCGCCGCCGGGCCCAGTCAGGTCCAGTGGCAGACCCTCCGCCGGCTCCGAGAGGCAGCGGTCCGGCCCGAGGTTGATCACCGCCGAGGAGGGTTCGATGGTGGGTGGTGCGCCGCCGAGGCTGAATGGCAGCTGCTCCGGCCCGCCGCGTGTGATCGTGTGCTCGATCCCGGTGCGCCGGGCCGTCCGTACTGCGTACAAGGTGTCTTCGGAGCTGGTGTACGCATCGGTGTAGGTGACCGCCCGCACCGGCCCGTCCTTCGCAGCGGGCGGCATAGCGACCGTTCGAATCCAGCCCGCCGGACCAGCCAGCTACAGGAAGACGCGGTGGGTCTACGCTGATCGCAAGCTGGTGTCACGGTTGTGGGTGGGGTCGAATGTACGGTTCGGGTGCTCTGGCGGGTCGACGGTTGGCCGTGACCGGTGGTTCGCGGGGGTTGGGCGGCGAGATCGTACGGGCGGCGCTGGATGAGGGGGCCGTGGTCGTGGCGTGTGCTCGCGGTGGCGAGGACCTGGCCGCGCTGGCTGGCGAGGTCGGTGACGCGCCACTGTTCACGTCGGTTGCTGACGTCGCGCAGCCGGGGGCGGTGGAGGAGTTCGTGCACTTCGCGGTGGGGGCGATGGGTGGCATCGACGGGGTGGTGGCCTGTGCCGGGGGCGCCCGGGGGCGCGGGCTGGACGATGCGACGGCCGAGGACTGGGCGTGGACGTGGGAGGTGAACGCCGGACACAGCGCGCGGCTGCTGGCGGCCGCCGTTCCTCATCTTCGGGCGGCCGGCGGAGGGTCTGCGGTGGTGATCTCGTCGATCTCCGGCTGGAAGCCGGGGCCGCAGGCGCAGTACGGGGCGGCGAAGGCGGCACAACTCCACTTGGTGTCCTCGCTGGCCCGTGAGCTCGCGCCGGACGGGATCCGGGTGAACGCGGTCTCGCCAGGGTCGATGTTGATCGAGGGCAAGCGCTGGGACCGGTTGAGGCGAGAGGAGCCGGGGGAGTTCGCCAGGCTGGTGGCCGAGGTTCCGGGCGGGCGGCTGGTCACTCCGCGGGAGGTCGCGGAGGTGGTGCTGTTCCTGCTGTCGGACGCGTCCTCGGGGATGAGCGGGGCGAACGTTCCGGTGGACCGGGCGCAGAACGCGCCCGGCCCGCAGGGGTACTGATCCGGCGGGTGGTCAGTGCCTGACGCTGTCGGTGATCGTGGTCTGGCACCGTATCGGCAGGCGTTCTGCGTCAACCGGTTCGGTGAGTGTCCTACTCTGGGCTCTGTGATTCACGGCTGCCCGAGGGGAGCCGGATGGTTGCTTCGGGAGGTTCCGACGGTGTCCGCAGATCCCGCCGCGTTCGCGTGGTGCTTCGACCATGGCCGGCTCCACCGCTTCGCGGCGGATGACGAGCCGTGGTGCACTGCCGCCTGGGTCTCGCTGCCCGGAGGCAGCGCCGACGAGGCTCTGAAAGCGAAGCACGAGCGGTTCGGCAACGCCGTGTTCTTCGATCATCTCCCCTCAGAGCAGCAACTTGCGCTGGTCAACATCAGCCGAGACACCCACTGACCAGGAGGTTCATCATGGCCAGCTCCCCGATGGACGGCGCCGCCGCTCTGGATCGCGCCATCGAGTCGCTGCGGCAGGGGAACCACCGGGTGGACATCTCCGTGCGTGGGCCGCTGGCAGAACTGCTGGAGGACGCCGCGCAGGGAGACGCCGACGGTGTCCTCAACCCCTACGCGGAGGCTGTGGCAAGGGCACTGCTCGGCCAACCGTCCTGACCGGATGCGGCGTCACCGTTGTGGCTGACCGTCCGAGCGGTCCTGGCCAAAGCGGTCCGGGTGGACGTGAGAATGATCAGTCAGCCTGCGGGGTGGGTGACGACCCGCCAAGAGCGCGGCCGTGCGATGCCGCGCTGGTCGAGGTAGTCCTGCAGCGCGGTCGGTGTCCGTGGCCGGCGCTCTGGAGTGGTCGGCAGGTGGGCGCCGATCCGCTCGAGATTGACGGCGATGGCGGTCAGCACGTGCTGGACGTGGGCCTTGTCCTCGCTGCGGTAGCGGCACTGGCGCATGCCGTGGCCGTCGACCGGAGTTCCTCACACAACGGGCGTAGGCGGCTTCGATGACGGCCACATCCTGTGGGGACAGCTCCAGGTCGAGGCTGCCGTAGTTCAGCGCGACGTGCTCGGCCTGCCCGAACCCTGCCACCACAGCGGTGTGCGGTCCGCGCGACAAGGCAGTGCCGCAGCACCGCCTGTCCGAGGAGCGCCGGGTGACCGCCGAGGTGCCAGCGCAGCGGCTCGAGCGCACGGACGGCAAGGACACCTGATAGCAGTTCGTTCTCGGGCTCGACGCGATCGCCGCCGAACTCGACGGCTAGGAGACCGCATCGACTACCAGCGCCGCCGAGCGGTGCTTGAGGAGTGGACCACCCCGCTGGCCTACTGAGCAGTTTCCAACCTGACGTTGCAGGTCACGGGCTGGTGTGAGGCCGGGCGGGGAGGCTCGGGCTGGTCGCGGGCGTGATCGCTAGCAGGTGATCATCCGTCATGTAGCCAGCGCAGAGGAATCGCGGGACCGGGCCGTGGAACGCTCGTACGCTCCGGAGGGAAATCGGCTGCGGGGAGGAGTTCGTGGCGGATGGGCTGGTTTGGGTGATGTGGTTTGGGTGATGTGGCGCCGGGGCTGGCCGATCGCGCCGAACTGCCGGGGCCTGTACGGTCTTCGGTGTCACGCCAGCGAGGTCATCGCTGCCACACTTCCTGGGGGGCACATGAGGCTGCGACGGCCCGAGCGGTCGGATCGCCCGAACAGCACGCCGATCGTCGTGACGTGTCTGCTGGCGCTGGATGTCGTCCTGTTCGCCGCTATCCTTCAGGCCGCGCTTGGACACGGACTCTGTGCGGCCCTCGGCGGGCATCAATGCGACACCCGTACTGCTATCCATCGGTTGGTCATCGCGTTCGCAGCAACATTGGTCACCGGCGTCCTGTGCATTTGGCGGCGGCGCCCGGCCTCCGCAACCCTCCAGCTCATTCTGGCCCTCCTGTTCGGCCTATCGGCCGTCAATGCCCACTAATGAGCAGTTCCCAAAAGCGCACATGTTCCGGCGAACCCGTGCAAGGCGGTGCCTGAACAGCACAGGTTCCCCTTGCGAGGTGGATGCTGCATGATCGACCAGTGCTGGTAGAGGTAGAGAAGATCGCGAAATTCCCGGGGAGCCCGTTGCTGGCTCAGGTCAACACCGCCGTCGGACGCACTGCGGTGCGTTGGTGCGGGGATCCGGCCGCCGAGCTGGGCGAGTACCACGTGGAGTGGACGGTCGACGAGGAGATCTTCTGGGGGCGGAACGCCAAGCCGGCTGTCGGTGCCGGGCCCGAGATCCGCCCCGGCGGACACTTCGTTGTCCTGCGAGGACGGCTGAGCCTCACGGAAGACGGTGTCGGCATGCTGGACTTGGATGGCACGGTGATCCTGCTGGATCTGGCAGATCCATTGCCCGACGGCGTCGGCAGCACCTGGGTCGAGCTCTACGTCGAGCGCGAGAACATCGCTCTCTACCCTTACGAACTCTGACCGGAGATCAGGTCCGGGAGACGTTCCACCCCGACATACGGGTCTCGTCGATGTGGTCGGACAGGTAGATGAGTGTGGCCTGTGGGTCCATGCCGAACGCGGCGGCGACGAGTTTGGGGTCCAGGGTGTTCACCAGGTCGACCAGGCGGGTGCTGCGGATCATCCGGGGCGGGAAGCCGCAGTCGTCAAGGACGTGGGAGAGATAGGCAGTTGAGGCCGCGCTTTGCCCGGCCTTCGTTCCCTTGGTGACCATGACGTGGGGATTGTCGGTCCGCCATGACGCTCGGTGGGTCAGGCACCGCTGCAGGACCGTCCAGGAGGCCGGATCGAGGGGAACGGGATGGGGCCGTTTGCCGAGCCGGACTGTCCGGGCGGAGTCGTTGATGCCGTCGATCTGCAGCATCCGGGCCTCTGAGCTGGAGGCGCCATGCAGCAGGGCGAGCATGCCCACCAGGGCCTCGTGCGGATGCACTCGCTCGTCGGTCGTCCAGCGCCGGAAGAGCTGACGCTGCTGGTCGAGGGTGAGGGTCCGGCCGCGGAAGCCGTTCGCCTCTTTGACGGCGAGAGTGCGGGTCGGATCGACCAGCACCAGCTTTTGGGCACGGGCGAACCGGAAGAACTGCCGCAGCACTGTCAGTCGGCGCTTGCGGGCCTTGGGCAGTGTCGCGAGGAAGGCCTCGATGTCGTGCACATCGACAAGAGACCAGTCGTCCTTGTCCTTCTCGGCGAGCAGGAAGAGCGCCAGGTCACGCATGGTGGCCAGGGCGGTCTCCAGGGTGTGGTCACTGCGGGGGCGGGTGCCGGCCCGGCGGGCCCGGTCCTGGGCCCGCATCCGGGAGACATCGAACGCCGACACCGCCGGTCGCAATGAATCCGGCACGGCCTCGATGCGGCGCCGGCGGCGGCCTGCGGCCAGCCGCTCGGCCTGGTCGTTGACCCCGGCCAGGAGGTTGCGGGGGTCGTGGGTGATCACCGCGCTGGTGCTGCGCCGGGCCTGCTCGTTGCGACGGAAGCTCTGACTCAGGGGTAGTCCGAGGTAGAGGTGAGCCTGGCCGTCGGGCAGGGTCGCGTCGGCGACGGTGCCCTGTGTGGTCAGGCACCAGGCGTTGAACTGGAAGATGACGGCCTGGTCGATCTGGCGCAGCGCGTCGGCGGGGTCGGTGCTGTGGGCCATTGTGCACCAGGAGGTGAGGACGGCCGTGGTCAGTCCCGCTTCCCAGCGTGCGGGCGGGCCGCCGATGTTCAGGATGGCTTCGACCGCGACCTCGGCGAGGTAGACCGTGGAGAGCGGGGAACGGCCGGCCTCGCGGAGCAGGGCTGCGGTGTCCCCGCCGGGGGCAAGGCGGGACCAGGCGTCGGCGACGGCGCGGACCAGGTCGTGGCGCACGCCTTCGCCGTCGGTCGAGAACTTGTACTCGTTCGCCGGGATCGTGTCCTCGTTGTCTGCGTTCAGCACGACGTACGGCGGTGCCGGACGGTGGGACGGCCCGTCGGCAGGACGGATGGGACGGGGCATGATGGATCCTCAAGTGTCATGTAGGACAGGCTGGTTCAGTGCCTAGGCTGGTCGCGCCGTGCGGTGTGGAAACTGGCGGGCTGTCCGTTCGGAGCTGGTCAGATTCGGTCCTTGTTTCGGGAGGTCTCGCGTGCCTGTCGGGCGACGGCCCAGGCGTTTTCGTCGGCGGTCTTGATCCGGCGGAAGTAGCGCTTCATCGCGTCGGATCCTTTTGCCCAGTCGCCGAGTTCGGCGATGGTGTCCTCGGGCACCTTGGACTCGTACAGCTCGGTGGCGCCGCCGGCCCGCAGGCCGTGCGCGGTCACGCTGCCTGCGGTCTTCGCGTTGAGCAGCGCGTTGTAGCCCAGCTCTCCGCGCTGCGCCTCGGTGAGGTGGGCGATCCGCGCGAACGCGGCCTTGGCGAGGGCCTTGACGTACTTGTTGATCGACTCGCCGGAGAGGAAGGAGAGCTCGGTCCAGTCCTCGGCGGTGAGGTCCTCGTCCTTCTTGTCGGTGCCGTCCGGGTGCTTGGGCCGGGTCTGCAGGGTGAGCCGGACCCCGAGGCGGCCGGCCAGGTTGAGCGCTCGGAACAGCGCCTGGTCCTCGGGCTGGTGGATGAGGCGGCCGTACTCCAGCCAGGCGCGTAGTCGGCGGACCGGGCAGATGTGCGGGGCGTCGTCCCGGGCGGGGATCCATGCCTCGAACTTGGTGTCGTCCTTGTGGGTCTTGCGGTCGACCCGGCGGACGTGGACGCCGTCGCGGCGCAGGGTGACGTGGGTGACGATCAGCTGGGCGAGCTCGATCCGGCGGGAGAGCAGGTGGAAGCCCAGGCAGCAGATGGCGGCGTCGCGCAGGTCGGCGGGCCGGCCGCGCTCGTCGCAGACCGTGACCATCTCCTCCAGGTCGATCTCGCGTACCGCCGGGCTCTGCTTGTCGATGTGGCGCCGGTTCCAGCCGATGCGGTACGCCGACAGCATCGCGGTGACTTGCCGGGTGCCGGGCCTGGTGTTGCCCGGGGTCTCCTCCTCGTTCCAGGTGATCACCGCGCTCTTGTAGGCGTTGATGGTGTCCGGGTCGAGTTTGCGCTTGATCATGTCGCCGACGTACTCGATCAGCGTCGCGGTGGTGCAGGGCAGCGCGACCCGGCCGTGCCCGGCGCACCATGTCTCGAACAGCTTGACCTGGTTGGCCCGGTTGCGTCGGGTGTTCTCCGGTGGGGCCTGCTCGATGAGCCGGGCGGTCTCTTCGGAGATGACGTAGTCGGCCGCGGTGTACTGCGGCATGACGAATGGGGCGGGCAGCGGCCGTCCGGCGACCAGCACGGTGTCCCGGGTGTACTCGTAGACGTCCAGCCCGAGCGGCCGGTCCGGGAGGGCCGGGACCGGGGCGCCGTTAGGGCCGACCAGTTCCCCGTCCCAGACCTCAACGTTGGTGCTCATGTCGCCTCGTCCGTGCGCTGCCACTGGCACTGGCACTGGCACTGGTCGACGTCCGGGTGACCTGGCCAGTTCGCGGCCTGCTGGTGCAGGGTGTTCAGCGCGTTGGTGGCGCCCGGGACGTTTCCGGCCTCGAAGGCCCCGTCAATCCGGCCGAGCGCGTGGGCGCTTACCGGCAGCTGCGTGATCAACCCGGTGGGCAGGTCGAGGCCGGCGGTGGCCGCTGCCGACCGGTTCGCCGGAGAGGGGTGCGGGGGTGGCCGACGCCGAGCAGGCGATGATCCGCTACCGGCCGCAGCAGGCCGAGGTGGCCAAGCTGCTCGCCTCCTACGCGGTGTTCCCTCACCAGGCACTCGGCTGGGACGAGGGCTGTAAGACGCGCAGCTCCGGGTTCGTCCTCTGGAACGCCGGCGACCCGCTCAGCGTGCGCTGCCGCTACGTCCACTACGAGGGAACCGAGGTGACCGAAGGGCAGTACCACGACCGGATCCGCCGGATCCTGGCCCGCACCGGCCACGAGACCGAGCAGATCGATGCCCCGGCCTGCCGCAACGTCGGCGTCCGGATCACCGGCATCCGGTTGCTCGACGCACAAGACCATCGACTCCTCGCGGCGCTGGCCGGTGGTCGCGTGCGCCTGGCCGGTGGCCGCTGGCGCGACGACAGCCGGTCCGGACGTCCGCTCGCCCCCACCACCCCGGTCCGGGACTACGTGCTCGGCGGCCTGGTCGAGTACGGCGCGGACCAGGTCGGCAGGCTCACCCCGGCAGGCTGGGAGCTGTACGGCCGGGCGGCCCGGGTCACCGTCCCGGCCGTGGACCTGAGCGAGTACACCTGACCGCGATGCCGACCCGGAACTGGAGCAGGGACGGCACACCACCAGGCGGCCAGGCCCAGTCGGCGCGGCACGGCGGTTGCACGGACGGCCTGTTCAATCCTGGTGCCATGACCGAACTTCCCGCACTGCCCGTGCCGCCGTACCACTACCCCCCGTACAACGAGCTGCCGCACGAGCCCGCCTGCGCCTACTTCCGCGCGGTCCTCGCCGCGCTCGGCCCCGAGGCCGGGTCCACCGACAGCGATGACAGTCTCTGCGGCTGGCTCGACGACCGAGACGTGCCGCTGTACGAGCTGTTCATCGGCTTCGGCCCCTGGACGCTGGTCTGGGACCAGGCCAACGGCTGGACGTTCGCTCTCGAAGGCCTGGACGGTGAAGACGAACCGGGCGAACGCCGCCGGCTCATCGAGGGCGCCATCGTTCCCGCACCCCACGATGTCGTCCGGGCCGCCCACATGATCCCCAGCCACGCCCGGGGCTGGACACTGCCGATCCAGGAGCAGGAGAGTCCGGTTCCGGCCGACATCCCGCTGACCCCGGCTCTGCAGGACCTCCTGCGCGAGGGCTTCATCCGTCCCGACACCGCGAACCGCCTGGCCGCGTTCGTTGCCGCGGAGCGGGTGGCCTTCCCGCACTGAGAGGCCACCTGAGCGGGCTGCTCGACCAGGGCATAGCGCCGGAACTGGTGGACCCGCTCGGGCAGGGGACGGCCAATGTCGAGCAGGCCCCGGTCGGGGACGCCGTGGGTGAAGATCCTGAGGGCGTCCCGGGTGACCTGGACCCCGGCGTCCAGGACCCCGACGAACGCGGTCTTGGTGAGGGTGCGCTGCTGGAAGACCTGCACGAACGCGGTGGTCATCGGGATGCCGAGATAGGCCGTGGCAGTGCCGTCGGGCCAGGTCGGATCGAGGACGAGGCCGTCGGGTCCGGAGCACCAGGCGTGCGGCATCGCCGTCCTGCCGGCGGCGAGGAAGGCGAAGCCCTCCACGTAGGCGAAGCCGGTCAGCTGCGCGATCCGCAGGGCGTTGGGGTGGCAGCGTCCGAGGAGACCGCGGCGGGGAGCGCCCCGGGGCCACGGCGCGGGGGTGAACAGCCGGCCCTGGGCGAGGACGACGTTGGGAGCCGACAGGGCGCCCGGTTCGGCCCAGGCCTCGACCACGGCCAGGAGGGCGCGTTCGGCCGGGTTCGGCTGCTGTTCGAGGGGCACGTTTCCAGTGTGCGCCGGGTCGTGGTGACCGGCCAGCAGGCATGAACCCGGCCGAAGCCATGACTGTCGGTCTCAGGCCGGCTCCACCCAGATGCGGCGGTGTCCCCGGACACCGCCGCGCCGGCTGCCGGGTCTTCCCGGCCGTTCATACCAGGGCCTCGGCCGCCGCGTAAACGGCCAGCCGCAGCGCGACGTCCTCAGTGAGATCGCCGATCTTCACGGCGATCCTCTGCTGCTCGGCGAGTCGAACGCCATCCGGCACCGGGGTCTCGACGGCGTCCAGACCCCGGCCCTGTCATTGCGTGGTACCTGGAAGCACCTGGTTGCCGCGGGCGTCCTTCTTCTGCGGGCCGTGGGCCGCACGCGTACCGTGCGGCCGCCGGCCCGGACCTGTCCCGCCTTCGAACGGAGATCGGATATGCCCACGCCCAACAGCCGGCGCGTTGCCGCGTTGCCCGGTGACGGCCCGGCAGCGCCCGCCTGGACCGGCGACCCGTCTGACGACGTCAACCACGTCTGCGGGCACCACCTGCGCTCGCAGTGCAGCGGCTGCGGCTCCTGCACCACGTGCGACGCCTGCTACTGCGGCGAAGACGACGGCTGGTCGGGCGCCGACCAGCGCCGCGAGCAGGAGCACTACCACGACCACGACGAGCACCGCCCCGGCTGTGGCTGGTGCGAGCGCGAGAAGGACCTCAGCGCCGGCTACACCCGCTGCCAGACGTGCGCCACCGCCTACCCCGAGGGCCGGTTCAGCGCCCGCTGGCACAGCCCGCCGACCTGCCGGACGCTGCCGGTGATCCCCGCCGACTACGACTGGGCGGCGCTGCTCGGCCGCCGGGTGGAGTTCCTCGGCGAGCAGTACAGCATCACCGGGCGGATCCGGGCCGAACAGCCGCTGCCCGCACCCGGCGAGCCGACGCCCGTGCTGCGCTTCGACCGTGAGGACGTCGGCTACGAGGACGAGATCGACGTGCTGATCCTGCCCCGCACGTGGCGGGAAATCCGGGTGCTCGACTGACCAGGCCGGTCAACGTCCGGCCGAAACCCTCCGTCGCGCGGCGGGCTTCGGCCGGACGGCTGGTGAAGAGGGTTCAGGGCGCGGTGTTGTCGTGGACAGTGGTGCGGCCCGGGTAGTGGTCGGTGAGGTAGGCGCGGGCTGCGTCGAGGTCGCCGACGACGCCGACCGTGGTGCGGCCGTCGGGCGCCGCACCGGTCTTGAAGACTTGGAAGTCGGGTCGATTCAGCGCCTGGAGTTCGCCTTCGAGGGGGTAGTCGTGGCCGTTGCGCCAGACCAGGTCCGAGGTGACGTGCCCGTGGACCACCCGGGTCTGGCCGGGGAAGCGCGCGTCGAGGGCCCGGCGGGCGTCGTCCACGCTGCCGATGACCTCGACGGTCTGGACGTAATCGCCGGGCTGGGCGGAGACGGTGTCGACGTGCCAGGTCGCGGGGCCGATACCGGCCTGGTGGATGGCCTGCTGGAGCTCGCGCAGGGCTTGGCCCCTGGGTGCTGGTCCGGGAACGGCGGCGGCCGCGCCGCAGGCGAGGGCGAGCACGCCGAGGGTGGCCGTGAGCCGGCCGGTGATCGCGACGTTCACCATGGTGCCGCCATCCTTCCGCGTGGTGTCAGGCAAGGGAGAGGCCGAACTTGTCGACGACCGGACCGATCGGCACAAAGACGACCGTGTCCCAGCAGGTGACGTTCCTCGCCGCCGTGTCGGTACCCCACTTGCAGGTGACCGTGCTGCCGCCGCCCGCGCTGATGATGCCCCGCGCCTGCATGTCGTCACCGCCGTTGACGCTGGCGACCACCGGGCCGCCGCTGTCACCCTGGGCCACCGCGATTGTGTGGTCGTCCGTGCGGGTCGCGTAGTCGAGATCGGAACGCCATACCCCGTCGACGTTGGTCGAGGTATCGGTCTTGGTGATCTTCAGCGCGCAGTGCGCGCCCGACATCGACCCGCTGTCACATACCAGGCTCCCGACGTTGTTCCTGCCCGCGCCGACCGTCCGACGCCGCTCACCCTGAGCGTTGTCCCAGCCACCGTAGTAGAACTGCCCCGACGGGGTGCCCTTCAGGCTGACGACCGCCGTGTCCAGATCCGAGTTGGAGTCCGACACCGACCCGACCACCGCCCCCGTGCCGCTCTTGTAGTCACCGGCGGCGCCGCAGTGGTGCGCAGTGAGCAGCACCGCCGTCTTCCCCCTCCACCCACCGAACGCCGACGAGCAGAAATCACCACCCGGGGTCGTGAGCTGCGCCCCGCCACTCCAGGGGCTGGCGTCGCTGTGCCGGGTCCCGGCGGCCTGCGGGGCCAGCCCGGGTTCGGCAACCACCGCAAGCCCAGCAAGCTCAGCCGCGCGTAAGGCCACCCGCTCGTGCTCCGCTGCGCCGGCCGCCGTCCGGACGGTCGCCAGGCTCTGGGCGGGGGTGTAGGTGACGGACAGCCCCGTGCCATCGGCGGCCGGGCCGACCACCGTCCACACCGCATCCGCCTCACCGCGCGCAGCTGCGGCGACCAGGCGGTCCCGCGCTGCACGGAGCTGGCCAAGCGAGTAGGGCGCAGACTGGACCTGTGCGGTGATCCCGGCCGGGGGGTGCGCGATCAGGCGGGTGACGCGCTCGGGGACGTCGCGGTGCCAGTACACCGTGAGCAGCCCCTGCTCGGGGTCGACGGTCAGGCCCGCGTATCCCGGGATGTCGGCGCGCCGGTTCTCCGGCACCGCTGCCGTGATCTGGTCGGCGAGCCGATCGAGGGCCTCCTGACGCTGCACCACCTCCCGGCCCGCCGGAGCGGGCAGCTTGTTGCGGACAGCGTCGGCCGGCAGAGCGGCCGTGGTCAGCACGGCGAGCACGACGACGGCCAGGACCGTCCTCCTGGGCATGCCGCCTCCCCCTCGTCCCGGACCGTCTCGGCTCGCGCGGCCGCGCGAGCGTTCACATCGGCCCAGTACTCCACACGGCAGGCCGCTCCCGCCAGCCGGTCGCCCGGATGTCACCCGGACGAGCGACTACCGCCCACACCGAAGCGCATCGCCGTACCGAAAGCCGGCCAGGGCCCGGGGAACCGGGTCGTACGCTTAGCCGTCACGAGACGCATCCACACCCGCGCGCATGTATCGCGCGATACGCCTCATGGTGTAGCGTGTATCGTGCGATACATCGATCGGCCGGTGTCTGGCCCTACGAGAGGGTTCGTCATGGTGGAACTGCCCCTGCACACGAGCAAGGACATGCGGGAGGAGGCCCTGGCGGAGTACGGCCCCGGCCCCTACTTCCTCAACAACGGGTTCCGCGAGTTCGGCGGCAGCGGATTCCACTCCGCGCGGTCGGTGCGGCACGGTGTCCGGGTATGGCTGATGGACGGTGCCGAGGCCGTAGCGTGCGCGCAGGAGGAGGTCGGCCGGGCCGCGGCGGATGCCGAGGTGGAGCGCCTGGTCGAGCAGATGACCCCCTGGGCGCCGGCCGTCGTGGCCCTCGCCCGCGCTGACTGCCTCGCCGCGAGCCACGACAAGATCGTGAAGCTCAGGAACGAGATCACCAGGGACACCCCGCGCGAGCAGATCGAGTGGCTGCTCGACCGCTACCCCGGGCTGCTGACCTCCGATGAGCGCAGGCTCTGGCACGCGCACATCCAGAAGATCCACACCGGGCTCAGCGTCAAGGCCGCGGCCGTCCACGGCGAGAGCCTCGACGCCCGCTCTGAGGCCATGGCCGCCGTGCCGCCCCGCGGTGCTCTGCCACCTCTGGGTACCCTGCCCCCCACCCCGGACAACTGGCTGGTGGCCGACTCCGGCCCCGTCGCCCGCTCCTGGACCCGGCCGCTGCTGGAACTCTGCGCGCTGGCATGGGCCGCCGCCCGCGACGAGGTGGTGGACTCCCGGGGCCCCATGGTCCGGTGGGCGGTCGGCGCGGGCATGGGCAAGTCGGAACTTCACCAGCTGACCGGCATGTCCCGTGCCACGATCGACCGGTACCTGGACCAGCCGGAGTAGCCGTCCCGGCGCCCGTCTTGCCATCACCAGGTGCCGGTCCCGTTCCCGTCAGCCCGGCTCGCGGGCGTCGGCGGCCAGGCGGCCGGTGAGCACCCGGGCGATCGTGTCGAGGGCGTGCCGCAGCTGGAGGTGCTCGGCCGCGTCGGCCGGTAACGACCCACCCGCTGGGGTGTCCAGCCGTCCATCGGATTGTGGTGCGCGTGAGCCCGCCCGGAGCGGCGGGACAGGTCCAGGGGGAACGGGTTGAGCAGCGGGCCAGTCCCCGCATCGCGGTGCACCTCGCAGAACCGGCGCAGCATCGTCTCGCCGTGTGCGACGGTGGGCGGCGCGTAGCCCGGCCCGGTCGACGGCTTCCCGGTCACCGGGTTCGGCGCGGCGGCGCCACGGACGGATCGCTTACTCGGCGCCTTGGGCTTCCTGGGTTTGACGGTCTCTTGGATCCAGCAGCTGAAGTCCCGGGCTTCCACACGGGTCGCTCGGTCCCAGGAGACGTCCACTGCCTGCAGGAACCTTCTCTGCACCAAGTCAAGCGAGGCGATCGCGGAGGGGTCTTCCTCGGACGGCTGCGCTGCGTGAACTCCGTGCGGGAGAATGTTCGGCATGACGACTTGAAGAGCACCGGCCCGGCGAGAGCGTTGGCGACAGGTAGCGGACTGGAGCACGGTTCCAGACGGTGATCGACGGGTCTGCGCCACTTGCAGAACACCCGTCTGCTCGTATCAGTGTCGCTTCCATCCGTCCGAGTCCTCCATGTTCGAGCGCTGCATCCGGCTCGCTTGGTGTTCCAACTGCAGGGTCTACTCCGGCAACATGGTCCACGTTCCGCGGCAGCAAGTCCTTGTCGACCTCCTCGCCTCTCTGCCTCCTGACCAGCGCGAGCGGCTCCTACGTTCGGAAACGCGAGTGATCGAGCTCCTGGACCGCCGGGCCAGAGGCGGCAGTGGTTAGGGACGGCGGCAATCCGCTCGCCCGTCGTTTGCCCGACCGCGTACGGTCTGCGCATGACGAGGACCACGCCGGCCAGACCGGTGTCCGTGGAGGCAGTGTTCCCGGAGCTGGCCCATTACCGAGCTCGGACAACCCGGTTGCACCCCAGACCGGGGCGGCCCGGCATGCACGACAGTCACGTCGGCGGGCCGATGATGTGGCCGGACAGCGAACCCTGGCCGCTCTGCCACGAGCCGCACCAGCGCGAGAGCGAGGGTTACGCACCGGAGGAGATCCGCAGCGCCAGGGCCGCAGGGGTCTGGCCGCCGAACCGACCATGGCCCCCCGCAGCAACTCCCGGACTGGACGACCCGGTGCCCTTCGTGGGGCTGGCCCAGTTCTTCCACCGTGACATCCCGGGCCTTGCCTGCGGACCCGACAACGCGGACCTGGTGCAACTCTTCCGCTGCCCCTTCACCCACGGCCCGCACCTGGAGCGCCGCTACCACCTGCGGTGGCGACAGGCCGGGCAGACCGAGCAAGCGGAACGCTTCCTTGCTGATCCGCCCCACGTGCCCCTGCTCCGATGGGAACACGAACTCCCCGAGCCCTGTGTCCTGCACCCGGAAGGGGTGGACACCTACCCCTGGGCGGAGGACGACACGCTGCCCGCCTCGCTGATCGCACGCATCGACGCGTGGGACGACGCCCAGGTAGCGGAACACGGCCCCAACGCCCCCAGCTACCAGTACGACCTGTCGATCCCGCCCGGCTGGCGCGTCGGCGGCTTCCCCAGCTGGGCGTCGACGGGCCCGATGACCATCGACTGCGCGTCCTGCGCAACCCCCATGCGGCTGCTGCTGACGGCCGAGGGCTACGAGATGGACGCCGGCTCGCACAGCTGGATGCCACTGGAGGACCGTGACCCGACCCTGAGCGGGAAGACGTCGATCCGGGGTGGCCAATCCGTTGCCCAACCCACTCGGCTCCGCTTCGGCCGGGACCAGGACCTGCACGTTTTCACCTGCCCGGCCGACCCCGGACACCCACCCAAGTGGGTGCTCGCCTGAGAAAGTGTTGGGTAATCGGGTGATCACTCGTTTTTGAGGTCGTCGGCGAGGCGGCGGGCAGCTTCCGTCTCGACGGGACCGCGGGGCTCGATCTCCGCGCCGGCTCGGCGTCCGGCTGCACCGTGTGGGTGGCCAGGGCTCTCAGGCAGGCCTCGCGGGCGACGGCGGAGACGGTGTCGACGGTGGAGGTGGTCACGTTCTCCATCGTAGGCCTGCCGGGAGTGCGGCGGCGGGTGAACCGGGCCTTCCCCGCGGCGGCCGCCAGTCGGGCCCGGGCCAGTAGCCAGTCCGCCACCGGGGGCAGGGAGCGGTTCAGGACGTAGCGGGCCGCGGAACGCGCCACCCGCCCGGCCGACGCTGCCACGGCGTAGCCCCGCATGCCGTCAGCGGCAGGCACCCCCACCATGGATACGCGGCCCCGGCCCGAACCCCCGAGCGAGCCCGGGAGCCGCACCAACAGCAACGGCCCCAGCGGAAGGACATCCCGCCAGGGCCGCCGCCGGGGATTCTCGGTCCCGTGCATTGCCCACCTACGCTACCGCCCACCGACGGCACCGCGCACGGCTCAGGCGATGAACCTGCTCCCGTCTTCGGCCCGGGCCAGAACAGACCCCGGCTCCGGCAGCACCGGCTACCGGCCCGAGCGGTACATCGGAGCCGTTCCGTGTTCTCGTACACCCCCGGCCATGCGGGGAGTCCGCAGGAACGGCTCCATGAGGAAAGTCGCCGATCGGTACACCCCGCAGCGCGGGGCGTGACTTTCCGGACGCCATGACGGATTACGGGGCTCAGGGCACACCCCCGACAGTGCGGGGCTTTGTCTGAGGGCAGGGAATCTGCTCATCCCGTTCCTGGGTTCACCCCCGGCAAGTGCGGGGTCGTCCGGACATCTTCAAGGCTACGCCTACGGCCTCCTCGACACCATCGGCGAGCGCGGCCCCCGGCCCGAACCCCCGAGCCGTGCCGCCCTGCTCCACCCTCACCGCCAGCGGCGCAGCCACAACCAGGTTGTGGCGAGTCGTGTGCGGAGGCGGTTCATCGCCGTGGTGAGGCGAACGCTTCAAGACAGCGTGCTGTCAGCCCCGGGGCGTGTGCAACCGGCGGCAGACTCCCCTCACGGGCGCGCGCCAGATCCCGCGCGCCGCCCGCCGCGAACGGAACAGGGCGGGCTACGGTGCGCGCCGCTACGGCGCCGGGATGCCAGCGACCGAAGCGACCGGCGTGACGACCTTCTCGGCCGTCGGTGGCACCCTGTCGGCCGCCACCGACGGCCCGCGCCGGCCCGGCACGAGCGCGGTGGTCATCTGGGGTGCTCAGGAGCCATAAGGCAAGTATCCAAGTGGGCGCTCAGCGTGGGGGGATCGTGTCGGGATCGCCCTCGAACCACAAGTCCTCCCCGGCATCATGGGAGGCCCGCTGCTTCCTATCGGCGGCGTGTCCGGCGGGAAGGCCGCACTGCCACCACTCACCAGCCGCGTTCGCATGCAACGCGGTGCACGTGCCGTCGGGGACCGGATCACCAGGGGGCAGGAGCAAGCCCACACCGGAGAGAATCTCCATCACCAGGCCACGAAGGTCGTCACCGCCGAGCGCGAGGCCGTGCTCCTTCAGGAACCTGTCGGCCGAGTCGCGGACTTCGTCGTACTGCTCGTCGGTGATGATGGTCCGTCCGACGTCCGGAACGGCATCCGGATCCTGGCAGCTCCACCGCAATTCCTCGTCCCCGTCCGGGGTCTCCGCGACGTGGTCGGCGGGCACCTCGTCCGTGTGGTAGCGGCCGCACTGGTGCCAGCGACCCGAGATGTCGGCCTTCAGGGCGCTGCAGTGGCCGCCGGGGGCGAGCCACAGCGGCTTGGGGTCGCCGCCGCTGGGCAGGTGGTCGACCTGGAGGCGGACGACGGTGCCCTCGATGACCGGGAGCTGGCCGGGGTGGTCGCGCCAGGCGGCGCGTCCTTGCAGTTCGGGGTGGAGCCTGTCCCAGCTCTGGGCGTGGGCGGTGCCGTAGCGGGTGGTCTCCGCCTTCGTCTCCGCGTCCGGGGCGCCCCAGGTCCGGGAGTCCTTGAAGATGAACTCGCTGCCGTGCTTGGGCGGCCGCCCGCCGGCCGGGTTGGCCAGCGCGAACTCCGCGCGGGTCGGAGCCGGGCGGCGCATCACCCGGTCCGAGCGCAGACGGCCCAGAATCTCCACGGGCAGGTCGCGCAGCAGCCAGGCCAGCCGCATCACGTCGTAGCCAGCGTCGGCCACGATCAACATCGGCGGGTCGTCCGGACTCCACTGCCCGGCGGCGATCAACCGGCCTACCAAATACCGGAGTTGGGCTGCGGTGACGGCCGCGGCGTCGGCGCCGGGCTCCAGTCGCACCGCGTCCAGCGGGGCGACCCATGAGGTCCGGCCCGATTCCAGGGCGACGACCCACGAGTAGGGCCAGCCCGGGATCATCTGGTGTCTGGCCTCGCCCCGGCCGTAGGTGTGGCAGAACGAGCGGGCGTCGCTCGTGTCGGCGTCGGGCCGCAGCCACGGCGAGACGTCCACCGCCAGCACCAGGCGGCCGTCGGCGGCTCGCGGCAGCGGCAGGCCGGCCAGCTCGGCCCGCAGCTGCTCGACGTCCATGCGGCCCTTGTTCAGCGCGCCGTACAGGGCTCCGTATCCACGTCGGTGCTCGGGAGCGAGCGCCAAACCGACCAGGGTCTTCACTGGGCCGTCGGTGCACAGCACCGCGTCGGTGAGCTCGAACAGCGCGTCACGCCGACGGGTGAGGCAATTGTAGAAGACCCCCCGGAAGCGCGACAGTTCCGCGAACGGCTCGTCCTGCACGCCCTGTTCCACCACACTCACGACCACGGCCTTCGCGTCAAGTCCTGTTCCTCTTGGTCGAGTTCAGGATGACGCGAAGGCCGTTCCGCTGTCCTGGGAACACCCGAACGAGTGATCACCGGGCCCGGGTTTTCCTCCATCAGGCGATCTTGGCAAGACTGGAAGTGCCAGTTCCTGGAATCCGGTCAGAGCCGGGCTGACTGCGGGAAGCTTGGGGCGAGCGGCGTGGGTCAGTGCCGTTCGAAAGCCAGGTCCCGAGGCTGCACATGCTCGCGAGGGCCCGCCGCCCGCAGGACCACGTCCAGCACTCGTGCCGGATCAGCGGCGTAGGCGTGCGAGAACCATGCCATGTTCGCCTCCACCACGGCCCAGCGGTGGCCCGGACGGTACGGGTCGAGCAGCTGCCCAACGTCCACAACGACGGCGCTCGGCAACGTGTGCCCAACTTCGGCGACCAGCCGGTCGGCGAACTCCGTGATCTCCGCTGCGATTGCCCGCGCGGCCAGGTCCGTACCGAGCGGGCGGGGGTCAAGCCGGCCGAACACCGCGTACCGGCTTGCCGCAGCGATCCGGCCGTCGAGCAAGAACAGCCGGTACTCCGCTGCGAAGGTCACCACCTCGGACAGCAGCACCGGCGTCGCCGGGTCCAGATCGGCGGACAGCCGCGAGCCGTCGGCGTGGACGTCGGCGGGAAAGGACTTGTCACGGGGCGGCTTCACGAACGTCGGCCGGTCGAGCGCCCACGCGTCCGCCACGGTCGCAGCCCGGACCCAGCGGCCGGTGAACTCCTCCGACAGCTCAGCGAGCCAGTCGTCCGTGGGCTCCAGCAGCGCGAACCCGAGCTGGCCCGCCAGCCTGGCACCCGCGACTGGCCCGCCGTACCAGTACGCGGGGCCCACCAGGCTGGAATCATCCGCAGCCCTGACCGCCATCCCACGGCCCGCCGCCTCTGCGGCCAGCAGCTCCATCGTCGACGTCCGCCGCCCGGGCATGACCAGCACCGCGATCCCCTCCCACTCACAAAGGCACCACGCTAGCCCCGTCGTGCCCGGCACCGCAGCTGAGATTCCCCGCCACAGAGCCCACGATGCGCTGGGCAACGGGGAGGTGCAGTTCAGGATCAGGGGGCAATCGCTCACGATCACCTGACTAGGCCAACTTGTTCGAGACCGCTGGATAAATCACAAGTTGAAAGAGATCCTCCGGAGTCACGGCGTCGGCCAGAGCCTTGACCGTTCGCCAGGTCATGCCGAGCTGCCGTTGGACGGCGCGCCGGCTGTGGCCCGCAGCCAGCAAGGCGTGCACTGCGGCGTGCCGGGCCCGGGTGCGGTCGGCGAAGCGGAAGCCCGTCTGGGGTGTCACGAGCTTCTTACTACCGCTCGCCGGCCGCCGCCGCGATCAAGGAGATCCTCTCCGCCCCTGATGTCAAGCGTCCCGAGGTCAGAAACTTGGCACTAGTCAAGATCACCTGACAAACGGTCAACGTCGCTTGTCGGAGGACAGGATGAGACACTTTTCCGTGGGACACAGAAGTTGCTCACATAACCTCCAGCAGTTCGCGCAGGGCGGTGGTGACGGGGTTCTCGTTGGGTTCGCTGAGGCCGCCGGGGAGCTGCCACCAGGTGGGGTGGCCGGGGTAGGGGTGGGCTTGGTGCAGCATCAGGATGCGTCCGGCTGTGTCGGTGACCATCGCGGTGGCCGACGCGATGTGGTGTGGCAGGGTTGCGGCGAACGCGGCCGGGTCGGTCCTGGTCGTCTCGGTGGTCACGGCTCGCTCCTTGCGGTGGGGGACCTCAGAGCCTATCGCGTCCAACCTGGGTTTTTCCGAGGCGACTTGAGTGATCATCAACCCTGTCGGATCGTTGTGTGCGGAGGCCGGCCCCGACGCCACTGGTGGGTCATCGAACCGGTCGCCCTGGCCCTGTCCGGCCCGTGACGAAGGAGCAGCCTTTGATCGCGGTCCACAGGACGGCGGTGGGCGTGTAGCCGGGCTTTGGCGACGATCACGTGACGCGCCTTGAATCCGACGGGCCGTGACGGCTGTTCCACAGGTATCGCCGACGTATCCGGCGCTTCGTCATGCTGTGGGCATGGGGTGGCCGACGAACTGGAGTTCGCCGGTGCGGAAGGCTTCAGCGTGCGGCTGAAGGTCGCCGTAGCCCTGCCAGTCGAACACCAGCTGCGCGAATGTCACGATCAAGTTCTGGCCGTCGATGCTTGGCGCGCCGGGAGCGGTCAGGACGAGGAGTAGCCGCTCATCGAGTTCGAGCAGCAGCTTGCCATGCCGTACGTGCGCCCAGGTCAGCTGGTGTTGATTGTCGAAGGGGCGACCGAACCAACCGCTGGGAAGGATCAGTCCTGCGTACTCGACATTGGCAAACCAGGCTGTGATCGCGTCGAGAGTCTCATCCGGTGCCGTCATGCGCCGATCATCTCCGGTCCGCGTACCGGGTGTCGAGTTGCGTTGCCGTGATCAGGGAGTCAGGAGGATCCGTAGCCTGAGGAGGTCGAAGTTGGCCCGACCGTAGCACTGGCGTTTGAGCGCCTTCGCGCGGGTAACGGCCTCACCCGGAAGGCCGCGCCACCGCCCCCGTCCGGACCCAAGACCGGTCCGACGCTCGTGTATTGCCCCCTTCCTCCGCCCGGCTCGACCAGACTGGGCGAACAATCGGATCACCTACCCCGAGGAGGCCGGTGCCGGTGGAGACCGCAGTGTTCATCACGCAGCAGCCCGAGGCCGACGCCCTGCTCTCGCGCAGCGCGCTCGCCCTGCTCGTGGGGGCACTGCTGGACCGGCAGGTGGCGACCGAGCGGGCGTTCGCCGGACCGATGACCATCGTCCGGCGTCTGGGACGCGAGGACCTCAATGCACATGAGATCGCGGAGTACAGCCCGCCGGACTTCGCCGTGCTCCTCGCGGCCCGGCCCGCCGTCCACGACCACCCCGCCTTCATGGCCCGACGCATCCAGCAGTTGTGCGCCTTCCTCGTTGCCCGCTACGACGGTCGGGCCGCCGCCGTATGGGAAGAAGCCGACAGCGGCGGGCAGCTCGTGCGCCGCGTGGGCGAGCTGCCCGGCTTCGGCCGGCAGAAAGCGCAGATCTTCACGGCCCTACTCGGCAAGCAGTGCGGCGTGCGACCCGACGGCTGGCGCGCCGCGGCCGGCCCCTATGGCGAGGACGGGACCTTCCGGTCCGTCGCCGACGTCACCGGCCCCGAATCTCTGGAGAAGGTCCGCACCTCCCGGCAGGAACAACGGCGTGCGACGCGGACCTGACCATGCAGCGTGTTCTACTGCGCAGCGGGGCGGGCGGCGAGAATCTCTTCGTACAGGGTGATCAGAGCCTGCTCGGTGTGCGCGCGGATGCTGTCCCATGCGCGGGAGGGGTCGGTGATCGGGTAGCTGAGCCCGAGCTTTTCGTGGTTCTTCAAGTGCTTGCCGTTCGGCTTCGGGTGGATGGTGCTGTTGCGGATCTCCCGGAGGCTGTCGAGGGTTGCGTTCGCGCGCGCGACTGCGGGCTGGTTGATGGTCGGCAGTTCCTGCGTCAGCCAGTTCGTCAGCCGTCCGAGTGCGTGGGGCGAGGGATGGCCTTGGGCCTTCCCGACCTGGAGGTTGGCGAGCATCTCGGTGAGCACGGTGATCCCGGTCTGGAGGCTGTGGTCGTCGTCGACGTCCAAGGCCAGAAGTGCCGAGCGGTCTACCGGCGGTCGGGCCGCGAACCCCGCGATGCCGAGCACGAGTTCGACGGTCACGTCGAGGACGCTGAAGGCCCGCAGCAGTGCGCGGGGGTCGCCGTAGGGCAGTGGCTGGGGGATGGGAAGGGGGGTGGTGGCGACGGTGATGGCGGCGAGGTACTCCTCGACGGAGGCGAAGTCGGCGTCCGGCAGCAGGTGGCCGGGCTGCACTGCCTCGATCCGGGCGTTGGCGTCCTGACTGGATATGCGGAGTCCGGGCCACTCGGCGGCCGCGATGAGTTCGGCCCGTTTCGCGAGCTCGTCCGACGCTTCGATCCGGTCGAGCACCTTCGCGAATGAGGCCTCTGCGTCCGTGGTGACGTAGGGGTTGGAGAGGATGTACTCCTGCGCCTTGCTGGCCGCCCGCATGGTCTCCAGCAGGATCCTGCAGATCCCGTCCGCGGTCTCGTCGCCCCGCAGGTGGTATAGCCCGGCGATGGTGAGCCGCACTTCGCCGTCCGGCCTGGGGTAGCCGTCCCGGTCGGAGAACACGGCCCGGTAGCCGGCGTTCCAGTCGCTCATCTGGGCCACCGGGACGCTGCGCAGGATGGCGGCGGCGTCGAGGCCTTGGCGGCGCAGCACGTAGTTGACGTAGCGGAGGGTTGGGAACTGGCCTTCCTTGGCGAAGGGTTCCCAGACGGTGTGCAGAAGGATGCGTTCCTCGGGGGTGAGCGGGTCCATCAGTGTACGCACCGTGTTGCCTCCGTTTCGGATCGATCGTCGGAGCCTACAGCTGTACCGCGGCCGGGACTTCGGGATTTCGTGGGCGTGGGCGCTGTGGGGTCGGTGATTCGGTCTGCGGGGTGTCAGAGGCGGCGCAGGACCGCGACGACCTTGCCCAGGATGGTGGCGTTGTCGCCGTTGATCGGCTGGTACGCCGGGTTGTGCGGGATCAGCCAGATCCGGCCGGCCTCGCGCTTGAGCCGTTTGACGGTGGCCTCGCCGTCGATCATCGCGGCCACGGTGTCGCCGTTCTCGGCGAGCGGCTGGCGGCGGACGACGACGGTGTCGCCGTCCTCGATGGATGCGCCGGTGCCGCTCATGGAGTCCCCGGTCACGGTGAGGGCGAACAGTTCGCCGTCGCCGACGAGGCGGCGGGGCATCGGGAGGATGTCCTCGACGGTCTGCTCGGCCAGGATCGGTCCGCCGGCGGCGATCCGGCCCACGAGGGGGACGGGGGTGGCTGCGGGCGTGGCGGCGTAGGCAGGTGTGGCGGGGGCCTGGGGGCGGTCGGCGGTGACGCGGTAGGCGCGGGGGCGCTGGGGGTCCTGGTAGAGGAAGCCCTTGCGGGCGAGGGTCTTGACCTGGTGGGCGACCGAGGAGGTGCTGGACAGGCCGACGGCCTGGCCGATCTCGCGCATGGACGGCGGGTAGCCGCGGCTCTGGACGGAATCCCGGATGGCCTCGATCACGCGGCGCTGGCGCTCGGTGAGTCCGTCGGCGTCGACGCCGCTGCCCTTGGGCCGGCCGCCGACGGCGCGGGGTGTGGTGGTGTCGGCCATGGTGCCCCTTTGGTGGTTCGGGTGGTGACTGTATCCCGCGGGTGGTGGGCCGGTCACCCTGTTTAGGGCGCTGACCTGCGTGGACGGCGGAGGTTGGCGAGTCATCGGAAGTCCCTGCTGCGGGTGCCGGCGGCGAGGGTGAGCGGTACGAGGCGGGTGGCGAGGAGGTTGAGGGCGCCGTCGCGGCGTTCGGTCGTGCCGTGGACGAGCAGGCCGGCGGACTGGAGGGCGGCCCGGCGCTGGCGTTCCCAGATGTGCGGTTGGCAGACCACGTTGATCAGGCCGGTCTCGTCTTCGAGGCTGAGGAAGAGCACGCCGCCGGCTGTCGGTGGGCGCTGGCGGTGGGTGACGAGTCCGCCGACGGCGACGAGCGCGCCGGGGGCGGCCGTGGTCTTGAACGTGTCGGCGGTCAGGGCGCCGCAGCGCTCCAGGTGGGGCCGGGCGTGCTGGACGGGGTGGGCGGTCGCGGAGGTGCCGGTGGCCCACAGGTCGGCGATGGTCTCCTCGATGGCGGTCATCGGTGTGAGGTCGGGGGCGTCGAGTGCGGGAGTGGTGCCCGGGAGCATGCCGTCGCCGGTGCGGGCGAGGGGTGCGGCGGACCACAGGGCCTGACGGCGGTTCACGCCGAGGCTGGTGAAGGCACCGGCGGTGGCGAGCGCTTCGAGGACGGGTTCGGTCAGGGCGGTGCGGCGGGCGAAGTCCTCCAGGTCGGTGTACGGCCGGCCGGAGGCGATCGTCTCGGCCCGATCGGGGCCGAGGCCGCGGACGGCCGCCAGTCCGAGGCGGATCGCGGGCCGGGCCCCTCGCCCGCCGCTGGGCGGGGCGGGTTCGAGGGTGGGCCGGGCCTGGCTGTGGTTGATGTCGGCGGGCAGCACGGTGACGCCGTGGCGGCGCGCGTCCTGGATGAGTGTCAAGGGGCTGTAGAAGCCCATCGGCTGGTTGGCCAGCAGTGCGCAGGTGAAGGCCTGCGGGTAGTGGTGCTTGATCCAGGCGCTGGCGTAGACGAGCAGGGCGAAGGAGGCGGCGTGGCTCTCGGGGAAGCCGTAGCCGGAGAAGGCGTCGATCTTGGTGTAGACGTCCTCGGCGACGTCGGAGGGGATGCCGCGCTCGGCCATCCCGGCGAGGAGGCGCTCGCGCAGTTCGGCGACCCGCTCGTGGGAGCGCTTGGCGCCCATGGCCTGGCGCAGCTTGTCGGCTTCGGCGGGGGTGAAGCCGGCGCAGTCGATGGCGAGTTGCATCATCTGTTCCTGGAACAGCGGGACGCCGAGGGTCTTGGCGAGGGCGCGTTCCATGAGGGGGTGCGCGATGGTGGCCGGCTCGCGGCCGTTGCGGCGGTTGATGTAGGGGTGGACGGATCCGCCCTGGATGGGGCCGGGGCGGATGAGGGCGACCTGGACGACGAGGTCGTAGAAGCGGCTTGGTCTGAGTCGGGGCAGGGCGGTGGCCTGTGCGCGGGATTCGACCTGGAAGAGGCCGATGCTGTCGGCGCGGCAGAGCATCGCGTAGACGTCGGGGTCGTCGGGCGGGATGGTGGCGAGGGTGAGGTGCCGGCCGTGGTGTTCGGCGATCAGGTCGCAGGCGTCGTGGAGGGCGGAGAGCATGCCCAGGCCCAGCAGGTCGATCTTCACGAGGCCGGCTTCGGCGCAGCCCTCTTTGTCCCATTGCAGGACGCTGCGTCCGGGCATGGTGGCCCACTCGGTGGGGCACGTCTCGGCGATGGGTTCGCGGGTGAGGACCATGCCGCCGGAGTGGATGCCGAGGTGGCGGGGCAGGCCGCGCAGCTGGGCGGCGAGGTCGCGCACGTCCTGGGGCACGGCGGATTCCGGGGGCGGCATGTCGCGCCAGCCGGTCTCGTTGCTGAAGCGGTCGAGGTCGGCGGGTGTGTAGCCGAGTGCTCGGGCGGCGTCGCGGATCGCCATCCGGGGCTGGTAGGTGATGACGTTGGCGACCTGGGCGGCGTGGTCGCGGCCGTAGCGGTCGTAGACGTACTGGATGGCCTCCTCGCGGCGGCGGTGCTCGATGTCGAGGTCGATGTCGGGTGGGCCGTCCCGCTCGGGGCTGAGGAAGCGTTCGAAGAGCAGGCCGTAGTGGATCGGGTCGACGGAGGTGATCCCGAGGGCGTAGCAGACGGCGGAGTTGGCGGCTGATCCGCGGCCCTGGCACCAGATGTCGGCGGTGCGGCAGAAGTCGACGATGTCGTGGACGATCAGGAAGTAGCCGGCGAGGTCGAGTTGCTCGATGACGTCGAGCTCGTAGGCGATCTGGCGGTGTGCCGTCTCGTTGGCGGGGTCGAAGCGGGTGGCGGCGGCGCGCAGGGTGAGGTGGCGCAGCCAGGTGGCCTCGGTGTGGCCGTCGGGGACGGGGTATCCGGGCAGGCGGGGGGTGATGTCGCGGAAGTCGACGGCGCAGGCGCGGCCGAGGTCGACCGTGTTCTGTTGGACGCCCGGCCACGGGGTGAGGCGGTGGGCCATCTCGGTCGGGGAGCGCAGGTGTGCGGTGCCGGCCGCGGCGAGGTAGGGCTCGGCTTCGGCGAGCGAGCGGGACTGGCGCAGCGCGGCGAGGGTCTGGGCGAGGCGGGCCTGGGCGGGGGAGGCGTGGTGGGCGGCGGTGGTGGCGACCAGGGTGAGGCCGGTGCGGTGGGCGAGGTCGGCGAGGGCGTCGTTGCGGTCGTCGTCGCCGGGCAGGTGGTGGTCGGTCAGTTCGACGTGGACGTTGTCGGACCCGAAGCGCTCGGCGAGGGCGCGCAGTTCGCGCTCGGCTGCGGCCGGTCCTTCGGCGTCCAGGGCGCGGCGTACGGCGCCCTTGCGGCAGCCGGTGAGGATGGCCCATTGGCCGTTGTGGGCGTCGGCGAGGCGGTCGGTGTCGTAGCGGGGGCGGCGTTTGCCCTGGCCGGCGAGGTGGGCGTCGCCGATCGTCTTGGAGAGGCGGCGGTAGCCGTCAGGGGTGCGGGCGAGGATGAGGAGGTGCTCGCCGTCCTGGTCGGGGACGCCGGTGGGCGCGAGCGCGGCGGCCAGGGTCAGTTCGGCGCCGAAGACGGTGCGGATGCCGGCGGTGCGGGCGGCGGTGGCCAGGGTGGGGGCTGCGTAGAGGCCGTCGTGGTCGGTGACGGCGAGGGTTTCGGTGCCGAGGCGGGCCGCCTCGGCGACCAGGTCGGCCGGGTCGCTGGCGCCGTCGAGGAAGCTGTAGGAGGAGTGGACGTGCAGCTCGGCCCAGGCCTGGCCGCCGGCGCGTTGGTGCCGGACGGGGGCGGGGGTCTTCTCGGGGGGCTTCTTGGCGGGGAACGGCACGACCGCGCGGTCGCCGCCGGTGGGGGTGCCGGCGAGGCGGCGGTGCAGTTCGCGCCAGGGGGTGTGGGGGTGGCTGGTGAATGAGGCCATGACGGTGGATCCGAACGGAAGGTGGGGGGTGGTGGGTCGGACCGGCGGGTGCGGGTCAGCTGTCGTAGTCGCCTTCGACGTGCCAGCGCCCGGCGGTGACGGCCAGCAGTAAGGCCCGGCCGTCGTGGGTGACGACCTGCATCCGCGCGGTGCGCCGGGCCTGCTCGGGGTCCCACCAGCGTTCCTGCTCCGGCCACGGTCCGGCCCAGGCCGCCACGTCGGCGCTGCCCGCGGGCAGCAGGAGGCGTGCCGGGGCGCCGCTGACCTCCGCCCGGGCGGTGACCTGGACGTCGTGGCCGTCGGCGTCCAGCAGGCGCACCGGCGGGGGTGTGTCGGGCACGTGGGTGGGCGACGGTGCGGGCAGCCGGCCGGGCCAGGGGCCGTCCGCCCGGCGCTCCTGGTGGGCATCGCCCCAGGGGGTGCGCACCGTGCGGTCGGCGGGGGCGCGGCCGCCGGCCAGCTCGGCGGTGGCCGGCGCGGTGTGGCCCAGGATCGCCTGCACCCGGGCGACCGCCCGCTCGGCCCGCGCGGTGGCTTCGTGGTCGCCGTCCTCCAGGGAGAGCTGGCGGCCCGGGTCGTGCACCAGGCCGTCGGGCAGCAGGCGCAGGGCCACCACGCCGCCCGCTCGCTCGTCGAACACGGCTCGCCGTTGCCAGGCCTGCAGCTGCCAGCGGACCCGCTCGGCCACCGCCCCCACCGACAGGACGCCCTCGTGCCTCCAGGCCCGGCAGGCGGTTGTGCCGTCGGCGCACTGCACCTCGATCTCCACCCGCTCGCACGCCAGCCCCGCCGAGGCCAGGCCCGCGTGCAGGCGCTCGGCCAGAGCGCGGGCGGCGAACACCAGCGGCTCCGCCACCGTGAAGGGTTCCTCGAAGCGTTCCTCGACCGTCAGGTCGGTGCCGGGCGGGCGCGCCACGACCGGGCGGGCCTCAAGTCCGCGGGCCAGCCGGTGCGCGAGCGTCCCGCCGGCGCCGAAGCGGTCCGCGACGCTGGAGGCCGGCAGGGCGGCGAACTGGCCGAGCGTCGTGATGCCCAGACGCAGCAGCAGGCCTGCCAGTCGGTCGTCGCCGAGCTCGGCCACCGGGTGCGCGGCCAGGAAGCGGGCGCTGTGGCCCGGCGGGACGATCCGCTCGGCGCGGGCGGCCAGCTGCGCGGCGAACAGCCCGTCGGCGATCCCGGCCCGGCACGGGTGCCCGGTCGTCTCGACGGCGTCGACGATCCGCTCGGCCAGGACGTCCTCGCCGCCGTGGAAGCGTGCCGCGCCGGCGGCCGCCACCGCGAGCACGCCCGGGCGCACGACCTCCAGGTGCGCGGCCAGCGCGCCGACCGCGTCGGCGACCGGCTCGAACGCCGCCGCCTCGGCGTCGGTGTCGCGCTCGACCACCTCCAGGTCCTGCACCAGGGCCTGCGCGGAGCGCACCTGCTGCCCGCGCCGCACCCCCACCGCCCGCGCGCCGCCGCTCGCCGCCACGACCCGGCCGCGCTCGACGACCGCCACCAGCCGCCGCGGGCCCGGCTCGGCGCCGAGCACCGCGGCGACCGGCCAGTCCGGCACCCACCCGACCAGGACCCGCGGCACCCGCTCGTCGCCCGGCATCTCAGACCACCGTCAGCGGACCGCGTCCGGCCGCCGTCCGCACCGCCGCCCCGGGCACGGCGGACACCGAGGCCTCGGCTTCGGCCGTGCGCACGGCGCCCTGCGCGTCCGGCAGCCACAGACCGACCCGCCGCTCGCGCGCCGCCGCGCCCCGGCCACCGGTCTCCACCACCAGCCGACGCGCGCGCAGCCGGCCGCGACCCGCGCCGAGGCCCTCCCAGTGCCGCGCCACCACCCGCAGCCGCACCCGCGCCCCGGGCCACTCCCCCGCCACCACCACCGCGCACCCGCTGCGGCGGGCCACGTTCGCCAGGCGCTCGCGCGCCGCGGCGGTCGGCGCCGCGCCGCCCAGCAGCAGGAGACCGACGCCGTCGGCCATCGCCAGGGCCACCTCGGCCTGCCGCTCGCGCGGGGCCTCGATCACGATGAGGCGGCGCAGGTCGACGCCGAGTTCCGCCGCCGCCAGCGTCCCGAGGTCATCGATCCCCACTGCCCCGGCCCAGGTGCCTTCGGACGTGGCGGCGGCCGCGAGCGCGAGCACCAGCGCGGTACCGCCGGTCACCGACACCACGGCGCCCGGGCGCAGGCCCCGCTCCGGGAGCAGGTCCCGCAGGGCGGGCAGCACCGGCACCAGCGGCCCCGGACGGGACAGCTGCAGCTGGGGCGCCAGTGCGGCGAGGGATGCTTCCACAACCCCAGGATCGAACATTCGTACGAAAAAGAAAAACGGAATCCCGCTTCTCATTAAATCGGTCACCCGTTCGAATCAGTGCCATCACCGCAGGTCACGGCGCCAGGGATGCTGTAGTGTCCGGCAGGCCGCGCACCGCAGCAGGGCATCCGGCGAGAAGAGGCACAACCGTGGAGCCCCTCCGGTACACCTGGCGCCCACCAGCCCCGCTCGACCTCGCCAACGTCATCGCGCCCCTGCACCGCGGTGCCGGCGACCCCGTCTCGGCCAGCGCGACATACTCGTCGACTGGCCCGCCCTCGATGCGGATCTGTAGATCCATCGCCCTCCCCCTCCTGCCTGCGTTGGCCGCTGATCGGCTGCGGACCGGCGCCGCGACTGGGACCTGCCGTCAGCGAGGAGCGGTTCAGAAAAACGGCCCTTCTGTGAAGGGAACTGAAGAAGCCGCCCTCCTCCCGGGTCACCCCTGACCCGTACACAAGCGCCGTCACCGGGACCCGCGGCCTGTCGGCTCCATATGGCTACCCTTCTACCGTGGACCTCTACTTCGATCCGGTACCTCTGCTCGGCGATGCGCGCGGGGCGTTTCTGGGGCAGTGGCCGGATCGGAAGTGGCTCAACGTGCCTGGGCAGTTCTACGGGGCCGACACCGACAACTGCGGCACCGGCCGTCTCCACGCCCCTGGACTCGTGCTCTACGAGGCCGACGCCTTCACCGAGTACGTGTACCGGCAGCCCCGAACGCCGGAGGAGCTCCAGCAGCTGGTCGACGCGGCGGAGGCCGAGGCGTTCTCCGGCTACGGCTGCGACGGCGACGCCCACTGGACGCCGGCAGCGGTCCGGGAATGGTGGCGCGACCGAGGGCGAATCACGGAGTACCTGGCGAACCGGCGAGCCGACTGGGAGGCCGGCGACGCGAATGCAGGGCAAGGGGTGGCCGCCGCTGCCTTGGAGTACGCCGACTACCTCGACGGCGAGCTGGCATCGCACCTCCGCGTCTATCTGTTCTGGCTTGAGGAGCGACGCTCTCCCACAGTTACGGACCGACTGCCGCAGCTCTGACGGCGGTGACGCATCAGTTGCGGAGCCAGCGACGGTCGGCGATGGTCCGCCATCGGCCACGTCGCTGCGGGAGCGACCGGATGTCGGGAAAAACCTGATACTCAAGTTCGCGGAACGCCTGTACCAGGGGTTCGTCGACCCCCCGTCGCTCCCCTGGCATATCGACCCCACGGAGAACTTGGAGACCTACGCCCTGGTGGGCATCCTCTTCGACGTGATGTACACCCAGCCGGACACCATGGACCGCTGTACGAGGAACGAATCCCTGTGTTGGCGCCGGCCTGGCCTGCAGTGCTATCTGTTGACCTGTCGACTTCCCAAGCTGAGAGCAGGCTATAGCTACATGGCCCAGGGGGATCCGTCGTCGTACTTGACCGGGATCCGATTCTCATCCGCGTCGATTTCGTCAAACTGCGGCTTGTCATGCCGCTGGCCGTTAATGTCGCCGGTCACCCAGGCGATGCACTCGGGGCGCGCCCCCGTGTCCGAACGGCAGAATTCCCCGATGGCGGCTCTGAGCTGGGCGAGTGGAATTGCGCTTGCTGGGTCGTGAAACCTTGGATATTCCGGGTCGGACACCAGGCTGGAGTCGATGTGAGACGGCGTGGGGTTGTCGGAGATCCAGGCATCGTCGTAGATTCCGCCCCGCCGAGGAGGGCGGCCGTCGGTGAACCAGATTGCGGCGCCAAACCCAGTCGTCTCGTTGGCGGCGACGCGCAGGTTGGCGCTGGGATACTCGACCTGTGGTCCGATAAACGAGAACCAGGCTTCATGCCGTGCGGCTGACCGTCCGTCCGCTGTCGTGCGCGGAGTGATGAAACGGATGGCTTCGGCGATCAGGTAATCGATCTCTTGCCAGCTGGTTGGGTGCCGAAGCTCAGAGCCGTACGAAACTTTGAGAATCATTATGGTGTGGCTCTCTTTCCTTGGATTGGAGGAGTCGCGTCAAGTATCTTCTTCTCGGCATTCCACCACCGGATCACCATTGTCTGGTCCGTGCGCAGAGTCGCTGCCGCCGAGGAGGCGCAGGAGTATGTGTTGTTGATCAAGCAGACCCCTTCCTCCTTCGGCGTGGGGCACCCGTCTCGTGGTGCTGCTGGCGCTGGTCCGGCTCGGCAGGTTCGGACGGGCTCCACCGAGCTGCGGCCGGGCGGGCGATCAGCTGCGCAGGTGGAGGTGTTCGGCGATGCAGGCCCTGCGGGGTCTGCACGAGGAGTCCCTGTCCGGCTTCGGGGTAGACCAGCCCGTCCCGGTCGAGGAGGAGAGGCAGCAGCCGGGAGCGCCGAAGGTGGGGTGGAAGCGGCGCTGCCTCGGCTGCGGGTTCGTGGTCTCGGGGCCTTCCGACACCCTGGGTGTCCGGCCCTGCGCGCACCCCACCCCGGCCATCGAGCTGGCCGTGCTGGAACTGCTCGCGGCCACCGGCTGGGTCGCCGCCGGGGAGTGGGACGGCTCGCTCGCCCAGCGGCGCAAGCTCCGCTGCCACGACTGCGGACGGGAGGCCCAGCGCGTCGTGAGCACCAAGTTGCTCGCGGCGTGCGACCGACACGCCCTGGCGCCGGCGCCGCTGGCCGCCCCACGGCCCGGTGGCTGCTGCCCGAGACCTCGTGCAGGACCCCCAGGACCGGATCTCCCCGCTGACCCCGGCCGACCTCGACAGGATCACCCAGGCCCGCGACACCGGCATCACGCTCATCGAGCTCGGTGAGCACTGGGTGGAGGTGCGGCTGCACCCGGCCCACCACTCCGAGAGGATCGGGGCGACGCTGATTCGACCTCGGTGCGTGGCTGCGCGGCTCCGAAACGGACCAGTACATCCCCCCGTGGGTGGAAGAAGTGACCACCGACCGCCTCGTCACTGCGCTGCGGGTCTGCCGCCTCACCCCCGCGCAGACCGCGGCCTGGAGAACGGCACTGGTCGCCGCACGGAGCGCCTGGCACCCCCCGCTGCAGCCCCCGTTCGTCTACGCGAACGAGCCGATCCTGCGTCCCCCCACGCCCCCGTTGAGGTGAACACCGAGGGTGGCACCGACCCGGTGGGCTATGGTCTGTACAGCTCCACCCCACCCCGCGATCGCGGGGCCTGCTGTTCACATGCTCCGGGCAGACAATCCACGCTGACGCGAGGTCAGTCCCTGCCCTTGTCCCCGCGAGCGCGGGGTTGATCCCCTCACCCGGGACACCACGCCGGCACAGCCCGGTCGCTCCCCGCGTTCGCGGGGTTTCCTCCGCTCCCCCGCTCCGGCGGAGTCGAGCCGTGCCCTCTCCCTGCTCATCAGGGCTGGGCGCCCGCCCTCGGCGGGCGCCACCGGTTGCAGCACACCACCCGAGAGGACCCCTCACCATGACCGACCAGACCGAACCGGCGACCGCCGGACCGACGGCCGCCGAGCTGACCGCCGAGGCGGTCGCCAGCCGCTACCCGGGCCTGTACCAGAGCGAGCCGCGCAGCGAGCGCGTCGGCGCCATCGAGCCCCTGCACCAGGTCCGGCTCGACATCAAGGGAACCGGCCGGTGGCGGTGCGCCGGGCTGGAGGTCCATGTCTCGGTCAGCCAGCCCGGCCACCAGAACCGGGAGGAGGACGAGCGGGAGGTCCTCGCCCGGGCGACCGTGCTGGTCACCGACTACATCGACACCGGCCGGTACGGCGAGGTGAAGGTGGCGATGACCAACCCCCGCCCGGAGGCCGGGTTCCCCGTCGCGTACGTCGCCGCCGATGCCGACCGCACCTCGCCCGCCTTCGCCAGCGCGGTGCTCGGGGCCGTGGCGAGCGCCCTGGATTACGCCCGGGCCACGGCCGCCGCCGCCGGAGCCGCGGTCACCGTGCTGGACCAGCAGGAGGAGTGGGAGCGGGAGAGGCCCGAGGACGTGCCACGGCACAAGTGGTTGCGAGAGAAGGAGAAGGCCGCCCGCGCCGCCGCCCGGCCCCCGGCCGCCGGCTGACGAACCGCCCACCCTGCCGCCCGACAACCGAGCGGCCGGTCCTCTTTCCCCGCCGTCGCGGGGACGCGCCGCCCCGGCGCCCGACCGACCACCCTTCTTGGAGCAGCGCATGCCGACCGACCACCCCCTCTCCGCCCGCTGGAGCAGCGGCACGTCCCCGGCTCCCGTCCCGCCCGGGCCGACACCGACGTGGCGGGTCACCGAGACTCGTCCGGACGGGGAGTACGGGCGGGCCTGCACCGAGTGGTGGGAGACCGGTGACGCCGGCCGGTTCAGGGCCGCGTACGCGTCGTCGGCGACAGCCGCGGCAACGACTTCGGCGACAGCCCGGTAGCCGCCCTTCACGGTCAGGCCGTGGCTGGGGAGGGAGCGTCTGTGGTTCGGCCGATGATGCCGATGAGGTTGCGGACCTCGGGTTCGTTCCGCCAGGGGGCGAGGGCGTTGGCGACGTCGGCCAGGTAGGAGGCCGTCCGGATCGAGGTGACGTTGGCGAGGATGCCGACGGCTCGGTGGCCGGCGAGTAGGCCGCGGTCGAGGTCGCGGGCCTGGAGGTGGCTGGTGGCGACGACGGCGCTTTGGATGCCGGCGGCGCGGGCGAACCGGTCGCTCGACATGGCGGTGGCCCGCTGGTTCCAGAGCAGGGACCGCTCGGGTTGGCGGAGGTCGCGGAGGATTTCGGCGGCGTCGGCCGCGAGCCTGGCTTCGGTGAAGTAGTCGAGGTAGCCCGGGTCGTCGGTTCCCGGGTGGACCTGGTGGAGCAGCTGCTCGGAGCGGTCGAGCGCGGCGACGGCCGCGGCGGTGTCGCCGAGGCGCCCGAGTGCCCGGGCTTCAGCGAGCTTGGCGAAGGCGAGGACGCGGGGCGCGGCGTGGCCCTTGGCCCGCTCGTAGGCGCCCAGTGCCATGTCGGCTGCTTCGTCGGGGTGGCCCTGCAGCATGCTCTGGAGCGCCATGGTGCTCAGGACGTAGGCGCCCATCTCGATGTTGCCGCCTGCCTTGGACAGGCGTAGGGCCTGGATGAAGTGCTGCTGGGCGACGGCGTGCCGGCCGTTGTCGAACGCGGACCAGGCGACGACGCGGGCAAGCAGGAGGCGAGGGTGTAGCCGGGGGCGTAGGCGCGCACGCGGGCGGCGGCGGCGCGGACGGCGGCCTGGACGGGCTCGGGGCGGGCGTCGTGGGCCAGGACGGTGGCCAAGACACGAAAGGGCGGCTCGGGGTTGGCGGGGCTGAGGTTCAGCAGCGCCTTGACCCGGGCCTCGGGCACGCCGGCGAGCTCACGGACGGCGTCCTGCGTGGTGGCGATGTACTCGTCGATGTTGAGGCGGGTCGCGCGCCCGGTGCTGGCGAAAGCGCCGGTGGCCACGATCTCCACGTAGGAGGGCGTGCAGGTCGCGGCGATGGCATGCAGGACGGGGATCGCACTCTGCCCGCCGCAGCTGATCATGTTGAAGTGCCGGGACGACTGCACGGCTGCGTCCCCGTTGACGGCGGGCACCACCCGGGTGCCGGTGCGACTGGGGGTCAGGTCCACCAGCACCGTGCTGGTGGCCACCAGGGCCTGCCAGTGGGCGGTGTGCACTGCGGCGCTGGAGGCGTCGAAGACCACGTCGAAGCGCTCCCCGGCGTCGACGAACGCGGCGATCCCGCCTGCCATCGTGGGCAGTCCGAGCTCCTTCGCGCGGCAAAGCCCCGGCGAGGTCCGGTCGCGGCCGACCATCAACGCGCACTCCAGCCGGCCGGAGTTGCCGATGCGCTCGGCCAGGTCCATTCCGATCTTGCCGGTTCCGAGCAGGCGCCGATACCAGCCGGTGCCCCGCCACTGGTGCTGGGTGATCAAGGAAATGGCGAAGAACCCGACGCCCTGGAGCCACCCCGCGATGCTGCTCGTGCTGGAGGGCACCACCCCGCACGCAGTCCGGGCAGAGCTCAACCTTCGCAGTGGCAAAGCCGGCCAGTACGTGAGTTCACTGCCCCTGACGCCGGTAGGGCCGGGTGACTACTCGGACCGAGGCTTCACCGCGCTCTTCCTTGGCGGGTGGATCGGCGAGCTGGAGAAGGATCTGGCCGCCGCGATTGTGCGCTACGAGCGCGGTACGTGACGTACCACGCTCGATCCACCGGACGAAATGGCTGAGGGCCCCCGGCATTCCGGTGGCCCTCAGCGTTCGCGCCCAGTAGCTGGGCTGCTGGAAGCGTCTCCTCACAGGGCGAGGGCGTGCCGGTAGGCGGTCCGCAGCCTGCCGCGGAGGGTGGCGTCGGTGATGGTCTGCAGGGCGGTCTCGTGGTCGTCGGCGACGATGCGGAGCTGGGTGCGCTGGCGGTCGAGGTAGGCGGTGAGGAAGGTGTGGGTCTCACCGCTGGTGGTGGGCAGGACGGCGGCGGTGTAGAGGGCGACCAGGGAGAACGACCAGCAGCCGTGGAGGAACGCGTAGGCGGGTCGGTGGGTCTTCTTCCAGGGTGAGTAGAAAGTCTGGGTGTTGTCGATCTCGCAGGCGGTGGCGGTGAGGGCGTCGTTGAGCCAGTTGTGGCCGGCCTCGTGGACGAGGTCGCGGGCGACCATGACGGGGTTGTCCGGGACGTAGTCGAGGAAGACGGTGCCGGGCATGCGGCTGATGGTCCAGGAGCGTAGGGGGCTGCCCAGCGGCTTGCCGGTGAGCAGACACACGATGGGGGCGTGGGCGTCGACGAGTTCGCCGAAGCCGTGTTCGGCGGCGAGGCCGGCCGACTTCAGGGTGAGTTTCTGTAGGTGCTCGGGGGCGGCCTGGGTGGCGGGGCCGAGCACGTAGTACGGGGTGTCGGAGATGGGTGAGGTGATTAGGTTCGCCTCGTCGGGGGCGACGGTGAGCGGACCGGCCGGGGCGAGGTCGGCGGTGCCGGCGTCGGGGTGCTCGGTGTACCAGGCGAAGGTGTCGGGGTTGTCGGTGCGGGCGGCGTGTTCGGCGCCTTCGAGGACGTGGTGCGCGAGCGCGTAGGCCGCGGCGGTGGGCTTGGGCGCGATGAGGGTGCGGCCGGCGCCGCGTTGGAGGGCGTGGTGGATGCGCTGGGTCTTGGCCAGGTGGTGGGCGTGGATCGCGGGCATGCGGAAGACGGTGCTGAGGTCCATCGCAGTCTCCTTGGCGGGGAAGGGGTGGGGCCAGGGCTTGCGGCCCTGGCCCCGGCTGGGTTCAGCGCGTCGGATCAGGCGTGGACGGTCGGCTCGGTCGGCCAGTCGTCGGCGCCCTCCCGGGAGGAGTGCATGGTGAAGCGGACGGACCCGTCGTCGTCGCGGAGCTCCTCGACGGCGTCGAGGAAGTCCTTGGCCCAGGTGTCGTTCTTCATCGCCGGTTCCTTCTCTGCTCGGGCTTCTCGGGGTTGGGCTGGGGCCGTACGGGCTGGTCGGGGGTGCGCGCCCCCGTGGTGTGGGGCTCACGCGACGGCCTGCGGGAGCGCGGCCGGCTGGGTGCCGGGCGGGAGGGGGCAGGCGCAGGGGCGCTGGTCGGCGGGGGCTTCGGTGTCGAGGGCGGCCAGGAGCTGGTCGGTGGCGTCGTCCAGCGCGGCGAAGTAGGCGGCGCCGGGCGTTTCGGAGGTGGGCAGGAGCCGCAGGTCGAGGACCGGGTGGGTGCGGCCTGTGGTCTCGCAGGTCAGGTTGTTGCGGGCGACCAGGAGGCGTACGGCGGGCGGCATGGCGTGCGCGCATCGGGTGGCGGCCCGGCACAGGGCGGCGGCGGTGGCGGCGTACTCGGCGCCGTCGCGTGGGAGGAGGCCGACCTCGCATGTCTGGCTCTTTCGGGCGCCGTCGTTGTAGTGGTGGCCTTCACAGCTGTCGTAGGTGACGAGGTGCCAGCGGCCGGTGAGGTGGTCGACGAGCGGTTTGATGCCGGGCTCGATCGCGTCGTTCCACTGCGGGTGGGCGGGGTCGAGGTCGTCGGCGCTCTGGGCGGTGGGGCCGGGCAGGCCGGTGGTGTTGATGTTGCCGAAGGCGCTGGTGACCAGTTGGGCGGGGTGGCGGGCGGCTTGGGGGTTGTCCCAGGTGGCGAGGAAGGTTTGGACGTCGCGCATCCGGTTGACGGGGGTGGGGCGCCAGCGGGCGGTCCGGCACCAGGCGCCGTCCGGGTGGGCGGGGTCGGCGAGGAGGGCTGCGGTTCCGTCGATCAGGCGTATGCGGTGGTCGCAGTAGGCGTCGTGGTGGCCGGCGAGGTTCATGCGCCAGCGGGTGGCGATGCAGCCGCCGCCGCAGGTGCCGCGGTAGTCGCAGGTCACGCAGGCGGTCATGAGGCCCTTGCCCTGGCGAAGGAGGTTGGAGCCGCGCTGGGCGGTGGTGATGTCGGCCGGGCTGGTGGTGGGCGTCAGGTGGGTGAGTTGGGCCTGGGGCCAGGGGAGTTCGTCGCAGCTGCCCAGGCGGCCGCCCGGGTAGAGGGTGAAGACGTGGTCGCACTTCATGTCGGAGAAGTGGCAGAACGATGTTGCCAGGCCCCGCAGTCGGCGGATGGTGGGGACGGCCGGGGAGAGCCTGAGGCGGCGGAACAGGCCGGTGGTGATCCAGTGCTGGGTGAGGCCGAGCACGAAGTCGGTGTACTGGTCGGGTGTGATCGCCCAGGCCGGGCCGCCGGGCCGGTCGAGGGCCGCCTGCTGCAGGGTCCGGCTGGGCGGGCGGCGGCTGCCGGTGTGCGTGGTGGGCCGGGTGACGGTGGTGTCGAAGCACGGCACGACGCTGACCGAGGTGACGGCGGTGAACGCGGCCAGGTGGTCGAGGGTTTCGGCGGGCCGGCCGAGGAGCGCGGGGGTGACGGTGGTGATGATGCCGCAGGTCCGGCCGCGTTCGGCCAGCAGTTCCAGGGCCTTGACCACGAGCGGGTAGGTGGCCTCGCCGTCGTAGCCGACACGCCACCTGTTGCCTTCCAGGTCGCCGTCCAGGGAGATCCCCAGCTCCAGGCCGGGGTAGTGGGCGTCGAACAGGTCGAGCCACTCGGCGTCGAGCTGGACGCCGTTGGTCTGCAGGGACAGGCGCTTGACCTGCGGTATGCCGGCGAGGGTCCGCAGCAGCTGGGCGATGTGCTCCTTTCCGACGGTCAGGGGTTCGCCGCCGTGCAGTTCGATGGCGAGCGGGCGGCCCGGGAAGAGGTTCGGCAGGAGCTGGACTTGGTCGTCGCTGATCCGCGCGCCGCCGGGGCCTTCCTTGCGCTTCTCGTAGCAGTGCAGGCAGTCGATGTCGCAGGTCTCCCCGCGGACCTTGAGGATGAGCGAGACGGCGTCGACCTCGGACGCGTCCAGCGTCCGGTACAGGTGGCCGATCAGCTCGTTCGGGCTGGTGGGGTGCATCGGGTGCCTCCCAGGAGAGGGGCGGGCTCGGGGCCCGGTCAGGAGTGAAGCGCCTGGTGCCACGCGGCCAGTTGGCCGGGGGTGAGGCGGATGGTGTCGTCGGCGAACTTCAGTCGCCAGCCGTCGCTGTAGCGCTGGGGCAGCCACCCGGCCTCCAGCCAGTCGTCCGGCACGTGGCCGTCCGGGGCGGCGGTTTCGGGCCATACCGCCAGCAGTGCGGCCAGCAGCCGGGCGCGGGCCTGGCGCAGGGCCTGGTGCACAGACGCCGCGGGCGGCGTCGGGGCCCCGGCGAGGACGGGGGTCCACTTGTCACCGAGGAGCGGGTGTCCGGCGGCGGTGTTCTCGGCCTGTTGAACAGCGAGGTGCAGTTGCCCAGTGACCAGATCCACGGCGTCACTCAGTCCGGCCTGGAACAGGCCGTCGAGGTCCTCGACCAGGCTGATCGCGTGCTGGACGCGGTCGGCCAGCGCCCACCGGCGGTAGACGTCCCGCTCAGCCTCGGACAGCACCGGTTGTTCCCCGCCGTGCATGGCGTGGGCGGTCCGAAGCACAGTCAGCGCCGGAAGACGGCGCCTCACGGTGCGGAACAGGTCGACGTCGTCGCCCAGGATGTGGAACTGCCGCAGGTAGCCGCGCAGTTCGTCGGCCTCGGCCACGGCCTGGGCCTCCAGGTCTACGCGGATACCGTCGATGATGCGGGACTGCAGCACCGGCACCGGGCCCTCGGTGAACAGCACCCGCAGATCAACGTCGCTGCGGGCGTGGGCGATCCCGCAGGCCACGGGCCCCGTCATCCACACCGGCGAGTGCGGGTACTCCTCGGCGAGCTGCCCGGCGACCGCGCGGGCCGCCGCACGTCTCTGCTCCACCCACGCGTTCACCGGGCCGCCTCCCCTCTCAGGAGGGCGCTGGCGGTCTGGGTGACCCAGGCGTCCAGGGCAGCCCGGATGTCCGCGCGCTGAGCCCCGATGTGAGGGGTGGCGAGCAGGTTCAATGGGGTGGGGCCGGACTTGAACAGGTGCGCGTCGGCGGCCTCGATCGGATCGACGGCCAGGCCGGTCAGGCCGCCGTCAGCAAGTGCCTCCAGGCACGCGCTGGCGTCGATGGTGGCCAGGCGCCCGGCGACGACGAGCAGGGGCCGGCGCCCCGCCGCCGAACGCAGGAAGCCCGTGCCGAACGCCCCGATGTTCTCTGCGGTGGCGGGCAGCGCGACGATGTGGGCGTCCGCCCAGCCGGGCAGTTCAGCCGCGGGCATCTGCCGCAGGCCGTCGGTGATGCTGGGCCGGGCGGCGAAGGCGACCTCCGCACCGAATCGCTCGGTCACGGCGGCAGCGGCCCGACCGATAGGCCCGGCGCCCCAGACGGCCACACGCATCGACACCACCGGCGTCCCCAGGCAGGCCGTCTTGAGATGACAGCCGAGGGCCAGGCCGTGGGCGCCGAGCGGGATGCGCCGGGCCAGGGCCAACAACGCCACGAGGCACCACTCGGCGACGGCCGGGGCCGATGCCTCGGGGTATCGGTACAGGCCGATCCCCCGCGCGGCCAGGACGGCGGTGTCGATGCCGTCGAGCCCGGAGCCCGCGCGGATGACGTGCCGCAGCTTCGGCATGGCGGCCAGCCGGTCCACATCCAGCCGGATACCGGAGCGGATGACGATCAGCTCCGCGCGGCGCACCGCGCCGCCGAGCTCGTCGAGGCCGGCGACCTCGTAGACGTCGTACCGGCTGAGGCAGCGGACCAGGGCGTTCGGGTCGCCCGCGCCCTTGGCGACGAGGATCGTGGGCGCCCTCATCGCGTCGTCTCCGTCTGGGCGCGGTCCACGAGGACGTCACGGGTGTCCGTGAGCGCGGCGAGGATGGCGGGGGCGACCTGCGGGATCAGGGTCACCGCGGTGAGCTCGGCCAGCGGCAGCCATGCGAAGCCGACCTGGATGGGATCGCGCGGGTCGGAGAACCGGGGTGTGGTGCGGCCGTCGGTGATCTCTGCGAGGAAGTTGTGCTGGGTCTTGTGCAGCGGGCCGAGGTCCTTGCCGAAGTGTCCGGGGACGTACTCCACGACGAACATCTCCCGCACGGTCCGCACGCTCAGCCCGCTCTCCTGGTGGACCTTGCGCACAACCGCCTCGCGCAGCGGCTCGCCCTCGATCGCCTTGCCGCCGGGAAGGTTGTAGTGGAAGCAGCCGCCGTCCGCGCTGTCGTCGTAGGACAGGAGCAGGATCCGGTCCTGGTGGATGATCGCGGCCTTCACCGACACGCTGATGCTGGGCAGGTCGCTCAAGGGTGCCTCCGTACTGGTTGTCGGAGCAGGGGTGTCACAGGCAGGCGCGGGCGTCGGGGTCGCCGACGCGCATCAGGTCCTGGACGTCGGCGAGCTGGCACGCCTCGAAGACGCCCGTGACGCGGAAGCCGGCGGCGGCTCTGTGCATCGCGGCCAGTGCGGCGCGGGTCAGCTGGTTGGCGTAGATCGCCAGGGCGAAGCCGGCCTCCCCGAGGAGGCGGCGGTCCAGGTGCGGGAAGGCGGTGGGGACGGTGACCAGCGGCACGCCGGACCAGCGGCGGCCCACCTCCAGCGCCTGGTTACCGGTGGTGTCCTTGGAGTGCAGGAGCACGGCGTCCGCTCCGGCCGCCTCGTAGGAGGTGGCACGGGCCAGCGCGTCGTCCATGCCGCCGCCGCAGATCAGCGTCTCCGTGCGGGCGATCAATAGCAGGCCCGGGGCGGCGGCCTTGAGTTCCTTGATCTGCTCGCACACCGCCTCCGTCTCCGTCATCGCCTGGGCGCGGTGTTCGGAGAACGAGTTGCACTTGGGGTAGCGACTGTCCTCCAGACAGACGGCCGCCGCCCCGGCCGCCTGGAGGTCGAACCCGAACCGCGCGGCCGACGCCCCGGTACCGGCCGCGTTGTCGACGTCCACGATCACCGGCAGGTCGGTGACGCGGCGAAGCGAGGTGACGACGTCGGCGAGGTCCCGGGAGCAGAGCAGGTTCTCGTCCGCCAGCCCGTAGGCGGCCGACACCTCCAGGCCCGACACCCACAGCGCGCCGAACCCGGCCTCGACGGCGACCCGCGCGGCCATGGCGTTGACCGCGCCGATCGCCTGCACGGGCCGCCGGCAGGCTGCAGCGTCACGCAGCGCGGCCCGCAGGCGGGCGGCCGCGGATATCTCGGACATGGCGGCGCTCACCGGATACTTCCTTCCAGGTCGGGGGTCAGGCCGCGCTCGATCAGCGCGGTCCAGGCGTTCGCGAGCACGTCGGCCCGGGGCTGGTTGGCGTCGATCGTCACGGTCGGCCCGATCTTCGGGAACGAGGTCGGGTCAGCGGTGATCGCCTGGTAGGTGGCGCGCACGGAGGTCTGCACGTGGTCCACGTCCCAGTCGTCGCGCACCGAGTCCCCCGCGCTGCGGGAGGCGGCGCGCCGCATCGTGGTGCCGGTGGCAGCGTCCAGGATGAGGGTCAGGTCCGGCACCAGGTCGATCGCGTCGGCGAGCCCGGCGTAGGTGTCCTGCGGGTCCTGGCCGTGCTTGACCTGGAAGAACGCGAGCTCCGACAGCAGCCACCGGTCCGCGACCACCGGCCGCAGCGGCAGTGAGGGGGCGATCAGGCGCTCGACGGTGGCCTTCTTGTCGGCCCGCAGTGCCCGCAGGTAGCGGTCCCGGTTGGCCTCGGTGGGCGCGTACTTGCCGTCCACCAGGTCCGCGGCCACCTCGGGGGCGAGGAAGTTCGTGGTGAGTACCGACAGCGGCGTCACCCCGTAGAGGCTGTCGAACAGCCTGAACAGGCCCTTGCGCAGCGTGGTCTTGCCGCTGCCGTCCAGGCCCTCGATCACGACGAACGGATACTGGTCCATCCCTACTCCACCTGCCCCGCTCCGGTGCCCGACTGGTACTTGGTGAACTGGCCGCGCCACGGCACCGAGGTGGTCACCAGGTCGGTGAGGCGCATCCCGCCGATCTCGCCGAGCAGCTGCGGCAGCGACGCCTCCAGCACGACGACCTCGGCGACGGCCCGGCAGTACGCGGCGCGCAGAACCGCGCTGTCCTCGCCCCGGGACCGAAGCGCCGCCCGCAGAACGCGCGTCCCTGCGCCGAGGGCGACGGCCCGCACGGCGGACTGAAGCATCGCCAGGGAGGCGGTCCGGCCGCTCTCGTGGTGGATGACGGAGAGCGCCCCCACCCACCAGACACTGGAACGGGTCGCGCCGTGCACGGCCGCTTCAAGGCTGCTGTCCAGATCCTCGGCCAGCATCCGGCCCACCTCGTCCACCGCGAGGGTCAGCGGACCGTCAGCGGTGCGGTCGTGGCCGAGCCGGTACGGCACGTCGATCCACGACGTGAGGCCGGCGGCGCGGATCAGCACGTCGTCGCACGGCACCACGAGGGCTGGCCTCGACACCAGGTCGACGGGGTCCAGCTCGGCGGGCAGCCCGAGCTGTTCGGGCGCGAGCGTCGCGGCCTGGCGCCACTGCTCCTGGTGCAGGTGCACCCGCTGCACGTGCAGTCCGTCGGCGAGCGCCTGCCAGCTGTCCCGGACGCTCGCGGGCCTCAGCGCTCCGGGCGGGCTCATGGCGGTGGTGGATCCTTCCACGCGGTACTCCTTGATGGTCGAACCGAAGCGATGAATCGTAGTCACGCAGTGACGGACAGCAATGGAAGATGCCGTGGCCGGTTACCGGCCGGTTGACGTGGTGTCGGGCGGTCAGGGGACCGGGAGGTCGGCGTGCACGCTCTTGCCCCAGGGGTCGGGGGTGGTCCCCCACCGGCCGCCGGTGAGTTCGTGGACCAGGGCCAGGCCGCGGTGGCACTCCTGGTCCTCGCCGGCCGACAGCAGCACCGGCAGTTCCGGGGAGCCGTCCCGCACGCAGACTCGGACGAATCCCGGGGCTGGGCGCCGGACGGCCACCTGCATGAAGGTCAGGCAGCCGGTCTTGCAGGCGTTGGAGACCAGCTCGGTGACGATCAGCTCGGCCGGGTCGACCAGTGCGTCCAGGCCCCATTCCTTGAGCTTCCCCCGGACGAGCAGGCGTGCGGCCCGCGCCGACTCCGGGCGGTAGCGCAGGGATGCCGTGGCGGGGCGGGAAGGGAGAGCCGGCTCGGCTGGAGCGAGTTCGACGGCCGTCATACCAACCCCCGGTACCGTCTGAGCCGCCGTCCGTCCTCCAGCCGCCGCAGGACCGTCTCGCGGCGCAAGGCGCGCTCGAAGCCCTCGACGAAGACCTCGGTACCGTCCGGCCGTCGCCGCCAGGCGCCCCGAGAGGCACCGACGGGATACACCCGCTTCAGGAGTTCGTCCGGGTCAGCACGCGCCGGCCGCCCCGGCAGGCCCGCCGCGATGTCGGCCGACACCCGGCGGCGAAGCTGGTCGTCAGCAGATCGGCGCACGAAGACCTCCGCAGTCCAATGGTGGAGGTGGCGGCCGTCGGCGTCTCGCGGGCCTCGACTGACCGTTTCTGATGCCCCGTCAATCAGGGCGTGCCACCAAGGTGGCGCGTCTACGCTGAATCTGCAACGGCATCGGCACTGAATCCCCCGACGAAGAGGAAATGGCACATGCCAACGCAAGCGCATGGCCTGGCACCGCGCGCGCGTGACGTGCAACACTGCGCGGATCGATACGGACGGTAGACGCATGCACTCCGGAGGTGAGCACGTGGCAGCACGGCCAAGGCCGACAGCACGGCGGATCGAACTGGGGCACGAGCTTCGGGAACTGCGTCAGCAGGCCGGCATCACGCTGGAAGACGCTGTGAAGGGGCTGGCGTTCAGCTCGACGAAACTCCAGCGTGTGGAGACCGGTTTTCAGGATCTTCGCAACGCCGGGGATCTACGCAAGCTCCTCGCCCGGTACGGCGTCGACGACGAGGATGAGACCGAGCGTCTGGTGGATCTCCAGCGCACCGCTTCGCGCCAGGACTGGTGGACGCCATACACGGTGGCGACGATGGCGCCCTCGATGCCCCGCTTCCTCGGCGTCGAGTCCGCGGCCCAGTCCGTCCGCGCCTACCACCCCACGTGCGTGCTCGGATTGCTGCAGACCGAGCGGTACGCGAAGGCTCTGCACGAGATCGCCAAGCCGATCGAGGAGTCCACGTCGGAGTTCATACAGAAGAGCGTGGCCCTGCGGATGAAGCGCAAGGAGCGGGTGGTGGCCCCCGACGATCCTGTCAAGCTGTGGGCGATCCAGTACGAGCCGGCGCTACGGTACGTGGCTGGGGACGTGGACATCATGCGCGAGCAGTACGAGGAGATCGCCCGGATCGCGACGCTCGACAACGTGACCGTGCAGATCCTTCCGCAGTCGGTTCGCGGCTACCTGTCGCTCTCTGATTTCACGCTCCTGGACCTCGGCGACAAGCTGCCCATGACGGTCCAACTGGACACGGGAGCCGGTATGTCCCTCACGGACAAGTCCCGCGAAGTCGGCCGGTTCACTCGGATGTTCGAGGCGCTGTCCCGCTCGGCCCTCCCCTCCGAGGCGACACCGGAGTTCCTGCAACAACTCACCCGAGAGATCACCTCATGACCCACCACATCACTGCCCCTGAACTCGTAGGCGTGGCCGACTGGTTCAAGTCGTCCTACAGCGGTGGATCCGGCAACAACTGCGTCGAGGTCGCCGACCTGACCGGCACTCGCTTCGAAGCGGTGGCCATCCGCGACTCAAAGGACCCCGCCGGGCCGGCCCTGCTCGTCACACCGGAGGCATTCGCAGGTCTCGTGGCGTTCGCCCGCAGCTCCCGCGCCTGAGTCAGCGAGGTGCCGTCTCCCCCCGCCCAAGCGGGGAGAGACAGCACTTCCCCGCGCGGTGGTCACGAGAACGCCGCCATCGACGACCTGCGGCGGCAACTGGCGTCCGTCGGCGCACCACGCCGCTGGCTGCGCCGCGTCCTGCCGCCCGCCGAACCGACCCCGCCCGGGCCCGTCCTGGCAGAGCGCCTCGCCGCGTGCACCGGCGAGGACCTCCCCGGGACGGCCCGCACGGCTGCCGCGCACCACGTCGCCGCGTTTCCCAGGGTTTCCCACGCCCAGATGCGGTTGGAGCGTGAGATCTCGCTGGGCCTGGACGGCCGGTGGGGCCTCACCCGCCACCCACTCGGCATCCGCGTCGTGCACCCCGCCGACCACTTGGCCGTCGAGGTCGAGGCCCGGACCGCCGTCGCCCAGCAGTGGGCCGCCCTCCTGCCCGCCCCCGATGGTTCCGACGCCGGCGGTCCCGCCCCCGGACTGCGGCACGAACTGCGCCCGTGTCCTCGTCACCGGCGTCCCAACCGACCTGTGGCGGCAAGCCCTTGCCCCGAAGCCCCGCGCGGCCACACCGGGAGCACCGTGGAGCGGTGGGGAGAGTGCCCGCTTCGCGGCCGCACCGCCCACGGGCATCGGCCACTGGACCTGCAGCGGCCTGCCGCGGATGATCCCGGCCACCACCGAGACGGCACCCGCGGCCGCCGTCCGGCTGCGCCTCGATGCCACACCCCAGCACGGGCCCTGGCAGTGGAGACTCGACCTGAGCCACGGCCCCGACCACGACACCCTGCTGGACCTGATCACCGACACGGACCTCGCCCTCGGCACGGAGCTGGTCGAACGGGCCTGTACGTGCACCACTGACGCCAGCGGCTGCATCATGGTGCTCGCCCCGTACGGGCACGCGCTGCTGATCTGTGACCACCGGGTCCGTCAACGGGCACGCTGACAGTCGGCGTTCACGTCTCCGGGGCCGGCGCGAAACCTGCACCGCTGGGGCCCCGGGGACGGGCGCAGCGGATCAGATGGTGTGTCGGCGGGTACGGCGGCGGCGCGGTTCCTTGGGCCGGGCTTCGTCGTAGGCGAGCATCGTCGGGTACGTACGTGGGTTGAACCGCAGCTGCAGCCGACCCGGACGGTCCCGGGGGCCTGCGAGTTCAACGGTGCAGGTCCGCACCTCGCTCGTGCCGCAGGCGCAGTCCAGGCCGACGACGTCCATCGGGAGCCCGACCTTGGGGGCGGTGAGCAGGGCGACGGTTTCCTGGTGGTCGCGCGAGGGCCGGTGGCAGAGGACCTTCATGACCCACTCCTCACCCGGCCGGGCCGGATGGTGCGGGTAACTCCAGGCCTCAGTGTGGGCTGGCGCGTCCGCTGCGGCGAACAGCGGCGTGCGGCGCAGCAGGCCACTGGCCAGCCAGGCCCGGCCCTCGCTGCCGGAGGGGTCCTTCCAGCGAGCGTTGAAGGCGTGTTCGCCGGCCGTGGTGGCACGGGGGTGGGTCGTCCAGAACTGGCGGGTGAGGGAGATGTCGTCGAAGTCCTGCTCCCACAGGGCGAGTGCGGCCTTCCAGGTCGTGGCGGGCAGGTTGGCGAGGACCACTTCGCCGACCCGGCCGGGAATCGTCAGGTGTACCCGGCCGCCGTTCCATGGTGAGATCCGCAGGCCCGCGACGCCGCAGATCTCACCGGTGGGATCCGCGAGGTCGGTCCAGGGCGGCCGCAAGCGCTGGCAGTGGCAGCTGGACCTGAGCGCGGGACCGGACCACGACCGCCTGCTGGACCTGCTCACCGACACCGCGCTCACCCTCGGCATGGAACTGTGGGAGCGCACCTGCACCTGCCACGCCGGCTGCACGATGACCCTCCACGACGGCGGCGGCCGAGTACTCCTCGTCCGCAACCACCGCACCCCTGGCGCGCCGTCCTCCAGCGCAACGGCGTTCCCCTGCAATTCCGCGCTGAACGGCACCCGCCGACCCGAGGGGCCCGCCAGGCGGAGCAGCCGGCCCTGTCAACCTGGTCTTCCAGCTCCCTTGCTTGCTATGTCTGCTCGTCGTCGATCTCCTGGTGGATCTGCCGCTCCAGCCCGCTCTGCCCCGCCACGATCGGCCTCGGCTGGACCGCCACGGGAGTGGGGGTGACAGCCAGGTCGGGGTCATCGAGTGCGGCGTCCGTCGCCCGGTACCACGCCGAGCGAGGGCCTCTCGTCAGAGTTGACGCTGTCGGCACGCTCGGCGGGATCGCTGTCCGTGCTCTCATCGCGCTCTGGCGGCGTGGCAGTCGGGTCGGTCGACCGCTTGGCATCGCCGTCCCGCTCTGTCATCCTGCGGGAACGGCCGGGGAGGGCCGTCGGGTGGTCGGTGCTTCAGGGGGTCCGGTGGGATCGGTCGGTGTGGTGTGCGCGATGGCCGCGCTCCTCGGGGCGGGGCTTCTGCGATGGCGGCCGGCCCGGGGAAGGACCGACGGCCTGACAGCCACGGCAATCGCGGGGGTACGTGGGGGATCGAAGGCCGCACTGGTGGTGGCCGTCGTCGAACTGCACCTCGCGGGGGTGCTCGACACCGACCGGCGAGGCCGCCTGCGGCGGGTGGTGCACACCCACTCCGGGCAGGACGCAACTCCGCTGCACCGGGCAGCGCGGACGGCGTTCGGCCGGGACCTGTCCTGGGCCGACGCCGTGACCACCCCGCCCGTGCGGCGCGCCCGCGAGGAGACCCGCACCGACCTGGTCCACCGCGGCCTGCGCTGCAGCCCGGCCCGGCTGGCCACGTCCAGTGTGCTGGCCACGGCCACGTGCGCCACGGGCACGCTCGCCACCGCGCGGGGCGCCTGGTGGACAGGCCTGCCCATGACCGTACTCCCGCTCATGCTGCTCTGCGCTCCGGCCCGCACCCTCGCCGGACACCGACTGCTTCGCGAGCTGCGCCGCCGGCACCCCCTGAGCGGGGCGGCAGCATCAGGTGACACATCATCGGAACCCGACGGGACAGGACTGCTGACCGCGCTGTACGGACGCCGGGCGCTGCGCCTGCTGCTGCCGGACTTCGCCGCCCAGGCCGCGCTGCTCGGCAGGCGCGGCACCCGGGAGACCGTCGCCCGCACCGGCAGCGATTACGGCCCGTACGAGGGGGCCGGCGACGCCGCGAGCTACAGCGGCGACCTATGACGTCGGGTGACCCCGGCTGCCGCTGCTGGTACAGGCGCCCGTCGGCGGACTGCGGCTCAGCACCGGTGCCGGGCCCTCCTGCCGCGGTCCGAGCCAGAGCGGACCTGTGGCTCACCGGTTCACACCGCTTCGGCAGACGCCCCGCCTGTGGTGGTTCGGGGACGGCGTCCTGGGTTTCGCGGGACCGCGTCGGCCAGGCCCGGGGACGAGGGATCTGCGCAGCACCAGAGCCCCTGCCCCTGGCGCCACCCCGGAGGTCCGAACGCTGTGCCCTGGAACAACGAGGCACCGCGGCCAGTACGTGGGGACGTTGACGGTGAAGTAGAGAGGCTCGTCGGTCTCGACTTTCCACATGAAGATCACTGACGTGCTGTTCCCGGGCGGTACCTGCCTCGTATCTACCAGAGCCAACCCGCGGCGCCGGGCCGGAAGGCCAGGAGTGGCAGGTAGGGGTGCAACTGCCAAGTCGGCAGGCGCACCCCTACCCGTCTGTCGGCTCAGAGTCCAGGTGCCCGAAGGGGCGGTTCGGTTACGTGGTCGTACTCGCCAGCAACCACAACGGCGATGAAGCGGATGAACGCCTGCTGGGTGAAGGTGAGCACCGGGCCATCCGGATTTTTCGAGTCTCGGACATATCGCTGATAGCCGCGTGTAGCGACCTCAACGCAGTTTCCTCCGCCGCCGCTGTGGCTGGACTTCGTCCAGGTCAGACCGCGCAGGTCGAGCAAGGCGCAGGATGGGGACGATGGAGCGGCGAAGGTCACTTGCGGTCCTTGATCAACTGAGCGAGGTGGTCTTGTGTGGCGGAGGGGCTGAGAGCGTGTGAGGCGGTCACGGAGAAGGCAGCCTGGTAGCGCTCGACTGCCGCATCGGGGAGGCGGATGCTTCGGTCCATGAGCTCGACCCAGGCGGAGGTGCGGCCTACGGGCGGCACCATGAGGACGAATGGCGCGGCAAGTGCAGGATTGTAGGAAAGGCCCGCCGGAAGCACGCGTATGCGCATGCCAGGCTGTTGCGATCCTTCGAGTAGCCGTTCGAGCTGCAGGATCGCGGAACCGGCCGAGAGCCCGGGAAGGTCGAGGACTGTTGATCCGAGCAGGATTTCCTGGTCGGCTTCGAGAGTCTCGGCCTGACGGCGCATCCGGAGATCGACCAGTCCTGTGACCGCCTCGGCAGACAGGTCCGGGCGGAGGCCGGCGATGACGGCAGCGGCAACTTCCTCGGTCTGCAAGCGGCCAGGAGGCAGGTGGGGTTCCACAGAGCGGATCAGCCGGGCTTCCTGTTCCTCGGCGAGGTACTGGCCGAAGTCCTCAGGCACGGTGAAGCCCCGTCGCCACCACGAGGGCTTGGCCTCGGTCTTCGCGTCTGCCTCCCAGAAGGCGACAGCAGCCCGGTGTCCGGATTCGTCAGCGCCGTACAGGTCGAGCAGCGTCTTGACGATCAGCAGCTCGACCTTGCGACGCCCGTTCTCGTACCGACTGAGGGTGCCTGGGTCGATTCCTGTGGCCTCGGCAACCTGGACCCCGGTCATGCCCCGCCGGATGCGCAGGCGGCGCAGCAGCTCGCCGAGTTCCTTACGGGCAGCCGAGGTTGTGGTCTGTCTGGTGGGCATGGCATCAGTCTTCCCGGGCTTGCCCTACATGGACAAGCGGCCTGGGGGCAATTTGCGCCATCAATTTGGTGAAACGCATTGCTGCGCGCCGATCTGACGGACATTCTGGTGTCCGACGAGGCGTGCCCGTGCGGTTGCCGCGTGCTCGATCAACGTGGGTCACGTTGGGTTCTCCGGGCGTTCTCGATGGCCCGCCAGCATCTAGGAGAAGGTCATGGGTGAACTGATCCCCAGATTCCGGCTTCTCGTCAAGGAGCGGGGGCTGGAGCCCTTCGAGAAGTTCGACGCCCACTTCGCCAGGGCTGCCGGCCTTGCGGCCGAGAGAGAGGGGCGGCCATCGTTGGCCACGGCCACGGCCAGTCGCAAGACTTTCGACCGATGGATGCAGGCTGGGGTTCGCAGTGCCCCGACCATCGCACTCGGTCTGGTCCTCAAGCACCTGTTCAACATGTCCGTCGACAAGATCTTCGAGATGGTCGCCCCGGACTCCCTCGGGCTCCCCCTTGCCGGCTCCGGCGAAACTCTGCCTGATGTCGGCCTGCCTGTCCTGGAGTTCGACGATCCTCAGCATGTTCGGGAGCAGACCCGGCTCCTGACAGCCTCCAACACGGACCCCGCCATCCTCGCGATGGCCGCAGGCGCGATCACGGGGATCGTGGAGCGTTACGAGCGTCTGGGGCCGCACCAGCTGGTCGGTGAGGCCAAACTGCTGCGCAGCATGCTCCATACCCTGTTGGCCGGGCACCAGCCTCCCCGGGTCAAAACCGAGCTGTTTCGCCTCGCCGGCCGGGTTTCCGGCCTCCTCGGCTATATGGCGACCAACGCCGACCGGCCGACGGAGGCCCAGGCATACAGCACCGAGGCGCTGGAGCTCGCCGACCAGATCGGTGACCGCGACCTGCAGATGTGGGCCTTCGGCACGCGGTCCCTCGGGTACTACTACCAGGGGGAGTACGACCTGGCCGACGAAGCGGCGGTCGCCGGGGTCGCGATCGCTCCAGGCAGCCCCCAGGCGATCCGCCTGCTGATCAACGGCCGGGCCCGGGCCCTCGCCCGGGCCGGACGCCACCAGTTGGCGCTCGAAGCCATCGACCAGGGCCTGGACCTCCTGGACCGCCACAACGTCCCTCCCGGGCTGACTCCGTGCATCGCGTTCGAGCCGTACTCAGCCGCCCGGGCGCTGGCCAACGTGGTGACCGCCCAGTTGGCGATCGGGGATACCGAACAGGTTCTCAACCGGGGCCGGGACCTCGAGCCGATGCTGGCCAGTTCGGACTCCGGTTGGAGCCGCGCGCTGGTGGGCCTGGACATCGCCACGGCCCTGCTCCAGCAGCCGAAGCCGGACCTCGAGATGGCGATGTACCGCGGAGAGCAGGCGCTGGGCTCGGGCACCACGCCCCCGATCCGCTCCGTGTGGCTGCGCGGCTTCGAGCTCTACGAACGCACCGAACGCTGGAGGGATGAACCCGTCGTCGGCGACTACGCGGAGCGTCTTCGAGCCTGGCGCGCCAGCCCGTCCGCCGGTACGGTCGCCGGGAGCACCCGGGCCCCGGGCGCCGCCTGAGTCGCCGAAGGAAGCGATCATGGCCCTGCTGCCTGACTCCGCGGCGTTCCCCTGCGCGCCGCCGACGGACCTCGCCGATGCGAACGCCATCGTGCGCACCGACTGGGATGCCTACGCTGGGCTCGACCGTCTCGTGAACCACTGGGAGCGGCCGGGCTGGGACGACGGCACCCGTCGCCTGTACTGGATGCTGACCTTCGGCGACAACCGCGATCTGGCCGAGCGGGCGGTGCAGTGCCAGCAAGCTCTTGAGCACCTGGCCCTCGACCTCACGCCGGCCGAGGGCCTGCACCTCACCGTTCTGCGTATCGGCAACACCGCCGACGTGCCGACAGGTACCGTCGACGCGCTGGCGCGCCAGGTGGAGTGCCTGGAGCTGCCTCGCCTGGCCTTGGCCGCACATCCGCTCAGTGGCTCACGCGGAGCGGTCCGATTCTCGGTCTCCCCCTGGACCGGCCTGGTCCACCTGCACCAGCAGCTTACCTCCGCAGGGCGCAGCCTCGGGGTGCCCGGGGGAACGGAGACCGGTCGGTTCCGGCCACACCTCGGAATCGGGTACAACCCTGTAGCCCGACCTGCCCGGCCGCTCATCGACGCCGTCGAACCACTGCGCGTACTCGCGCCCGTGGCGCTGGACGTCGGTGCTCTCGACCTCGTCGAACTGCGCCGTCACGGTCGGCAGTACCACTGGCGAACTCTCAGGCGTGTTGCCCTGGTCTGATGGGTGGGATGCGTCAGCCCACCGGCCGTTCCGCATGCCGGCGTTCCGGCAGGGCGGGCTACCCAGCGGCCGTGGACTGCCGTACGACCTCGGGTCGCGTCAACTGGAGCTCTTCGCGCAGCGTGGCATATGCGGCCTCGACAGCCGCCTCGTCCTCAGGCGACAAGTCCAGGCCGAGGCAACCGTAGTTCAGCATGACGTGATCGGCACGCCCGAACCCGGCCACCACGGCCGTGCCCCGCCCGCGGGACAGGCAGTACCGCAGCGCGGCCTGACCGAGAACCGCCGGGTGGCCCCCGAGACGTTCACGCAGCGGGGCGAGCACGCGAGCGATGACGTTCCTCGTCTCGTTCCTCGGCGCCGGCAAACGGTTTCTGCAGGAAACGGCCCCCGCAAGGAGCCCGCCGGCCAGCGGTGAGGTGAGAAGCACCCCGGTGTCACTGTCGGCGAGACGGGAGATCAGCTCGCCCTTTCCACCCCCTGGTAGGAGCGCGAGCGGCGTCAGCGCGTTGAAGGGAAGCATGACGACGTCAGGCTGGATCAGGGCGAACAGCTCATCGAAGCGCGCGTGGCCGCCTGCGCTAGGCGTGGCGGCAGGGCCCGACGATGGTCCGACCAGGCCGATTGCCCCGATCGTCCCGAAGTCCTTCATAGCTCGCAGGACCTCGACGGCCGGGCCCAGGTAGCGGTCGCCCGGCCCGAAGTCATGGGAGGGCAGAGCGAACAAGTCGAGTTGCTCGACGTTCAGGTTCTCCAAGCTCTGTTCGAGCTGATGCCTCAGGTGAGGTCCTGCGTAGGGATGGGGCGCCGTCCCTCGGTGCCCAACCTTGCTGCTGATCTTGAGCGTGACTCCCTGCCTCCCGTACTCCCCGACCACTTGACCGAGCAGGCGCTCCGCGCGTCCGTCCCCGTACGTGTCGGCGACGTCGAAGAGGTTGGCGCCGTGCTCGACGGCGCTCCGCATGCCGTCGAGCCACTCGCTGTCGGGAACCGCGTGAGGTGTCATATCTGAGCCGATGGACCGGCAGCCCAGGCCGAGGGGGTGGACGGCAAGGCCAGGTGCAAGACGTCGCGGCGCCAGATCCAGGCAGACCGGCTGGGCGAGCGCATCAAGCAGGGGGCCGCCGTCCTGGAAGTGCCGGTCGGGCGCGGACGCCCGCGTCACCGGGTGAAGCAGGCGCTCAGGATAGCCAGATCGCGGACCCTCGCCGTCCACCGAGATCTCCTCCATCGATTCCTTGATCCGCTGGCAGCCGCCTACTTGGGCCAGTTGCCGTGGCAAGGGCCCCGCGCCCGCAGCAAGCGATCCGATGGCACCCAGGGTCCTACGGTGCCTGCTGCCAGCTGGGCACCACCAGGCCGTTGGGTGGCCATCTGGTGGACATCTCCGCCTGCAGCCAGCCATGTACAGAATCCTAAACTGGGACAAATAACTCTCATTGATGACGATCTCTGGCGTTCGCAGCCCGAAGATGGCCGTCAGATGGCCGCCCAACAGCCTGGTGATGTCCGCCCAGCTGGGGCCACGGTTGGTTCGTTCTCCGAAGCCGCCAGCAGCGGGCCTCGACGGCCGACCCCCGGGGGTGAGTCCCACATGTCCCTACCGCCCGCACGAGGCGGGGACGGCCGGCACCCCCTTGGGCAACACGCGTTGGCGAAACCTGTGCTGCCCAAGGGACTTGGGTGCGGCCGCCGCACCGGCTGGACCCTCAAGGACCTCCGACTTGACTGCCACCAACGCTCCCTCCATCCCCACTTCAGAAGGCGTGCACCAGTGACCGCTCCTGCCCTTCCCGCCCAAGCCCAGTTCACCTCGGGCGGTGCCGACCAGCTCAGCCCCACCGGCTCCCGGACGGCGCCGGACGCCTTCGGTCTACAGCCCAGCTGGGTACCGACGGCGGGCACCGCCTCATGGCGTGTCGACGTCGGCCGCTATTTCGAGGCGGTGCGGTGCGGAGCCGAGGCCGGCGCGCTGATCACCGCTCGACTCGGCAGGACCTGCGGTCCGGTGATCGCCAGTCCCGCCGCCAACTTCTACGACTTCCTGCTGGCCCAGGGCACGCGGGTTGACAGCGACATTCCGAAGGCGTGGCAGCTGCCGACGGGTACGCCGATCAGGGTTCCGCCGCTGACCGACGCCTCGGGCCGGTTCCTGCACTGGGTCGTACCGCCCGGGGGCACCACCACGGCCGAGGGCCTGTACGCGGCGGCGGTCGCCGCCTTCGGCCGACCGGAGCGCCCCACCTGGCAGGAGCCCGTCCGGCGGCGTCGCCGCTCTCACCACCACGGTTGACCAGCCCACCTGTCCCATCTCGCCTCGTCCATCAATCCGAAGGAGTCCCGCCGTGTACCCCCACGTCCCGGTCGTTCCCCGCGAAGGTACGGCCTCCGCCACCTCCTCCAAGCAGGACGCCGAGATCGCGTTCGCCGCGCTCGAACAGGGCTGGGCGCTGCACGCAAGCGGCCCCTTGACCTTCCACGAGGTTCACCGCCTCCCGGCCCGCCTCACCGTGGCAGGGCGTGCCGCATGATCACCACGGCCCATGAGATGGCGCAGCCGGACGCCGTGGAGGAGTTCGACGGGATCGAGCTGAATCTCCATCGGCCGCAGTCCGCGCGGGTCGAGGACTACCTGCTGGGCGGGATCGGTAATTTTCCAGCGGATCGGGAGGAGGTCGGCCTGCTGTGGGGTTGGGAGCCCGGGGCTCGGCGGGCCGCGCTGCAGCGTAAAGCCTTCCGGAAGGCGGTGCTGGCCTGGATCGGGAGCTGTGGTCCGATGCAGATCCTCGATCTCGGGTGTGGGTTGCCGTTGCCGCACTGGTGGGGCAGGGCAATGCCGGGATCGGTCCATCACCGACTGCTTGGCGAGGTCCACGAGCTGGCGGCACCTGGTTCGAGGGTGGTCTACGTCGATCGGGACCCGATCGTGATGTCGCACGCCCGTGCCCTGCTGAGGGGGAATGGCACGTCGGAGGTCCGGCATGTGCGTGCCGATCTCGCCGAGGTGGGGGCGGCGCTGGGCAGTGGGCTGATTTCGTCGGGTGAGCCGGTCGCGCTGACGCTGTTCGACGTGCTGCACGAGGTCGAGGACGCGCGCCGGGTGGTGGCCGCGTACACGGAGGTCGCGGCGCCGGGGAGCCTGCTGGCGATCAGTCACCGGAGTCTGGACCACGTCAGGGTCAGCCGGCGCGTTCTGGGACGTACCGCGATGCAGCTGCCGTTCTTCGCGCGGTCCCGGGAGGAGTTCACTGCGCTGTTCGACGGCTGGGAGCTGCTGGGGCCCGGTGTCGTCCCCGTTCAGCGGTGGTCCGCCTCGCGGGCGCCGGGCAACCTGCGGCTGGCTCGGGCGGCGGGTGCCTACGGCGCGGTCGCGCGGAAGCGGTAGGCGCCTCATGCAACGAGCGAGTGCGGTTGTGTCGCTTTCGGCCCGGCCGGTGTGGCTGCCGGCGCACGTCGTCGGTCTCCTGTGCGGCCGGGTGTTCGAGGTCCTGCGGATCGACGACGGGCCCGCCACAGCGGTGCTGGCGGCAATCGGCCCAGACTGCGGGCCGGTGATCGCGACCAGGCTCGGTTACCACGACCTCCTGCTGCCGCCCGGCGAGTTCCTCCGCCAGCGTGTGCCCCGGGCACCCGGCGTTCGCCCGATGCCCCCGGAGGCACGCGTCCACATTCCGCCGCTGACGGCCTCGCCGCACGAGGGCATCCACTGGCTGGTGCCGCCGGGAGCCGGGACCACCGACCTGGCCGGCCGGCTCGCACGAGCGGAGTTGCCCGCGATGGTCCGCGTGGGCGCTGGGCGGGCCGTGGTCGCGCTGGCCGCCCTGCCGATGCCGGTGGTGGCCTGATGGGACGCGCTCCGCTGCCTGTGGACCAGGCCCCCGTGCCGTACGTGACGATCCGCCACGGCGAATCCCCGGAAAGGCCTCCGGTCGTCTACACGACCAACGGCCACGGGGTTTCGGTCGGGATCGGCTACGCCGAGGAGCGGGACGAGGACCGCGATCGTCGCAGCGTCCTGTGGGAGCGGCTCACCGCGAACCCCGACGGTGCGCCCCGGTACCGCTACACCCACGCGAGGCGGCAGGGCGAATGCCTGGACGACCTGCGCTGCCAGGTGACCTACGCCGACGCGGACGAGAACAAGCTGGGGGTGCTCTTCCTTCTGGAAGACGCCCGGTCCCGCGCGGACATACCGGCTGGCTGGCCGGAGGGCGTCAGGACGCTGCACCCGCCGCTGTCGCTGGAGGGCGCGGCCTACTCCGTGCTGGCGTGCCGTCACCTGGCCGAGGGCTGGGCCGCGGTGCGGGTCACCGACCCGGACGTCGAGTTCGGGTACCGCGGCACCCTCTACCGGCCCTCCCCGGACGGTCCGATTCCCTTCCGGAGCGCCGCCATCGCCTACGACGACCCGCTGGTGGGCTGGCTGGTCGCCTCCGCCCAGGAAGCCGTCCTGCACGGCTGCACGATCGTCGACCTCGCCGCCGACCTTGAACAGGCCGGCCACACCGATCTCGCCCGTCAGGTCGCCGCCGCCTACCCCCAGCAGCCCCGCCCGCGTGCGTCCGTCTCCCGCTGACTACTCCCCTGGAGCTCCACCGTGCCGTGCGACCTGGTCACCTCGACCGCCCCGCCGTACACCGGATCCCCCACCGATCCGGTGCGGATGCCCGCGCCGCTGCCCGCCGCGGACCCGGGCACCGTCACCGGACGGCAGAGTGTCGAGGCGACGCTCGATGCGTGACATTGCCGGCCTTCCGGGCCCGGAACCCCTGGGCCACGGTGGCCGAGCGGCGGGCGCCGTCCTGCTCGGGCTGTGCCTGCGAACCGCCCGCGCCGACCGGATGCTGCGCCACGGCGCGACCACGGCCGGCTGCTCGGCTGACTACCTTCGGCGCGTCGAGACCGGCCTGGCTGTCCCCAGCCCGAGCCAGACCGCTGGACTGCTCGCGGCCTACGCAACCCCGGAGACGAGCGACCACTGGCCGGGCCTGATCGCTATCGCCGCGCAGCTGACGGCGTATCCGGAAAACTGCGCGGCCTTCGCGGACTGCCAACCCGGATGGGCAGGGCGCCTGATGCTGGTCGCCGGCACAGCCGAGCGGGTGCGGGCGAGTGCCGCCCTGGTCGTCCCGATCGGGCTGCGCACCCGCACCTACGGCGCCGCCGTCATCCAGTTCATGGACGAGGTAAGCCCTGCGGATCGCACCGCCCTGACCACACCGCTGTCGCGCACCGCTCTCACGGACGGTCCGCCGTGGACGGTGGTCCTCGGCGAAGCCGTCCTGCGCCAGGGCGCCAGTCCCGGCCTGGCAAGGCAGATCCGGCACCTGGTCCATCTCGCCGAGAGCACCGAGGTGCGGGTCCAGGTCGCGACAGCCGCCAGCGGCGGCCATCCCACCACCGAACTGGTCGAACTCCTCCTTTCCGGCCCGGCCGGCATCGTGCTGGTCGTCGAGGTCAAGCACCACGGAGCGCACTACCGCATCGGCGGATCGGACTCAGCCGAAGAACTCCGCCGTCTCGTCGACCGCTGCGCGACCCGGGCACTGGACCCGCAACCGAGCCTGAGCATGCTGCGGCGTACGGCCTCCGAGCTCACCGCCGCGGCGAGCATCCGCCCCGCGTGGTGACCACGGCAATCCCCGTCCATCCCCGGTAGCCGTCGCCCACGTCGGCGCCCGGCCACCACCGACCCTCACCAGGACACCGCCCATGAACCGCATCCCACCCACCCCGGTCGCCGACGCACGACCGGTCACCGACGGACAGGTCGCCCGAGCACCCCGGGGCGTCATGGCCGAGCGGAATCGGGCAGGTGCGCGATGAGCACTGCCATGGCCCGCCCGGCCGGTGTGCCCGCTCCGCTCGACGACGCCGCGTCACAGGCCTGGGCACGGCGCATGGCGGGACCACTGACCGCCGAGGAGATCGCCGAACAGCTCGCCTGCAACGTCGTGGAGGTGACGGGCGCTGTGACCCGCCTGCGCAGGGCGGCCGACGTCCGGTCCCGGACCGCACTGGTCGCCGCCCACACCCTGGCGGGCCACCTGACGGCGCACAACCTCGGCGCACCAGGCCACGACACCATCGGGGACCTCGGTCCCGAGCAACTGTTGCTGCTGCGCCTGTCTGCGGGCCACAGCACCGGCGACATCGCGGCCGAGCTAGGCAACTCCCGAGCCACTGTCAGCAACTACCGCGCCAACCTGCTGGTCAGCACCGGTCTCGCCAGCATCCACCAGGCCGTCGGCCTGGGTTGTCTGGCCGGGATCGTGCGCCCGGCCGACGTGTACCCCGACCGCGAGTACAACACCACCGCGCCGCTGCCCGCGCACCTGGCGACCGTTGTCGACCGTGCCCGGCGCGCGCTGGCGGACACGGGCCGGGCGCTGGTGGTGGCACCGCGCGCCGAACAGGCCGGGCTCGCCCGCGCCGTCACCGACCGCGAAGCCGACGCCGGCACGCGGGTCCTGGCCGTCACCCCGTACGGCGAGCACTGGACCAGCGACGTGGCGACGCTGGCCGCGACGCGCCGCGAGGCGGGGCACGTCGCCGTCATCCTGACACGCTCTGAAGCCGAGCGGCCGGGCCGCCCGCCCACGCCGCCGGGAGTTCCCGTCGCCACCAGCCTGCGGGGAATGCGCCGTCTGGTGGGCACGACCCTGCCCGCCACCGTCATCACGACACCCGCGGGCCTGGAGATCCTGGCCGCCGCCCACACGCACCACCCCTTCGATCTCTCGATCGCGCTCGACGATCACCTGCCACAGGTAGGGGAGCGGGTCGGCCGCCACCCGAGTTGCCCACCGGTGCGCGCCGTGCTCCGGCTGACGTCCACACCGCGCCTCACAGCCACCGGCCGCACGCGCCACGAAGGCTGCGATCCGTACACCACGGGCCCCATCACCGCGAACCTGATGCCATGTCAGGCCGTCGAGGCGGGGCGGATGCGTCCCTACCGGCTCGCGGCCGCGGCGGCACCGGGCCTGCGGGGCGAGGGCCTAGGCGACTTGGTCCTCGCCCTGGCGAGTGCCCACCACCTGGCGCGGGTGGTCGTCCACGGCGCGACCGATCGGGACGCCGCACGGCTCGCCAAGGCGATCACCGACGGCGACGGCGGGGTCCAGATCGACGTCCTACCCGCCGGCCATGACCCGGAACACAACACGGTGGTGTCGCGCTTTCGGCACGGTCCGCACCAGCTGCGGGTGCTGGTGACCGGCGGCCGGCTGCCCGCAGGCCTGGACGCGGACGCCCTCATCCACACCACCGGTGAGCTGCCCGCAGCCCGGACCGCCGCCGCCATCGAGGCCGCGCTCACCCCCGTCGGCCCGGGCAGGCAGCGCCCGCTGCTGCTCATCGCCGCCGACAGCACCGCACACGGCCGCTGGGGGACCCTGTCCACGCTCACCGCCGCCCTCGCCGCCCTCGACCCGGACCTGAAGAAGGACCTGCGTCGCGCCCGCGCCACCGGCGGCGGCTGGCCTGGCCTGGAGCTGGCGCTGCCGCTGCCTGCCGGCGCCGATGAGCAGCGTGCCCGGGCGGTCTGCGCGTGGGCGGACACCACCGTGGCCGAGGAGATGCGCGACACCGCCGAGCGTGCCCGTGCCACCGACACCCTCCACCCTGACCTTCTGTCTCCCACGGGCCTGCGGCTCAGTGCCTGGCAGGCCGTGCGGCGGCACGGTCTGCCGTCCGCACCGGCCGCAGGCCCGCCAGCCCGCCAGCCCGCCAGCGCCTGACCTGGCCCTCGCCCTCCACCTCACGGGACACCGTATGAACCACACCGTCATCCCCGACGCTTCCCTGCCGCGAGCCGGCGGCGGCAGCGTGATCCCGCTGGGACTGCACACCACCGACTACTACGCCTTATGGATCAGCACGGTGCTGCCCACCGTGCCGGATGCCGAACGCGTGGCCCTCGCCGCCCTCGCGACCACGGTGCCGACGATCGAGATCACCACCACTGCCAGGAGCCTGCTGGTGGTCGACATCGCCGCCGACGGCGTCCGCTACCGCACCGGCGCCGCCGCAGCGGATGCCGGGCTCGCCCTGGACACCCGCGCCCACCGCGCAGCCTCCGCCCAGACGAGCATCAGCCAAGTACGTATCGCGGCGCAGTGGATGCACGTCCGCACCACCCCCCGCCGCGTGAGGTCCCAGCGACCGGGAGGAACCCGGTGACCGCGGTACAGACCGCATCCGCGTACCCGGCCCACCACCGGGCCGAGGTACCGCAGACGCCGGCCAGGACCGGGAGGGCCGCGCGGCTGCTGATGACCGGGCCGCGCCCCGCACTCACCGTCCAGGCCCGGCACGCCGTCGGCGCCGCCGCCCGTGCACTGGTGATCCTGCAAGGTGGCGACATCGCCCACGTGCTCTCCCATTGGCAGCCCTCCGCGGCGCCCGGTGCCCGGCTGGTCGGGGTCCACGGGTTCGGCGAGCGCGTCGCAGTCGGTCGTGCCCCGGCCGGCAGCACGCTGCACGGCGACCCCATCGCCGTGGCGCGCGAACTCCGGGACCCGGGGCCGGTGTTGGCCGTGGCCACGCTCGCGGGCGCCGAGGTCGTCGCCGACGCGCACCGCGCGCACCGGCTCGGGCCCTGGCAGCTGCTGCTGGTCGAAGACGTCCTGGCACTCCAGGCGGCCGGCACCGCAGCCGGTGACCTGCTGTCGGATGCCGCGGTCCCGGCCGCACGACGCCTGCTGCAGACCACCGCCACCGCGATGGTCGACCAGGCCGGCCAGCTGTGGACCGCCCGCCCCGGCCCCCGGTACGGCCGGCTGCACGAGCTGGGCCCGGCCACCGCCCGCGGCTGGCGCCTGGAGCTGCCGCTCGACGCCCCGGCACGGCCCACCGGCGGAACCGCGCGCCTGGACGCCGCCGCCCGCCTGGCCCTCGACGTCGCGGCCCGGCCCGGGATCGGCCGTGTCGTGGTGGTGTGTCCCGACGGCACCACCGCGCGCAGGTTCACCGCCCGGGCCCACGCCCTGCCCGATGCGCCACGCCGACGCGGACCCCGCCCGGTCGTGTGCCTGACCGCTGCCCAGCCCCCGTACGAGCACGCGCAGATCCTCGCGCGCCTGGCCCGCGACAGCCATGCCGTCGTCGCCACCTGCTCGCCCCTGCCGACACCGGTGGACGCGGTGATGCTGCTGGCACCCGGCCGGATGCCGTGGACCGTACTCGCCGCGCTCGAACGCGGCCTCGCACACCCGGGACCCGACCTGCTCGTACTGACCGGCCCCCTCGAACTCGCCGCCGCCGGCCGCCGCGACCCCCACACCGACCTCGCCGACGCCGCCGCCGTACTCGGCGTCCTCGCCGCCCTCGACCCCTCGTTGCGCCGGGCCCTGGCCCACTCCCCTGGTGCGCGCACCGGCGATCCGTGGACGGCGGGCGGCGCCTTGGACCGGGTCGTCCTGCCCGACGGACTGTCCCCCGGCCTGCGCCGCACGGCCGCCCGCGTGCTGCTCGAAGCTGACACCCCCCGCACCGCCCCCACCTGCCGCACCACCTGACCACCCACCACGGCCAGGACCCCCGGCCGCCCCGCTCCCACCCACGTAAGGACGCCCGTGCACGCCCACGCCCACGCCTACCCGCCCGCACGCCGGATCGAAGACCACGCCCTGATCGGCAACACGCAGACCGCCGCCCTCGTCCACCGGGACGGAACCGTCGACTGGATGTGCGCCCCACGATTCGACTCGCCGGCCGTGTTCGCCGGCCTGCTCGGCACCGACGAACACGGCTCCTGGCACCTGGCCCCCGCCACCGACCGCCCGCGCCCGGCCGACCGCCGCCGCTACCGGGGCGACTCTCTGATCCTGGAACAGGAGTGGGACACCCCCGGCGGCACCGTCCGGGTGACCGACTTCATGCCCGCCGCCGCCCGTGTCGGCGCCGACCCGGTGCCCCGCATCGTCCGCATCGTCGAAGGCCTGACCGGCACCGTGCGGGTGCGCTCCACCCTGCGGCCCCGCTTCGGCTACGGCCGCACCCGGCCCGCCCTCGACCGCCCGGACACCGAACCCGGCATCACGCACCGCCTGGCCGCGGTCGCCGGTCCCGACGCGATATGGCTGGACAGCGCCCACTACCACGCCGACACGGACGCCACCCTCACCGCCGAGTTCACCGTCACCGCCGGCGAATGGACCGCGTTCGTCCTCACCTACCGCGAGTCCCACCGCGGCGCCCCACCCATCGTCGGCCCCGACCACGAACTCGCCCGCACCACCGACTTCTGGCGCGACTGGGCCGCCCAGTGCACCTACCAGGGCCCCTACCGCGAGGCCGTGATCCGCTCCCTGATCACCCTCAAGGGCCTCACCTACGCCCCCACCGGCGGCATCGTCGCCGCCCCCACCACCTCGCTGCCCGAGGACATCGGCGGTGAGCGCAACTGGGACTACCGCTACACCTGGCTGCGCGACGCCGCGATCACCCTCTCCTCGCTGCTGCGCACCGGCTACCGCGACGAGGCCAAGGCCTGGCGCGAGTGGCTGCTGCGCGCCGTCGCCGGCGACCCGGAGAACCTCCAGATCATGTACGGCATCGCCGGCGAGCGCGAGCTCACCGAGTCCTCGCTGGACTGGCTGCCCGGCTACGAGGGCTCCCAGCCCGTCCGGGTCGGCAACGGCGCGGCCGGCCAGCTCCAGCTGGACGTCTACGGCGAGGTCGTCGAGGCCCTGCACCTGGCCCACATGACCGGCCTGGTCCGCAACGACCACGCCCACCACCTCCAGCTGCGCCTGATCGAGTACCTGGAGGACCACTGGCAGGAGCCGGACGAGGGCATCTGGGAGGTCCGCGGCCCGCGCCGGCACTTCGTCCACTCCAAGGTGATGGCCTGGGTCGCCGTCGACCGGACGATCAAGCTGCTGGAGCAGACCCCCGAGGACGCCCCCTCCGACGGCCACCTGGAGCGCTGGCGCGAGCTGCGCGAGACCATCCACCGGGACGTCTGCGAGAAGGGCTACGACCCGGAACGCAACACCTTCACCCAGTACTACGGCGGCAAGGAGCTGGACGCCTCGCTGCTGCTCATCCCCCAGGTCGGCTTCCTGCCGCCGGACGACAAGCGCGTCATCGGCACCATCGAGGCGATCCAGCGCGAGCTGTCCACCGAGGACGGCTTCGTGCTGCGCTACCCGACCCACGACGAGAGCGGCAACAACGTCGACGGCCTCTCCGGCCACGAGGGCGCCTTCCTGGCCTGCTCGTTCTGGCTGGCCGACGACCTCGCCATGATCGGCCGGGTGCAGGAGGCGCGCGAGCTGTTCGACCGGCTGCTCGCGCTGCGCAACGACCTCGGCCTGCTCGCCGAGGAGTGGGACCCGCGGCTCAAGCGCCAGGTCGGCAACTTCCCGCAGGCCTTCAGCCACGTCCCGCTGATCGACACCGCACTGCGGCTGACCGCCTGCGGCGGCGCCTACCTGTCCACCCAGCCGGACGGCCCGGACACGCTCCCGGTCCCCGGTCAGCGCACCGCCACCGAACCGGCCGCACCGGATGCCGTGTCCGGGAGCCGCTCGTGACCCGCACCGGCCGCACGACCGCCCCGGCCACGGGCTGGCCGACGGGCAGCAGTACGGCGGCCCAGGCCGAACCGGACCGCGAGGACACCGAGCGCGAACGCATCCTGGCGCTGCTGGACCGGGCTTCCTACGCCGGGATCCGGGACGTCCTGGCAGGCGGGCACGACGCCAACCTCTCCAGCTGCACGGCCGCAGGAAGGCTGCTCGGCCTGCTGCCGGACATGCCCTACCGGGTCCAGGACGCCCTCGCGTTCGCCGAACACGCCGTCACCGTGCTCGTACGCGACCTCGGGGTGCGGCAGATCATCCACACCGACCACGGCTTCCCGCACTACGCACCCCGGCGCAACGTCCACGAGATCGCACAGACCATCGACCCGGCCTGCCGCACGGTGTACGCGGACGCCGACCCCGTCGTGCACGCCCACGCCCGCTGCGTGCTCACCGGCAGCGACCGCGTGGCCGTCGCCGACATCGGCCTCGCCAGCGGTGTGCACCGCGTCCTGGAACACCCGGCCGTCGCCGCGCGCCTCGACCCGGCCCGGCCGGTGGCCGTGCTGTGCACCGCGGTGGAAGCGGTGCCGGACACGGTGACCAGCGCCCTCACGGCCGACCTCGCCCGGCTCCTGCCCGCCGGCGGGTACCTGGCGGTATGCCAGCTGACCGTCGAGGACACCCACCTCGCCCGACAGGTCGACGAGGTGATGGCCACCGCGCTCGACGGCCGGTGGGACCGCCTGCGCACCCCGGCTCAGACCGCTGGCCTGCTCCGCGACCTGCCCCTCGTCGAGCCGTTGGGCGTCGTCGAGGCACCGCACTACATCCGGTCGTCGTACCGGCCCGCCGGACCGCCCCGGGCAGCGGTGCTCGGCGCGATCGCCCGGATCACGCCGTCCGGCCCGAGCCCCACGGCCAGCCCCCGCGCCGCTCCGGCCGGCGCCGGGGCACCCACACCCGCCGGAGCCGGGCCGATGCCCTGCGGGGCCTGGCCGTTCTCGGATCTGACCTCGTTCCGTCGAATGCGGGAGGCCCGATGAACGCGACGGAAGCCAGCTCGCACGAACGGAGATCGCGGCGGCGCTCACTCGACACCGAATGCCCGGGAGGCCTCCCGGGCCCGTCACCGCATGGCTGTCACCCGATCCCGAGTAGGCCCGGGTACTCGCCGATGGCAGGCAGAAAGGCCCGGTCGAATTCGGCGGCGTCATCCACCTTCACGATCGCACGATCGCCGAGCGGACCGGAGCCGCCGGGTGACCGCGAGGAACTCCGGTCCCGTCTCCAACGGGTGGCATCCGGCTCTGGCCAGCCCTTCCGTCCGGCCGCCGGGCCGCGTCGGCTCCCGCCCCGGCGACGTGGCCGCGTTGACGGCCGACGGTCAGACCCCGCCCTCCGGCCAGGACCCCGCCGTCATCGAGTACGGAGACGTGGTCCGCATCCCCCGGCCGGACACCCGCGTTGACCCCTGACCTCGGCGGCCCGAATCCCGCCCTCCCACCCCGCGCCGCCGACTCCCGACCGCACAGCAACCGAGACCACATCCGACTGGAGCACCCGTGACCTCCCCCTCCGCCGCGCACGCCCCGCATCTTGGGAGCCGCCGGCTCCTGCCGCTGATCCTGTACGTGGCGGCGTTCCCGGCCGCCGCCCTGGACGCCGTCCGGTTCCTCACCGGCCCGCTCGGCCTGCCCTTCCTCGACACCCCGGCACGTTGGGCCGCGGCGACCACCGCGGGAGCTGTCGGCGCGGCCGTCGCCAGCGCGGGACTACGTGCCCGCCGCACCCGTGCGCACGGTGGCCGTCTTCCGTGGCGTGACCCGCTCACCGTCGCCCCACTGCTCGGAGCGACGACGGTCGTAGCCCTTGTGGGCGTCCATCAGATCTGGGCCCACGCCGCGTGTATCGCGATCGTCCCCGCCGTGGCCGCCGCCTTGGCCGTGGAGCTGTGCCACCTCGCCGGCGTACCGGCGCAGCGACTGCTGCGCGACCCGGCCAAGCCCGCCACCTCCTGGACCGGCTTGTCCATGGGGGCGCAGTACACGCTCTGGCTCCTGGTGTCGGGCATCCTGGCGGTGGCCGTCGCCCGAATCGCACCGGCAAGCGCGCCAGCGGCGCCGCAGATCATCCAGCTCGGCTTCGACCGGGGTGATCTCCTGATGCCGATCGTGACCGCCCTCACTGCGGGCGTGCTGGAGGAAGGCGCGCTGACCGCCGGTCTCGTCGTCCTCGGTCAGGCGGCCCGGTTACCGACCCCGGCCATCCTGATCGCCGCCGCGGCCGCCAGGATCACCCTCCATCTCTACCTCGGCCTGCCCGGCGCGGCCAGCGCTCTCTTCGCCGTCGCGGCGGTGCTCCTGTTCCTGCGCCACGGCCGACTCCTGCCCCTGGTAGCGGCCCACACCGCCTACGACCTGGCCGCCATCGGCGCCCAGATCTGGACCTGACGCCCGCCGTCCGGGTGCAGGCTCCGAGCGGGGCGCAGGTCGTCGCACCACACCCCGCACCGCCGGGGCCCCCGGACAACCGCCACCACCGTCTCCTGGGCAGCGCAGGCCATCACGTTCTGCCAGATCAGCCGCCGCAATCAGGAAACCCGCTACACCCGTGCCCGACAGCACTGACCTTCGCCCACCGTCCGACCGTTCTTCCACTGAGAGGTGCCGTCCATGAACAGCACGAACACCGAAACCGGTACTTTGGACCCCTGCGTGCCGAACGGCCTGCAGATGGTCAACCACCTCGCGGGGCAGGAGATCAACCGCCAGGTCGACGAGGTGCTCGCCGCCGACCTCGCCAGGCTCGTGGGTGGCCTTGGTGCCGCTGTCCACGCCGCCGGCGAGTTCAAGACCGGCGTCGTCCGCAGGGCGGTCCGCATGGGGGTCCGCCAGATCATCGACCTGGGCTGCGGAATCCCCCGGCTCCCCCACATCTACCAGCGTGCGCACGACCTCGACCCCTCGGCGCTGGTGGTATCCGTCGAGACCGACGTGTGGGCGGTCGCACACGCCAGGGCCGAACTCGACGCCACCCACCTCACTCCCGTGATCACGGCGCCCTACCTCACCGCGGACATCCTCGACCACCCGGTCCTGCACGACCGCGTCGACTGGCGGCACCCCGTGTGCGTGCTCCTGGTGTCGTCCCCGCACACCGCCGCCCTGCGCGACCTCGCCGGCCTGGTCGCGGCCATCGTCAGCAGGCTCCCCCAGGGGAGCCTGCTCGCTGTCTCCCAGTGGGCGATCGACGACGACATGACCAGGTGGGCCGTCAACGGCCTCCTCGCGGAACGGACCCGCGGCTGGTGGGGGCAGGTGCGCAGCAGCGCCGAGATCGTCGCCGCGCTCACCCCGCACCCGCTGCTCGGTCCGCCCCCGGGCCCGGTGGCGAGGCGCGCATGGTCCGCCAAGCGGCAACACCCGGCACCCGGAGGCGGGCAGCTCGCCAAGGTGGTCGAGTTCGGCGGCATCATCCACCTCGGCGGCCCGGCACTGCCGGCCGTACACCAGGACGTGTCGTGACCACGCCGACCGTCCCGCTCACCGGTGCCGGAGATACCCGTGCCTGCCCGCCAGTGCAGGCACGGGACGACGAGGACGCCCTCGCGCTGGTGCGCCTGCTGGCCCCGCCGAGGACATCACGACCAGCGCCACCGCCTCGCCGAGCTGCGCCGCACCGGAAGACCGCAGGACCATCCCGGCTGGATCCCGGCTACCGGGGGCTCCTTCCCGTCCGACCTCCGCCAACTCGCGGTCACCGCCGCGTGGTCGGACACCACCTGGCACGAGGAGCACGGCTTCGTCGTGGCCGGCGGTGGTGACGAGACCGGCTACCCGGGGCCCAGCGGACTTGCGCCGGCCCAGATCGCCGTTGCCACTGTTCACACCCCCAATCCGAGGAACCTGCCATGAACCACACGACCCAGCGCTTGGCCAGCCGGCCGCCGGCTACCGCGCGCCGCCCCCCGAACCCGATCAACGAAGCCAGCTTGACCAGCCGGGCCCGGACGGCCCTCCGGCAGGCAGCCGCGGCTGCCGGGTTCAACCTGGAAGGCGCCCGGACACTGCAACTCCACCGCAACTGGGTGGTGCGGCTGCCCCATGCGGCGCCGGGACGCCCGGTCGTCGCCAAGGTCCACGAGCCCCGCCCCACCCCGACGGCGGTTCACCGGGAGGTGCAGGTCGCCGCATGGCTGCATCGCAGCGGCGTCCTGACAGCCCGGCCCGTCGTGGAACGGCCTACGGCGACCGAGACCGGACTGCTCGTCACCTTCACCGAGGACCTGGGCGACGGACCGCCCGCATCGTTCAAGGGCCTCGGCCGGCTCCTCGCGGAGCTGCACGCACTGCCCCTGCCGTCCCACATAGCCCTTCCCGCCCTGGACGTGACCGGGACCCTGCTGTCCCGGATCAGCCGCCTACCCGAGGACGTCCTGGCTCCTGCCGATGTGCACTGGCTGAGCATCCACGTCTCCGCAGCCGGCGAGCAGTGGAAGAACACACCCTGTGGCGGTGACGTTGTCCTGCACGGGGACCTCAACGTCCTGAACAGCATCGTGACCCCGGCCGGCCCGGCGCTGATCGACTTCGAAACGGTCAGCAGGGGACCCGCGGCCTACGACCTCGCCTTCGAGGCATGGCGCCGCGACGGCTTCGGCGAGGACCCCGCCGGCTACGCGCGTTTCTGCCACGCCTACGGAGCGGATGTGACTACCGACCGGCAGGGAGCGCCCTACAAGGTGCTCGCCCGTCTGCGGGCAGCCACCGGCGCCGTCATCGCGCTGGAGGCAGCTGTCCACGACCCCGCGTGGCGGCCGGAGGCGGCACGCCGACTGAACTGCGTCCGGACCCTGAACAGCAATCCGGCACGCCACCCGTGGAACTGGAGCACCGACCCCACCGTCCCGGCTGCGGAAGCGGCGTCAACCCGCGCCCGGACAGCGTGACCCCCGGGGCTTCGCAGGTCAGCGCCCGAGCGCACTCCTCGCGCCGGCCCAGTGGCCGTGCCACTGGCAGAGCGCACCCTCTGCGGCCTCGAACTCCTGCGCGGGTTCCCCTGTTGCGGCAGACCAGGCTGCTTCGGCAGCCCCGGCCTGCCGCCACGCCCAACCCCTTTCACCCGCACGGGCTGACACGACGAGGTGACCTATGCATGCAAGGGATCACGGTGCGACCGTGCCACCGCTCTCCAGGGCGGGTGGCGGTCGTAACGTCGGTTCGTCGGCCCCCTCGGCGCTCAGTGGTTCGTCGCCTCACAAGGCGAACACTGCCCTGGGAGGGTTGATCGCGGAGGCCGGTGTGAAACGCTCGTGGCTCGCGCGCGAGGTCAACCGGCTGTCCCAAAATGACGACAAACCCACCGCCTACACCCATACCCATGTGCAGCGCTGGCTGGACGGGGCCAGGCCCAACGAGGTGACGGCCAAGCGGGTCGTCCGGCTGTTGGGCGAACGCTTGAACCGACCCGTCACTCTTGAGGATGCCGGACTCGGGGAGTTGGCGGCTTTCGACCCCGCGGTCGGGTTGGATTTCCCCCGAGACCGCGAGACCGCGATCGGGAACGCCATCACCTGTTGGAGGACCGTGCACCGCCGTAATGTCCTGCGCCTGCCGAGTGCCGTGCCCGCCGTCCTCGGCTCGGCGACGATGCGATGGATGGCTGTCCCCGCCGACGTCCCAGCCCCGCGTTCCGGAGAGCGCCGCGTCGGCCAGACCGATGTCGAGGAGGTGTGGGCGGCAGCTGCTCAGGCCCAGCTCATGGACTCGCGGTACGGGGGCGGGGACTGGCGCAACAGCAACGTGCTGGTCTGCCTGCGGTCCGCCGCCCCGATGCTGGCCGGCAGCTACTCCGCGGAGACCGGGCAGGCGCTGCACAGCGCCCTCGCGGAGCTGTCGAGAGTGCTGGGGTGGGCGGCAATGGATGCGGGGCACCACGGCGCGGCGGACCGGCTGCTGATCCAGGCCCTGCGCCTGGCCAGGGCCGCCGGTGATGTGGAGCTGGGCAGCTACGTGCTGGCCACCGTTTCCCTGAAGACATTCCTGGCAGGCTGGCCGTCGGAGGCCGCAGACATGGCGGAGGCGGCGTACGAGCGGGGCAAAGGCCACGCCGCTCCGAGGGTGCTGGCGTTCTGCAAGCTCGCCGAGGCCCGGGCGTTGGCCAAGGCCGGTGACGGTGCGGGCGCCGCCGCCGCACTGGTGCGCTGCGAGAACCTGCTGTCCGGCATCCGTCCGGGCACCTACGATCCGCCGTGGATCGCCTACATGACTCCCGAACGGATGGCCACCGACGGCGCCGAGGCGCACAGGGACCTCAGGCTCACAGCGGCTGCCCGGCGCTGGGCCGAGCGTGCCGGCGCGATGCCGCTGGACCGCTACACGCGTGCGGTCGGCATTCGTTATGCCGTCCTCGGCAGCACGCACGCGATCGACCGGGACCTCGAGCAGGCGGTGGCCGGCGGGCATCGGGCAGTGGACATTCTTGCCACAGTGCGCTCACCGCGGGCTCACAGCTACCTCTACGACCTGGTTGGCAGGCTCGACCCGTGGAGTGGTGATCCGCGGGTACGTGAGTTCGCGCACCGGGTCCGTTCCGATCTCCCGCGGTCGACCTGAGTGGTGTCGGGGTGCCCAAGGGGAACCTCCCGGGCGCCCCGGCCGTCGGCCTTCCGGTCCTGGCGGGAGCGCGGGTTCCTCAGACGAGAACGCCGGTCCGGTGTGCGAAGTCGCGCACGCCGGGTGTGGGCATCGCCGCGTAGAGCAGCTCGGAGGTCAGCGCCTGCAGAGCGGGGCGGCGGGCCTCCTCGGGGGCGATCCGGTCGACGAACTGCAGCGCGGTCAGGGTGCGCTGCTGGTCGCCGAGGCGCATCCACATGCGGGCGGTGTCGGTGCCCCAGCGTGCCTGGCGCTCGGTGGTGGGCAGAGCGGCCGGGTTGATTCGCTTCGCATAGGGGACGGCCTGGTCCGGCTCGCCGAGCGCCGTGTGCACGCCGATCCGGTACAGGTCGACCTGCGCCTGCGTCGCCTCCACGGTGAACAGCCGACGCTGTGGGAGACCGGCCGGCAGCCGGTCGACCGCCTCGGCGGCGCCGGCCAGTAGGTCGTAGGCCGTGCTGGCGCCGTGGGCGCACGCCGCGGTGTAGGCGGCGGTCATCCACAGGCTGGCGGCGACGGCCCGCGCGGCAGGGCCGTGGCCGTCGAGGTCGACAGCCGTACGCTCCAGGAGGCCGACGGCTGCGGCGGGGCGTCCGGCACGCCGCATGGTGATGGCGAGGACCCGGACGGCTTCACCGATGACGACCGGGTCGCCGCTTTGCCGGGCGGCCTGCACGGCCCGGTCGGCCGTCGCCCAGGCGAGGTCGGAATGGCGCTTCGCCGCGAGCTCCGTGGCCAGGACGTAGCCTCGCGCGGTGAGTGCGTGGGCGCGCTCGCGTGCGCTGCCGCTGGAGGAGTCGCGGTGTGACTCAGCGGTGGAGATCAGACCCGGCAGGCCGGCACCGAGGTCGTGGTAGCGCGAGGCGCTGAAGTGAGCCCGGGCCGTGGCGAGCACCTGGCCGAGCTGTGGGAGTGAGGTCCCGGACGCGGGTGGAGGCGGCGCGTAGAGGAGTTCCACCAGGCTGTCGGCCGGGTCTGCGCGGCTGGGCTCCGTCGAGGCTGCTGCCGATGCCGACGGGATGGCCAGGGAAGCGGTCGCGGCGAAGCCAAGCAGCAGCAAATTCCTACGGCGCATGGGGTCCTCCGGTTCCGGCGTCCTGTCCGCCACGATAGCGCCGGAAGGGGCGCTTGGGGCTTGTTGCGACCTCAACACCCTTACTGGTTCACCGAGTTTGTACGTGCTGAGGTCGATCTCCAGTACGTCCTCGAAACGCAGGAGCGACTGGGGCGACGGCCACATCGCCCCTTTCTCGATTCTGCTCACCGCGGAAGCGGAATAGCCGGTTTCCTTCCCCAGCTCGGCCTGCGTCATCCGCCTGGCGGCGCGAGCACCGCGGATGACAGCTCCGAGACCACGGCTTCCCTTGGGTGCAGTAGCCATGCGACTCCCCAACTCGCTTTGGCTACAACGGTAATGGGGCCAGCTGGCCTGTGGGCCGATTCACAGGATGTGCGGGTCTCGCACACCGTGTGCGGGCCATGCCCGGCCGCCTTCCCCGCCGCGTCCCGGCGCGGTTTGCTGAGGTTGCGCACCCGGCGTGGACGGCACCGACCAGCGCTGATGGCATGGACATGTCGCAGGCGTGGAAAAGTGCCCCCCTGAAAGTGCCTTCCACCGTCCCGCGATCTGGTGTCTGCTTGGTCCTCCGCACGGCGCGCACGCCGGTCGGACGCCGGGCAGACCTCTGTGTCCCGGCCCTCCACCGGTGAGAGCCAGCGTTCCCGGACAGCCCCAACGGTGCCGCCCGAACCATTCCCGATCCCGACGCCGGTATGGCGCGCTCCACGAGCGTGGCCGTGCCCGGCGACCCTCGAAGGGACCACTGTGCACTCGACGAAGACGAACCCGGAGTCCTCGACTGGGCTCACGACCGTCGACCCGGCCAGGCGCCACAACCTCGACGAGTACACCGCCCCCACCGGGGTGGCCGTCCGCCAGTTCGCCGGCGCCCCGCGCGCAAAAGAGTTCACCCGCCCCCGCCTTCCGCGCCCAGGCCGCCCTCCTTGCCGCCGACGGCCACCCGCAGGAACTGCGCGAGGCCGTCAAGATGGCGGCCGCGGCCGTGTGCGACAGCTTCGCCCCCGGCACCGGCCCACCGGCTGCGGCATCACGGACGACTCGATCACGCCGAGGCGATTCGGGACACCTACCAGGGGCGCACGCGCTCCGCACACCGCCGACGGTGCCATGGGTGCCCCCTTCCCGGTCCGGCCGCGCGGGCCGGCGCACGACCTCGCGTTCCCTCCGCCGGTTCAGCGTGCTCATCCGAGCACCGGCTGACCCGACCGACCTTCGAGAGGAGATCGACATGCAGTTGTCGATGGATCCAGCGGGCTCCGGGCCGTGCGGGGCCGCCGCCGGGCCCGGGACGCCGACCTGGCTGGTCACACCGGGCATCGTGCCGACGCGGTTCGCCACAGCCGTCGCCTCCGGTGCCGCGGTGGTACTGCTCGACCTGGAGGACTCGGTGCCCGCCAAGGCGAAGGCCAATGCCCGGACCGAGGTGCTCGCCTTCGCCGCCCGCCGGTCGGCGGACGGTGCCGGACCGTTGCTGGGCGTGCGGATCAACGCCGCGGACAGCACCGAGGGCCTGCGGGACATCGCCGCGATGTCTGAGTGGGACCTGTGGCCGGACCTGATCGTAGTGCCCAAGGTCGAGTCGAGTGGCGACATCGAGGCGGTGACGCGGACCGTACGAGGCGCGCATCCGGCGACGAAGATCTGGGCACTGATCGAGTCCCCGCGGGCGATCGTCGGCCTGTCCGACATCGTGCACGCCCCGGGCCTGGCGGGCGTACTCTTCGGCGCCGCCGACTACGCGGCCGCCGCCGGGAGCCGGATCACCTCCAGGGCGATGTGGTACCCGCGCTGCCAGATCATCACCGCGGCGGCAGCCGCCGGGATTCCCGCCATCGACTCCCCGTTCTTCTCCCTCGACGCCCCGGATGCGCTGCGCACAGAGGCGGTGGAGGCGGTCGAGCTGGGCTTCGCCGGCAAGGTCGCGGTCCACCCGCACCAGCTGCCGGTGATCGAGGAGGCTTTCGCCCCCAGCCCGAGCGAGCTGGAAGCGGCCCGAGCCGTGCTGGCCGCAGCGGACCGCGCGGGCGGCGGCATCACCATGGTGGACGGCGCAATGGTCGGCCCGCCCCTCGTCGCGGCTGCCCGCGCCGTCGTCCGTCGGGGCGACCGCAGCACTACGGCCACCACCACCTCTCTCGTGAAAGCGAGTTGACGATGGAACAGCAGCAAACCTCACTCCTTCCGCGCGGATTCCGCCCTGTCGAGAACGGCCGGGTCCGGGAGGTCATCGGCCTGGGCCTCGACGAACTCGTCCCCGGCCTGGTCGTCGAGCACCGGCCGGCGCGGACGGTGACCGAGACCGAGCACGTCCAGGTCCTCGCGCTGATGGGCAACGAGGCGCCGGTCCACTCCGACACCGAGTACTGCCGCCGCACCGGGCACCCGCAGGTCCTGGTGTGCGGGATGCTCACCCTCAACATCGTGCTCGGTATGACGGTCCGCTCCACCAGCGGCATGACCACCGGAAACCTCGCCCTGGACGAGGTCCGCTGGACGAAGCCCGTCCACGTCGGCGACACCCTGTCCGCACGCAGCACCGTCCTGTCCGCCCGCCGCTCGCGCAGCCGCCCCGACGAGGGCATCGTCACCTGCCGCGTCGACGGGTTCAACCAGCGAGGCGAGCTGGTCGTCACCGGCACCCGCACCTTCTTCGTCCCCGCCGACCCGGACGTCGTCCGCGACGCCACCGGCTACTAGCGATGGGGAGCCGAACCGTGGACGTGGAGTTCACCGAGGCCGACGACGGCCAGTGGGAGGAGTACGACGCTCTCGCCCGCCGCGCCTACGGCCAGCCTGTGCCCGACATCGCCCGTCTGGGCCCGCACGCCGACCGGCGGGTGGCAGTGCGCGGCGGCCGGGTCGTCGCCGGCGGTATGGGCCTACTGGTGCCGCAGTGGTTCGGCGGCCGGCCGGTGCCCGCCGCGAGCATGGGCTGCGGCTGCGTCGCCCCGGAGGAACGCGGCGACCGCCTCGCGGCCCGCCTGCTCCAGGAGCGGCTGCGCGCCCTTCAAGACCAGGGCGCGGTCCTCGCCACGCTATGGACGTCCTCCAACGGGTACGTGCGCCGACTGGGCTGGGAGGCCCCGGCGCGGGTGTTCTCCTGGACGGTGCCGACCGTCGCCCTCAAGCAGGCGGCACCGGACTCGATGGAGATCACCCACGGCGACACCGCGCAGCTGGCACTGCTACGCGACCTGCTGGCCGCCCGGTGGAACGGGACCTGGCAGCGCCCCGCGTGGTGGGGCACCTGGCAGCAGGACCAGCACCCGGACCTGGCTACCTACGCGTTCGCCGAACCGGGCCGGGAGCCGAGCGGCGTCCTGTCGGTGGCGACGGAGCGCACCCCGGGCGGCCGGCAGCTGGTCGTCCACGACTTCTGGGCCGCCGAGGCCCGGGACGCCGACGCGATGCTCGCCTTCCTCGGCCGCCACCACGGCCGTATCCCCACCGTGCTGTTCGAGCGCACCGGCCTGCCGCCCGGCCCGCTGCTGCAGCAACGCCTCACGGGCGCCGGCATCCAGGCCGCCAGGTCCTGGCACCCCTGGATGCTGCGCGTCCTCGACCCCGCCCGCGCCATCGAGCTGCGCGGATGGCCCGAACACCTGGACGACGAGATCGTGCTGGACCTCGCCACCCCGGACGGCACCAGCCGGCACACCCTGAGCATCGCGGGCGGCCGGGCCCAGCTCACCCCCGGCGGCGCCCGCAGCAGCGTGGACGCCGCCGACGTCACCCTGACCGCAGGGCAGTTCGCGGTCTGGTACGCAGGTGGCTACCGCAGCCCGGCCGCCGCCGCCCTGGCCGGCCTCCACGGCGACAGCACGGCGCTCACCCGCCTGCTCGCAGCCACCGTCGACCGGGAACCGTGGCTCGCCGACTACTTCTGACAGTGCCGACCACACCCCGCCCATCCCGCCGAACGTTGAACTCGCAGAAAGGAGAAGCCGGTTGAACCGCAGCCCGCCCCGCGCGACCGCGCACGCCTGGCCCACCCAGTCCACCCGCTCCCACGCCCGTTCGGAGACTCACCGCCATGACGCCCGCCAAGCACTTCCCGCCCGAGCTGCACGACTGGGTCGCCGGCCATCTGCCCGGCCTGGCCGCGAGCGAGGACCGCTCCTGGCCGCGCAGCAACTCCCTCGTGTGGCACGTGAGGGGCGACTGGGACGCCTACGTGAAGATCAGCCCCAACGACCTCGACTTCGAACGCGAAGTCGCCGGATACGCCTACGCCGAAGCGCACCTGACCGACCAGGAGGCACCGCGGCTGCTGGCCTGCGACCCGCACCTGCGCGCGATCCTCAGCTCGCCGCTGCCCGGCCGCGTCGTCCGGGGCCTGCCCCTGGAGACCAGCACCGAGCTGCGCCTGCACGAGGACGCCGGGCGGCTGCTGCGGCGCTGGCACGACGCGTCCGAGCCCGGCACGGACGCGGACCGCGCCGCGGTGCGCTCCGACATGCAGGACAAGGCCCAAGAGGCCGCCGACTGCCTGGAGCACGTCGCGGCGCACCTGGGCGCCGACCGGCTCGCCCTGGTCGAGGCCGCGTCGAAGGAACTCGCCGACCTCGCCGAGCAGCTGCCGCTGGTCTACCGGCACGGCGACTACGAGACCCGCAACTGGCTGTTCGACGAGGCCACCGGCCAGCACGGCCTGATCGACTTCTCGACGGCCGCGCACGGTATCGCCGCGTCCGAGTTCGTCTGGCTGTTCGGTGCCCTCTGGCCGGGGCGTCCAGACCTGCGCGAGGCGTACTTCACCGGCTACGGCCGCCCGCTGACCTTGGAGGAGGACAGGCTGCTGCACCTGCTGACCGTCCGCCTCGGCGTCTCCTACCTGCGCAACGGCCTGATCAAGGACCGCGACGACCTCGTGACGCGCGGCCGCCTCGTCCTCGACCGGATGGCCGCCTACCGGCCGTAGCCCGAACGGAGCGCGGGCCCGGCCCCGACGTCGGGCCCGCGCACCGTCCCCGACCACCCCTTTCGCAGCGATCCGGACCAGGAGGTACCCGATGGCCCTCGCCCCCGGCCTACCCGGCCTCGCCACGTCCACCGTGTGCAGCGGCGTCCCCCAGCCACTGCGCTCCGCCGTCGAGGCGGCCGTCGGCCCGGTGCTCGCCGCCACCGACGCCGCGGCCGGCAGGACCGCCCGGCTGCGCCTGTCCCTGGAGGTCCCCGGCCGGCGCGTGTTCCTCAAGGCCACCCCGCAGTCCCACCGCCACGCCCACACCCTGGACACCGAAGCGCTCATCGCGCCCGCCGTCCGCTCGCTCGCACCCCGCCTGCTTCACCACGGCACCGCTGACGGCTGGCGGTGGCTGCTGTTCGACCACATCGTCGGCCGGGTCGCCGACCTGTCCCAGGGCTCGGAGGACCGCGACGCCGCCGCGCACGCGCTCCGGCGCCTCACGAAACTGCCGGCCTCCGACGCCGCCGGGCTGCGCGCCGAGGAACGCTGGGCACACCTGGGTGCGGGCCTGGACCTCGGCCTGCTGGCCGGGGACCGGCTCGTGCACACCGACCTGAATCCGGGCAACATCCTCATCCAGGACGACGGCACCGCCGTCCTGCTGGACTGGGCTCGGCCCGGACGGGGCGCCGGCTGGCTGAGCTCCGGCTTCCTGCTCGCGCAGCTGATCGACGCCGGCACCAGAGCGGCCGACGCCGAGGACTGGGCCCGCCGGGCGCTGCCCGGCTGGGCCGCCGCGTCGGCCGACGCGGCCGACACCTTCGTCACCGCGCTCACCCGGCGCCGCGCCGAGCAGGCCGCCACCTGCACGCCGGGTCGCCGCGCGGAGCGGGAGGGGCAACTGCGCTCCGCCATGGCCTGGCACCGCTTCCGCACCCGTACCTGACCTGCCTCCAGACCTCTGGCCGGCTGTCCACCTGGGTCCGGTCCTACCCCCGCCGTGCCGCCGAACGGGAGATCCATGTCCGACACCGCCCCCTCCACCCGCAGCCCCGCGCCCGCCGGCGCGGCAACCGTACAAGTGCCGATCACCGAACTCGAGGATCTGATGACCCGGGCGTGCGCGGCTGCGGGCGTTCCCGAAAACGCGGGCCGCCGGGTGGCCGGGCACTTCCTGACCGGGGAGCTGCGCGGCCAGCCCTCGCACGGGCTGGCGAAGTTCGCCTTCGAGTCCCGGTTCTTCGCCGAGCGGCAGGCCCCGCCCGAAGTGGTCCGCGAGCGCGGGGTGTTCGCCGTCGTCGACGGGCACCGCGAGATCGGGCCGCTCAGCGCCGACTTCGCCACCGCCGTCGCGCTGGAGCGGGCCCGGCGGTTCGGCGTCGGCGTGGTCGGGGTGATCAACACCCAGCGCTACGGCGTCCTGTCCGCGTTCACCGAGGCCATCGCCGCACACGGCATGATCGGCATCGCCGCCAACACCTCCCGGCCCGAGGCCGTCCCGGCCGGCGGCCGTACCCCGGTCCTCGGCGTCAACCCCCTCTCCTTCGCCCTGCCCACCCTCGACCAGCCGCTGACCGCGGACATGGGCACCACCCTCGCGCCGATGGGCGTCCTGTGGGAACACCGGCGCTCGGGCGAGCCGCTGCCCGAGCAGTGCTTCGTCGACGCCGACGGCAACGCCACCCGCGACCCTGAAACGGCCTCCTCCGCGGTCGTCTTCGGCGACCACCGCGGCTTCGCGCTGTCCCTGCTGCTCCAGGCTCTGACCGGATCCCTGTTCGGCTTCCCCATGGGCACCGACGTCCACGACACCTGGACCACCGGCTACGCCTTCATCGCGCTCGACCCCGCCTTCGCCGACCCCGACCGCGGCACGGCCGCCGCCAACAGCCGCCTCACCGACCACCTGCGCACCGCGGCGGCGGCCGACGGCACCTGGCGCCTGCCCGGCGAACACGGCCGCGCCCGCGAGGCCGCCGCCCGCACGAACGGCTCCGTCCCTGTCTCCGCGCCGCTCCTCGCCCGTCTGCGTGCCCGCGCCGCCGGCGACTTCACCTCCGACTGACCATCAGGAGCCCACCCTTGAACCCCTTGACGTTCCACTGGTTCCTGCCCACCGGCAGCGACGGCCGCACCCTCACCACCGGCATGCGCGGCACCCACGGGCCCGGCCACGACACCACCGCGGCCCGCCCGGGCGCCGACCGGCACCGCTCCCCCGATCTGCGCTACCTCACCCAGATCGCCCAGGCCGCCGAGCACATGGGCTTCGACGCGATCCTCACCCCCGCCGGCACGTTCAACGAGGACCCGTGGATCACCTGCGCCGCCCTCGCCCAGGCCACCGACCGCCTGAAGTTCCTGGTCGCGCTGCGCCCGGACGCGATAGCGCCGACGCTGGCCGCCCAGATGGCCGCGACCTTCCAGCGTCAGTCCCGGGGCAGGCTGCTGCTGAACGTCGTCACCGGCGGCGACCCGGTCGAGCAGGCCCGCTTCGGCGACCACCTCGACAAGGCCGCCCGCTACGCGCGCACCGACGAGTGGCTGACCGTGCTGCGGGGCACCTGGAACCGCGAGCCGTTCGACTACACGGGCGTGCACTACGACGTACGCGGCGCGGCCGTCTTCAGCCCGCCCGACCCCGTGCCGGGCGTGTACTTCGGCGGCTCCTCCGCCGAGGCCGGGCCGGTCGCGGCCCGCCACGCCGACGTCTACCTCACCTGGGGCGAGCCGCCCGCCGACGTCGCCGCCAAGCTGCAGCGCATCCGTGCCCTGGCCGACGCCGCCGGGCGCAGCGTGCGGTTCGGCATCCGGTTCCACGTCGTCGCGCGCGACACGAGCGAGGAAGCGTGGGCTGCCGCGGAGCGCCTGCTGACCGGGATCGACCCGGTGCACGTGGCCCGGGTGCAGGCCACGCTCGCCGGCAGCCAGTCCACCGGGCAGGCACGGCAGAGCGGCCTGCACTCCGCCTACCGCGACAGCGGCCGGACCTGCGACCTGGAGGTGTATCCGAACGTGTGGGCCGGAGTGGGGCTGCTGCGCGGCGGCGCGGGCACCGCGCTGGTCGGCTCCCACCGGGAGGTCGCCGACCGGATCTGCGAGTACGCGGCGCTCGGGATCGAGGAGTTCATCCTGTCCGGGTTCCCGCACTTGGAGGAGGCGTACGAGGTCGGCGAGGGCGTCCTTCCGCTGCTCGGCGCCGGCGCGATGGCGGTGGGCCGGTGAACGCCGCTGTGAACGTGCTGGTCGTCGGCGTCGGACCGCACGCCCGCCTCAACCATCTCCCGGCACTGGCCGCCGCCCAGGACGCGGGCCTGGCCGGGACGGTCACCGGCGTCGACCTGCCCCACGCGGCCGCCTCCGCGGTCGAGTACGGGACACCCGGCTGGCCTCGGCGCATGCCGGTCGTCCCCGTCGAGCCGTTCCCCGCCTCCCGGCGCACGCTGCCCGGCGCGGCGCGGCAGGTGCTGGAAGGCCTGGTGGAGCAGGAGCGGATCGGGGCCGTCGTCGTGGCGACCGAGCCGTCCGTGCACCTGCCGTACGCGCTGTGGGCGATGGAGCGGGGCCTGCCGGTGCTGCTGGACAAGCCGCTGACCGTGCACCCCGGCGCGTCCACTGATCCGGGCGCGGCGTCGGCGATTGCCGACGACTTCGACACCCTGCTTGATGCGTACCGGGCGGCGCGACGGCGCGATCCGCTGATGGTGGTCAGCGTGCTGAGCCAGCGCCGCTGGCACCCCGCGTTCCGCCGGGTGCGGGAGCTGATCGGCGAGGTCGCCGAGGCCACGAACTGCCCGGTCACCTCGATCCAGTCCAGCCACGGCGACGGCCAGTGGCGGCTGCCGGACGAACTCGTCGACCTGGGCTACCACGGCTTCAGGGACGGCTACGGCAAGGCCGCGCACTCCGGGTACCACCACTTCGACATCGTGCCGTGGTGGCTGGCGGCCGGGGAGCGCCCCGGCAAGGAGATCGACGAGATCGAGGTCCATGCCGCGTGCACCCGGCCCGCCGACTTCCTCGCCCAGCTCACCGTCGCCGACCACGAGCGGCTGCTGCCCGGCTTCGCCGACCGCAATCCGTACACCGAGCAGGAGCTGCACCGGCTGACCGCTGGCTTCGGCGAAGTGGACGTGTTCCTCAACGTGGCCTACCGCAGCCGTGGGCAGGTGATGACGCTCGGCAGCCACAGCCTCGCCCACACCACGTTCTCCCAGCGCGGCGAGCTCCACCCCGTGCCCGGCGGCCTGTACAAGGGCAACGGCCGGATCGGGCAGGAGACCCACATCATCCAGCAGGGGCCCTTCCAAGCCCTGCACCTGCACATCCTGCAGACCCTCCACGGCGATAGGGACGGCATCGATCGCCGGGCGCCGGGTGGCGCCGACCACATCGAACTCCACGTCTTCCGCAACGACCGGCTGTACCCCGGCTGGGAGCGGCACTGCACGCTCGGCTTCGCCGACCTCACCGCAGGCAGCGGCCCCGATGCGGTGCTGCCGACCCAGCGCTCGGCCCGCACCTGCGCGGTCACCGAGTTCCTCTCCTACGTCACCGGCCGCATACCCCGCGCCCAGATGGCCTCCGACCTGGCCGACCACCGGCGCCCGGCCCGCCTGATGGCCGCCGCCTACCTGTCGATGGCCCGCCGCTGGCGCGATGGCGGCCGGCCCGCAGCCTCGGCGGTGCTCGACTTCCACCCCGCTACAGCCTCGGCCGACCGCACCGACCATGCCCTCGCCGCCCTGGGGGTAGCGTGATGGCCACCCTGTCGTTCACCACCGACGGCACCGCGCCCGACCTGGCCGCGGTCCTCGGCTCGCACCTGGACCGGGTCCTCGACGCGTGCCGCCCGCACACGGGCCGCCTCGCCCACGTCGAGGCGTGCACGGGCGGCAACGTCAGCCACGTCTTCCGCGTTCACGGCGAGGCGGGCCGCGTCATCGTCAAGGTCCGCGGCCGCCAGTTCGCCGGGATCGCGCACATCACCACCGACCCGGCTCTGATCGCCGTCGAGCGCCGGGCCCTGGCGCTCCACCACGGCCTGCTGCCGGAGCTGTTCCCCGAGGTCCTGGCGTTCGCACCCGAGGCGCACGCCATGGTGATGACCGATGTCTTCCCTGACGGTCGCACCTGGCGCGAGCACCTCGACGAGCGCGCCGCCACCGCCGAGGAGTGCACGCGCCTGGGCCGGGCCCTGGCCCGCATCCACCAGGCCACCGCCGGCCTGCCGCCGCTGCGCGACGGCGACGGCGACGACCGCTTCCGCGCCGAGCACGCCTACGGCTACTGCCTGCGCGCCGCAGGCCACCGAGCCCTCGACGAGGCGTGCCGCCGCCTGGACGCCCTGCCCGGCCGGCAGCTGGTTCTCGGCGATGCCTGCCCGAAGAACCTCAGCCTCGCCGACGGGCGTACCGCGTTCGTCGACCTCGACAACGTGCACACGGGGGCGCCGCTGTTCGACGTCGGCTACCTCCTCGCCCACCTGGTCCTGCACCACGCCACCCGGTCCGCCGCCCAGCGCTGGCTCGCCGCCGCGTTCCTCGACGCCTACACCCTCCCCGCCCCGGGCCGCCCGTGGCAACAGGACGACCTCCTCGCGACCGTCACCGCAGGCGTGCTGCTGTACCGGCTGGAGGCCCGCGCCGTCCCCTACCCGCTATCCGCCCCACTCGAGACCGCCGACCAGTTGCGCCGTCGCCTCCGGCACCTGCTGGATACCGGGCCGTTCACTGTCCCCGACCTGTTGGACGCCGCCGACGGGCCGGTGACGGCGTGAACCACTCCTTCGCCCTGGCCGACGATCGACCGGGCCTGGTCGCACTCGCCGAACTGAGCGCCCGCGGCATCCAGGTGCCCAGCGTCCAGTCGCTGGCCGTCGACCAGAGCCCGTTCGCCCGTCCCACCCCGGCCTGGACCCGGCACCCGGCACCCGGCGTGGTCCTCACTGCCCGGTCGATCGACCTCGGCGGCGGCTGCTTCACCAACGCCTACACCCTCACCGCGGACCTCGACCGCGCCCGGTGCCGACCCGTCTCCTCCCCGGCCGGCTTCCACCTGCGCCACCTCGTCACCGGCCCCGCCGTCGCCGCGGTCTCCGGCGCCTTCTCCTTCATCTCCGACGACCCCGCCTACCAGCCCGTCGAACCCTGCCTCGACCTCGCCGTCCGCGACCGGTACACCGCCAGCCTGCCGACCATCACCAAGCCCACCCTCCTCATCCACCACGGCCGCCCGACCGTGCGCACCCTGGCCGCCACCGGCACCCTCACCATCGGCGGCCACCCGCACACCTGGACCGGCTCCAAGGAACCCCAACTCCCCGCCCGGCCCCACCATCTCACCGTGTTCGGCGCCGCCAACTGCCGCATCCGCTACCACGATGCCCCCCGCACCGGTTTTCGACGAGACGTCGACCCGGCCACCAACACCACCCCCCGCACCCCGGCGGCCCTCGACTGCACCGTCACCCACACCCCCACCGGGCCGCGAATCACCGCCCTGCACCCCGGCGGCGGCGCCGACCTGTTCGCCGGCGCCTACATCCTGCGCGCCCACCGGCCCTGGCCCGCCCACCTCGCCCCCGGCGCGCCCGTCCACGTCACCGCCATCGCCACCCTCGACACCGCCGACATCGACAGCGCCCTGTCCCTGGGCCCCTCCGCCGCCGACGCCGCCAACGGCCGCACCGCCGCCTGGGACCACAGCCTGGGCGCCTCTCCCTTCCGCCCCGACGCCCGCCACGCCCGGACCCTGCTCACCCTCGACAGCCGGAATCTGACCCTGACCGTCCTGGACGGCGCACCCCTGACCCACACCTTCCAGGGCACCACCGTCCAGGAGACCGCCGAGCTGTGCGAGCGGGCCGGCCACGACCCGGCGACGGCGTTCCACCTCGACGGCGGCCAGACCTCCAAGATCGCCTACCGGCGCGGCCGCGGCCCGGCGGACGCCGTCGGCAGCCTCCACTACCTGCGCTGGCCCCGCCACGAGCACGAGCCTTTCCGCTGGCAGGGCCTGGACGGCCGCCGCCTGCACAGCGCCCTGCAGATCACCACCACCGAGGAGTCCCGTTGACCCCGCCCAAACCCGGCCCCGGCCGCTCAGTCCTCGTCGTCGTCGCCCACCCCGACGACGCCGAACTCGCCATGGGCATGCGCATGCGCGACCACGTCCTCGCCGGCGACCACGTGCGCGTCCACTGCCTGAGCGCCGGACGCCCCGAGAAGGACGACGGCGACATGCGCCGCGCCGAGTGCCTGGCCGCCGCCGAAATCCTCGGCATCGCCAGCTACACCTTCTCCTCGATCCCCGACACCCGCTTCACCGACCACCGCGGCCGCATCAACGCCGCCCTGTTCGAGGCCTTCGCCGCCAAGCGGCCCGACATCGTCTACACCCACTTCCCGGACGACCAGCACCTCGACCACGCCGTCACCGGCGAGGAGGTCACCGCCGTCGCAATGCGCGAGGCCGCCGACCTGGTCCACTTCCGATCCCCCTACAGCCGAGGCTTCGAGCCCAACCTCTACTTCGTCGGCACCCCCGAGCTCCTGGCCGCCAAGCGGGCCGCACTGGCCTGCTTCGCCTCCCAGCAGCAGCTCGACATGACCGTCTTCCACGGCCTGACCGAACTCGCCTACCGCCAGCACGTGCACCACCGCGTCGTCGAACGCTTCCCCGACAACGCCCGCGGCGCCGAGATGTTCCGCGCCGCCCGCCAGATCGTCCACGCCACCCGCCCGGCCGCCGCCCACCCGTAGCCCAGCAGCGGACCCGGGCCCCGCACCCCGACCACCACCCGATCAGGAGAGGCACCCAATGGCCACCACTCTCACGTTCAGCGGCGAAGCGACACGGCCCGCCCTGATGGACGCCTGCGCCCAGGCTGGCATCGACGCCGCCGACGCTCAGCTGGTCCGCGCACTCGACAACGGCATCTGGCGGCTGCCCGGCGGCATCGTCGCCCGGGTCCACCAGCCCGGCACCGAGACCAGCGCGCGCAACGAGATCCGCGGCGCCTACTGGCTGTACGGCAACCGCATTCCCGTCCCCCTGCCGCGCAGGCCCAAGCCCGTGATGGCTTCCGGACGCCCCGTCACCTTCTGGACCGACCTCGGTACCGGCGGCCCTGCTAACCCGGCCGAGGTCGCCCGGATCCTGCGCGACCTCCACCGCCTTCCGATGCCGATCGACCTGCGTCATCCACGGCGACGCCGGCCCCGGCAACACCATGTCCACCGCCACCGGGCCGCACCTGATCGACCTGGAACGGCTCTCGATCGGACACCCCGAATGGGACCTGGCCACCGCCGCCTGGCACCGCGACGCCTTCGGCGCCCACCCGGATGACTACACGGCCTTCCACCAGGTCTACGGCAGCGACGTCACCACCTGGCCCGGCTACCGGCTCATCCGCGACGTCCGCTCCCTGTGCGCCACCTTGTTCGCCCTGCGCCACGCCCCCGCCAGCCCCGAGGCTCAAGCCGAGGCCAACCACCGCCTGGCATGCCTCCAAGACATAGCCGGTCCCACCCCGCGCCCGTGGGCCGCCCGCAAGTGGACCTGGACGCGGGCCCACGGACCTGACCGTGTTCTCGCGGGCTGACACTCAGCCTCGTCCTGGCTGGGCCTGGGCAGGCTCATCGCGCCGTAGGTGAAGAAGGCCAGCCCGATCCGGTAGGGGCGGCCCACGCCCCACAGGGCGTCGGCGGCCCCGCCGTTGCGGGGACGGGGAACCGGGGCGGCGCCGCATCGGTGCGGACCGGGTTGTGCTCATCATCCCGGTCAGCACAGACAGCACCGCTGCCCCGGCCAAGGCAATGGCCCTGCTGAACGATGTGCAACAGGCGTACGCCTGGGGATCCAGCTACGGCTCGAGAATGGAGTGGCGCGACAGGTACTTGTCGGCGAGGGCCGCGTAGACCGCGTCGAGGTCCTTACGGTTCCCGGCGGCGGGTTCGCCACGCTCCCGGTTGCCGAGCTCGACCACCGACCGCTGCTCTTCCGCCCCGACGGCCTTCACTGGCTGATCGCCAGTCAGTAGCTGGCTCTGCGCGGCCATCATCGACCGCCTGACCTTCAATGGCGCCATCATCGAGACCGGCACCGACTCCTACCGCCTCGCCTCAAAAACGGCGAGGCAGCGCGCCCCGGCGCGTGTCATCCCGGTTCGAGTCCGGGGGCGGGCACCAGGAGGGGCCACAGCCAGACGTGATGCTGCGGTCCGCCTGTCAGCGGCCCCAGGAATGCCCATCCATCCAAAGAGGCGGTTCCCATACCGGCGGGGGCGCCGCTTCTAGCTCTGCCGCCACGGTTCGGCGGTGGATCTCGGCTCGGCAACAAGCCCTTGCCGGTCGAGACCCGTCGGGGTCGTGCTTGAGCGGTTCGTGGCAGTCCGGGCACGTTCCATCCATACCGACAGGGTAGCTAACTTCCATGTTGTGTAGGCACGTTGACCGGTCTACCCGGCGGCGACCTCCCCCGGGGGCCGGAGTACTTCCCGCACCCAGGTCAGCCCGCTGTAGCGGATCAGCCCGGCTGCGCTGGCAACGTACTTGCGGCCTAGGCGGAGTACGGGCACCTGCGACCGCGAGCGGGAGTCCGTAGTCGGCGGCGGTTGCGGAGCGGTCTCCGCGGACGGCCAACACCAGGTCCCCGGCGGGGTCCATGTCGGGCGCGATCTCGGGCTGTTCGTCTGTCATGGATCCAACCTGCTTACTACCTGCGAGGGGCATTGTGCGCTGTATTGACTGCGCCGAGCCCCCGACTCACCGGGGACGCTGCAAGGCACGCCACGCGGCCTACGAAGCTCGCCCGAGCGTCCGGGCACGGCGACGGCTGCTCGCCCTGGTGGCACGTCGCCACAGCGGGGCGGAACGGCTTCGCCGGCTGGTCGACCGAGCGGGCCCCGCGCGGTGCGGACTGTGCGGCGGTGACTTCCCGGCCGTCCTGGTCGACGTCGACCACCAACAGCCGCTCGCCCTTGAGGGTGAGAACACGGACGACACCGTGTGGCCGCTGTGTCGTGAGTGTCATAGAGGGAAGACCTCAGTGGACTTCGGCCCTTAGCAGGCTCAGACCAGCACGACCATCAGCGCGGACAGCCACAGGCATAGCCAGTGCTGGCTCTGATCGACTGCGTACCGGCCCTGGTCGGTCTTCGCCCACTCGGGGCTACGGGTGACGTCCATGAGTGCCCGGATTGGCCACCGTCGATCCCAGAATCCATGTGAGATCACCGAGAAGCCAACCCCGACTGCGCAGCCGGCGAGGGACACCGGCAGGTGAAGCGCGACCACCGCGACGGCGAGCATCACCACCATCACGGCGTGATAGGTCACCAGGTGTCCGAGCATGGCCCGCCAGGACTGCGCGGTGGTGGTCTTGCTGCCCGCCTCGGGGCGGCCCTTGTGCGCTGCCTGGTGGTCAGTCTGCGCGGTGTGATCACCCCACATATGGGCGACTAGGAGCGTCAGCAGGATGGCGGCGAACGTGGCTGCGGTGCTGGACATAGGCCCCCTCGGGATGGGCTGGGCTGGTCGGAACCAGGGTGGCTGAGACGTCCGGAGATTAGGGGGCCGCCGACCCCTTAACCGCGTGACCCCCATCACCCCGTGCCCATGCTGCTGCCGCCTGTCCGTGCTGACGGACCGTTCCGCATTTCTGCGGGTTCCTTGACCTCCCCGGCCTGGTCGGCCTTCAGCGATCCCCCCAATCAGTCGGAGGTACCTCATGCCGCGACGACCCCGTCCCCCTTGCTCCGTTCCCGGGTGCCCCGAGCTGACCGATCGTGGTGGCCGTTGTGCTGTTCACGAGCGCGAGGCCGAGCAGCAGCATCGACGTGATGACCCAGGTACCTCGCCATGTGCTCATCCCGCGCGCCTACCAGCGGCTCGGCTCCGAGCGGCCCGTGCGCCGGTGGCGGCTGTTGGACGCAATCGGCGACCTGGCGGCCCTGTTGGAGCTGATCTACTCGACGGACCAGGTCGTCGTGCGGATCGGCGGTGTCCGACCCGAGGAGCAGTCTGTCGGCGCCGAGTGCACCGGTGCGCCGACCGCGATGTCCTCGGGAGCCGGACTGCTCGCCGTCGCCCTGCAGGACCTGCGGCTGGAACCCGGGGACCGGTTCCTGGAGGTCGGTGCCTGCACCGGATACCTGTGCGCGCTCGCGGCTTGGCTGACCGGCCGTCAGGTGACGGGCGTGGAAATCGACTGGTCGCTGGTGCGCGAAACCGGGCCCCGCCTCGCGCAGGCCGGAGCTGACGTGTGGCTCCTGGCCCGTGACGCGGAACGCGGTCTGCCCGACGGCACCTGGGACAAGATCACCGCCTCGTTCGCCGTCCCGTCCATCCCGGCGAGCTGGCTGCACCGCCTCGCGCCGGGCGGACGGCTGCGCACGACCATCAACGGCGGAGCACCGGGTTGGCACGCCACCGCGCTGGTGCAACGGGGCATCGCCGGGGCCCTGACCGGCACTCTCACCGCCGAGCTGTGGGGACACGTGCCCTCGCGCCGCGTCGGCTGGCTCCCGGTGCCGTCGCCGCCCGACGGCCCGGGCCGCACCCGCTGCGCCGTCCTCCCTCCGCCCGCACACACAGCGCGGCTTCTGGGTGGCGGTGGGCCATCTGCTGCCCGGGGTGCGGCGCTACTGGGATCCGGCCGGCAGCGGCGAGGTGGTCCTCGTCGGGGCTGACGGCTCGCGGGCGGTTATCGCACCGGACGGTGCCACGGCCAGCGAATGGGGCCGTGCAGCCTGTGGGCGCTCGCCGAACGGGTCCACGACCGCTGGGCTGGCGCCGGTCGGCCGACGGTCTACCAACTGGAGCTGACCGACGGCCAGCAGCGGGTGAGCGGCGGTCCGGGCTGAGCTGGGAACTGCCGATGCCCTGAGCCCCCGTGGACCACGACCGGCCAACTCCTCGACGATGCATCGGAGTGCAGATGACCGACCGCACCACCGTCCCCGCCCCGCGCGCCGCGCTGCCCGCGCCGCCGGCCGCCGCGTCCGCGCCCTCCGGTTCGAACTCCCCGACGCCTCCGGCGCCCCCACCGACCCGGTCGCCGGCCGATTCGTCCTGGACCGCCCCCATCACCGTCATCTGGGAGTAGCCCCGTGCACCCGATCGGACCCATAGCCAGGCGGTTCCCCCTGGTCGCCCGCGTCCGGCCCGCGTGCCTGCCCCTCAAAGCCCGTGTCGGCCGGCTCCAGCAGCTGGCCGACACAGCCTCCCGGCAGACCGACCCGGGCCTGACCTCCACGGTGTTCAACCAAGCGGCCCTCATCGCCTCCGACGTCGGCCTCTCCGACTACGCCCGCGAGCTGTGCCACCGCCACACCGCCCTCTACCTCACCCGCGGCCCACTCCCGGCAATGAGCGCCATCCGCGGCCTCGAACCCCTCGTCAACCTCGCCCGCCTCAACATCCGAGCGGGCCAACACCAGCAGGGCCACCAGCTCCTGCTCGACCTCTACCAGGCCATCACCAGCGCCACTGAGACGGTCCTGGACGGCATCACCGTCCCCGCCCAGCTCACCGAGACCGACGAGCAGCGTGCCGAAGTCCGGGCGTGGCTGTGGCGCGTGGTCATCGCGGACGGCACCCGCGCCCTCACCTGCTCGGCCAGGTACTCCGCCACCTCCGTCGGCACCTGCCGCGGGTCCGGCATGAACCGCCCCAGGAACCGCACCGTCATCGCCAAGGCCCTCGGCTACCACGACAAGACCGCTACCCGGCTCGTCACCCAAGCTGGCGGCACACGGAGCCACACACGGTGACAAGACTTCCGTCCCCCCGAGGAATACGGGCCGTACGTGTCGAGGGTGACCACGTCTGACTTGTCGCGGGCTCCAACAATCAGGCCCACCAGCCAGCAGACGAAGCCGAGGAGGCCGCCGAGCACCGCGGCCCCCAGCGCAGCGTTCCCCAGGCGGTTGCCGCCGACGAGCTTCAGCGACCCCAGCTCCAGGACCGGGTCGGGGAAGGTGAGGGCGGCGAGGACCCCGCCGATCCCGAAGCCCGCGTACCATCCGATCTTCCCCGCAGCCAGCGAGTAGGCCACCGCGATCCCGCCCTGTTTGTTGGCGACCGTCACGGACTCCCCCGGCGGGACCTGCTCCCAGGGTTTCGTCTTCCGCTCGGGAGGGCGGGACGGTAGGGTCAGCAGCTTCCGCGCCGCGTCCACGGTGGGGCGCCGGGCCGGGTCCTTCTCCAGGAGGGCGAGGAGCAGCGGGCCAGCGCTCCCGCCCGCTCCATCGGCCTCGGCTCCTCCGTCAGCGCGGCGGTGGGGTTCTCCGGGCGGAACGGCAGGACTCCCTCCAGCGCCTCGTACAGCGTCACGCCCAGTGAGAAGAGGTCGGCGCGGCCGTCGCTCTCGGCTCCCTGCCAGCGTTCCGGTGCCATGTAGCCGGGCGAGCCGATGACGAGGGTGGTAGGGGTGAGCCGGGGGTCGGTCTGCGCGACGGCGATACCGAAGTCGGCGAGCAGGACCGAACCGTCCGCGGCGAGCAGCACGTTGGGTGGCTTGACGTCACGGTGCACGACGCCGGCCCGGTGCTCGGCGTCCAGCGCGCCGAGCAGCGCCTCGGCCACCCGGGCCGCCCGCTCCGGGTCCAGCGGGCCGTCGCACTTCAACTCCTCGGCGAGGGAGTGCCCGTCGACCCACTGCATGACGATCCAGGGGACGCGCCACGGGCCTTCGTCGACCTCGACGACGTCGTACACGGTGACGATGTGCGGGTGGTCGCGCAGCCGGGCGGCGTGCCGGGCCTCGCGGGCGGCGCGGACCAGCAGCTCCGCGCGCGCCTCGTCGGGCAACGCCCCGTCGAGGCGCACCTGTTTGACCGCGACGTCCACCCCGAGCACCGGATCGTGCGCCTGCCAGACCTGGCCGAAGCCGCCGGCACCGAGCGGGCGGGTCAAGGTGTAGCGTCCGCCGATCACCGCGCCGGGCCGCGCCTCCGCTGCCATCGCTCTCCCAACTCCGGTCCCTTGCCGCAGATTACCGTGGTGCGGCGGGGAACAGGATAGGGACGCTCTCCTTGTCGGGGGCGGCTTCCACAGGATCACTACGCGGCACCGTCACGCGACGGAGGCGATCCGGTTGGCCGGTTCGCACGGGCACTCTCGGTGGCAGCTGAAGGGCCGTCGGTCACGCAGCGGCGGTTGAATTCTTCCACCAGGCCGTTGGGTCGAAAGCGCTCCGCAGGGTCGGCCCGAACGGCATAGTTCAGCTGTGACCATGACTTCGGGCCAGCTGGACCTGCCTGCCCGGCGCCGACGACACGCGGGGTTGATCCTCGCCTTGATGAGCTTCCCCCGGTGCGCGGGACCGGCTCCCGCGGATGAGAGCTGCGAGTTCCGGGTTCCGCGCGAGATCCACGACCACGTACACGTGGAGCAGGGTCTCCCCCTCGGGCCAGAGGGCATCGGCACGCTTGTAGGTGAAGGGCTTCATCGCCGACCACCGTAGCGGGCTGCGCCGAACTGGCCTGGCGGTATCGGAAATCACCAGGCCCCGGAGCGGGCGTTGATTCGCGGGACGTGCTTCCGGCCTCCGTCATGGCCGGCCTGGGAGACACGGGGATCAGCACCATCACCCACGACCAGCTGCGGGTGCTGAGGACCCTGCTCGGCACCAACGCGGGCCGCCCTCGCGCAGGCAGCCCGGTGGTTTGCGGGCGCACGTGGTGGTGGACCTGAACCAAATAGCGGCGGCCACCGCCCCGGGGGAGGTGGGGACGGTGGCCGCACTTGTGTTATCGGCGGTCAACCGATCGTGACGTCAGTCGACGTTCACCCAGTACGGGTCCTCTACGGGCCAGGCCAGGATCCGGTCGTCGACATAGAAGTTGCTGAGTTTGGTGCCCGCCGACCGGTTCTCGCCGTTCTCGATGTTGCGCACCGAAAAGTCCCATTCGATCGACGATGCGCCCTCGTAGGTGGAGCTGAAGGGGTACTCGTCGCAGTCATCGACCGAGGTGTTGTACGGCGGAAGGCCGGTCGCGGCGTTGTAGTCCGGGCCCCACGGGTTGGACCCGCTTTTCTGTCCGCATGCGGCCTTCTTCACCTCCTCGTTCGCCAGGGCGATCGCGCCGCCCTGCCCCCGGCTTACCACGCGGTGCAGCGGCGCGCCCCGAGACCCGGCGGTCGGCGACCACTTGCCGGGGACCTTCTTGGGGTGGTTCTCCTTGGGGTAGGTGACGCCGTCGGTGGCCGGGGCGTTCTGCGCGTCGCGGATGTGCTGGCGAATGTTGGGGTGGTTGCCGTCGTAGGTGAGGAAGGGCAGCGCCCCGGTGTAGATACAGGCGTTCGGGTAGCGCTTGACGCCGTGGGCGAAGTAGTCGGCCGAGTCGCAGCGGATACCGATCGGGGGGCCCTCACCGCGCTCGGTGCCCTGCTCGTATCCCGGGCTCGCGCCGTTCATGTAGAAGCGCCACTGGTGGAAGGCGACCTGGTCCTGGCCCTCGCCACCGTTGGAGGAGACGTCCCAGTAGACCCAGTCAGGGAAGTTGCTCCACTGGGCCCATTCCATCATCGCCGGAGACCGCCCGACGCCGCACGTGGCAGTGGTGGGCTGATTGGCGCCCGGCACGCATTCGGGGGTGATTTCCAGCTTCAGGTTCGGGGCGACGGTCCGCTTTTCCACGGGGTTCCACCCGTCGTAGCTGGCCTGCCCGGTTTTGGCGCGGAAGAAGACGCGGGTGGCGCGGGTGTCGTTGTAGCCGATGGCGGCGGCCTGGAACTTGATCGTGTTGGTGCCCTTCAGGACGGGCTTGCCGTCCACCTTCTTGTAGTACCTGTTCTTGAATTCGTATTCCTGGCACCACTTGAACCGGTTGTAGACGCGGCCGTCGGGGTCTTGGGCGTCCGAGGAACCGAGACAGTCGTTCAGCCACTCGGTGCCCGCGGGGTTGTCGGGGGCTATCGGCATCTCCGCCGTCCCCTTGCCATTGCTGCTGCGCTGAGCACCGTCGCCGGGCTTGGCCGTGTACTCGATGCCCGGGGCCGACGTGGGGGGCTTGGGGCTTGCGGCGGCGGCCGGTGAGACACCCAGGGCGAGAAGGGCTGCGGTGAGGGCGAGTGAGGCTACGGCCGCGAGCAGTTGCCTGACACGTTTCAAAGGATGGTCCCCCTGTTCGATGGCGCACGGGTTCACCGAGGATCGAACCGGCCCGGCGGTGGTGTGCACAAGGGGAGGAATAAGACCCTCCGCGAACTTTTGTGGCCGGTTCCGGCCTCACACCGCGGCCTGGCAGCCGCTACATTCGCCTTGACCTGACATATACACGACCAGGGGGAAATTGATAATGACGCGCCCGATACGACCCGTCAGCCGCACGGGCAGGTCCGTCGTGGCGGTGACCGCTGCTGCGGCCGCCTGGGCGGTTGCCGCAGCGGGCTTTGCCGCCTGGCCGGCGGCTGCGGCGCCCGCCGCCACGCCGGCGCCCCGGCTCGGCGACACCTGTACGGCGGCCGATCTCGGCAAGCGCCACCCGATCATCAAGAGCACGGAGGTCGCCCCGACGATCACGCACTTCAAGGGCTGGTACGTCACCCAGGGCTCGACCGGCTACCAGAACGTCACCACCAGTACCCAGACCACCATCTCAGTGTCCGTCGGCCTCAACGGCGAGATCAAGGGCGATTTCGCCGTCGAGGCCCTCGGCACCGTCGGCGCGATGCTGGGCCTGAACGTACAGGTGAACTACTCCTCCACCAGCAGCGAGTCGACCTCGGTCAGCTGGAACTTCAACGACCCCGGCTACTACGGCGTCTACAAGGGCACCAAGAAGGTCACCGGCACCTACGGAAGCCTCAACTGCAACCGCGTCCAACAGGGCGACGGCAGCTGGGCGCTGAAGTGGATCGAGGGACCCGACAGCGGCAGCTACACCACCTACACCACCCTCGAAGAGGGCGCGGTGCGCTGCGAGGACAAGGTGCCCGCCAACAGCATCATGCGCAAGGCGCAGGGTCTCCTGGACTGCGAGACCCCGCCCCGGGCCGGACACGCACCAGGGCCGGTGGCCTCCGCCAAGGCCACCGCGGCCAGGAACGCGGCAGCGATGGACACGGCGAAGGGCGCAGCGGGCAAGGCCGCCACCGCGCGGACCAGTACGCCCGCCACGCGGGCCGCCCTGAACTGCCAGCCTGACGTCTACAGGATCCACGTCCCCGGCAAGCCCCTGAACTGGAGCGCACCGCTCCTGGCCAACGATGGCATCCGGCTGCGCGAATCCAACTGGACCAGTGCCCACCTGGACAACTGGCGGCTATGCAACGTGACGGAGCGCAACGGGGTTATCGAGGCGTCCCTGTGGAACTGGGGCAATGGCGGGTGCGCGACCATCCCGGCCAACATCGCCAACCAGGAGCAGGCTTACCTCACAACGGCCCCTTGCGGGGAGGACGACCTCCAGCGGTTCTACATCTATCGCGACGTACCTGGCGGCTCGAAGATCGGCCTGCAGAACAAGTACACCGGCTCGATGCTGGGCCACGACCGGTACGCGGACGGGGAGTTGATCCGCCAGTACTCCAGCGGCAGGCAGGACGGTACGGGTACGTATGACCTGGTGAAGGTCTGACCCTTCCCCGCCTGACGCGGTCCCCTCTGGCCCAGGTCGCCCAACTTCCATCTCGTGTGAACCGAGGTCGGGCGACCTGGGTCTACTCCACGGACAAATGACACGAGATCCGGAATGATCAAGATGACATGAAGTGCGGATTCAGACGAGAGCGCAGCTCATAGAAGCTGTTGTCGTTCCGATCTTGTGGGGTGGGTGTCGAACGGGAGTCTCGATCGAGTGATCGCAGCGGACTGCGGGCATGAAGGCAGGGCCTCTTGGTAGCTCGGGGTTGCGAAGCCGACCGAGAGGGCCTGTCCGTCGGCAAGTCGCCGGCTCGCTGCCCCGCCCGCGGGGCAGGACAGGCTGCCCGACGGTCGTCGCGGCGGTGCCGAACCCGATCCCGTGCTTTCCGTCCCCGGGATGGATGCCGCAGCACTACGCTCCCCTCGCCGCCGTCGCATCCGAAGCACTCTTCCCGCACGAACCCTAGCGACAACCGGCCGCCCGTTCCGCCCAGTTGCCGGATCTCAGGAACCGGCCCCGGCAGGAAGCCCGGCGGGCGTCCCGGTGAGGACAAGGTGCTCGTCGGGCAGCTGCCGGTTCCGCAAGCGGCGCCCGAGCCTCGGCCCAGGCCGTGCCCGCGCCGACGCGTGATCGGTCGGACGGCTCCTGGGCGGCACATTCCACCGCTGAGCGAGGGCCTCACCGGCAGCCAGTGCCTCATGGCTGACGAGCAGGCCGGATCGGCGTTTCGGTTACTCAGTACTCAGGGCCGATCCTCTTCGCCTGGATCCCCTTGTTGCCGTCTTCGATGTCGAAGGCGACGCGCTTACCACCTTCCGGCTTCCAGCTGCCGGGCAACGCTGTGTAGTGGAAGAACAAATCCCCCGTGAAATTCAGCGGGAGCTCCTGTTCGGGATCCACCGCGATGAAGCCGTAGCCCTTTTCCGAGTCGTACCACTTCACAGCGCCTGTCGCCATCGGTACCTGCCTCGTCTCATTCCCACGGCGCGCGACCAGCCGCCACCCATAGCCGCATCTCGGCTCCAGCCCTTGATCGGTACCCCTGCCGATGCAGTCGCGAACCACATACGGTCGCGGATCACGCCGACGGGCAGACAGGAGTTGCGGCTTGAGCTCTCGTCGAAGGCGTCGACGGAGCGCCTGTGGCGTGCCACGAAGGGGTGAAGGTGGGGGGTGTGTGGGTGGCGGTGCGGGCTTCGGGCGGGAACGGACGAAAGGCTGGGTGTGGGACGAGTACCCGTCCCACACCCGTTACGTGAAGGACTTCCTCATGCCCTTGCTTCCGCCGATCGGCGCTGAGATCCCCTGCAGCTCGCTCGCTCTCAGCACTCCCATGCAGATCGGGACCGACCTGCTGACCGTGGACTTCCGCGGAGGGCTCAAGACCCGCGTCGACGTCAACCCGGACGACCCGATCAACAGCGTGCGCCTGCGTCTGGTCGGCCTCAGGTTCACCGCGGAGATTCCGGAAGTTGCCGGAGGCGGCACCCTGACGATCGAACAGAACGACGTCGACGAGGAGGCGAGGGGCCTCTTGACGGTGACGCAGCAGCTCCCACCCCTGTACGACTGCTCCTTCGCCCTGGGCACCTGCACGCTGACGATCGAACGACCGAAGAGCAATCGGCTCGTGCTCGTCCCGAAGGAGAAGCGGGCGTGGGCACTGACCTCCAAGCGGCTCACCCAGTACCCCCCGCGCGGTGACATGTTCGATCTCAAGGCCCCGGTCGAGTTCGTCGACCCGGCCAAGCCAGACGACATCGCCGCCGTGCTCCAGAAGTTCTCGGCGAAGATCGGCGGCCTGTAGCACCGGGCGCGCCAAACGCTGGGGCCCGGCCGACCCGGAAGGCCCCCGCGCCACCCGAGCCCTGGCGCCCCCGTGACCAGAGCGAATGAGCGGTACAGCTGATGGGCCGAAGCCCGCGTGTCCCTTTCACGGCGCTGTCGTTGTCGCCGGCATGAAGAAGATGATCACTGTGGCCGTCATGGCCCTCGCGGCGACCGCCATGGCCGTCCCCGCGCACGCCGACAACGACTCCAACTTCGGGCAGGGCGTCAACGCCGCCAACAACTGGAACTTCACCGCCGCCGCCGTCTGCCTGATGGAGGTCGCCGTCGTCCCCGTCCTGGGCGACTGGGTCGGCGACCACCACAACAACTGCTCCAACGGCAACGTCATCGACCACTCCGGCCGGTAGCCGGCGCCCGGGCGGCGTGCGAAACCGGCCGGCGCCGGACCGGGGCCCACCGGGGGTCAGGTGGAGACAGTCACGTTCGCCGCCTGCGGTCCCTTCGGTCCCTGGCTGATGTCGAACTCGACCGCGGTCCCTTCCCCGAGCTCCTTGTCGTCGCCCTAGACGTCGGGGTAGTGCACGAAGACATCCGGGCCCCCACCTCCTGATCTCCTTCGGGGCCTCACACCATGGCATGGCCGCCGTGGCAGCGCCATCGGATTCACATGCCGGGCGAACGGCTCGTGGATGGCTGTCCGTCCACAACATCAGGGCCGGCCGGGTCATGGTGATCTGCCAGATGAGAGCGGTCGTTCGGAGCGCGGGTTCACGGAGATGGACGAGGAACGGCGGACTGTCGTCGAGGACATCTCGGCGGCGGGGTCGAGGAGTTCCCCTGATGCTCCCGGTGTCGACGCGGCTCCGGAGGGTGGAGGAGAACGTCGGCCGAGGCTGGGTTCCATCGCTCCCCCTCGATGCGGCCATGCCGAAATGGGGCCGGCCCGGGGGCGCGTTCAACGAGCTCGTCGCGGGCTGGATCCGCGAAGCCCGCCAGCAGGCCGCCCTCCGCGGCGAAGCCCTTCGGCAGCTCGTCGCCGTCAGGATTCCCCCTGCCGAGGAGAGCCGGAGCCGTCATTGCCACCTGCCAGGTCGCGGTCGACCGGTCGGCCGGCACGGTGGCGCTGCTTGTCCCGCCTCTGTTGCCGAGCCGTCTCCAGGCCTTCCAGCGCGCTGCCGACAGCCGGGTACGCCGTTGCCAGCCGACGGCGACTGGCAACGGCGCTCGTGCCTGGGGACGGATGGCAGGGCACGTCACCGGTGCGTGGTACTGAGGTGAATGGATGCGGTGAAGTCCTCCAATGCGGCGGCGACCTGGGTGTGTTCCCTGCCCGGTGCCACGATCTTGCGGGTGGCGGTGACGAACGCCTCAAGGTCGCTCCAGGGCATCGTGAGATGGGCCTGGCCTTGGGGTGGGTCCAGGCTCAGGTGGACCCTGCGGTCGCTGGCAGGGGTGAACGCGCCGGCCGGGTCGCTCCGGATCCGGGCATCGCCGGCGCCCGCTGGTCTTGTGAGGCCGTCGGTCAGGAGGTCACGGGCAAGGGTCCAGTGCACCGGTGGTGTTCCGGACATGGTGAAGGCCAGTTCCACGGCATACGGGTCGCGGGAGCGGTAGACGAGTTCGGTGGGCACCTCGATGTGCTGTTCGCCGGTCGTGAGCAGATGCATGCGTACTCGCATCCGAAGCGCGGTGCCGGCGTCGGAGACCTCGGTGGTCAGGCGCGCGCGCGGATCGCGCGCCGACAGGCCGTGGCGGTTGCCGGCTGCCGGCTCGGGCCTGGGTGCGTCGGCCTGACGACGTCCCGCCCTTGGCGTCCTGGCAGGCAGGAACGCGGTGCCAGGCGGCTGTGAGCATCTGCCCAGGTAGAGCAGGTAGGCGGATGCCGCAACGTCGTCCGGTGAGCGGAGCAGTGTGTTCAGTCGAAGCGCCAGATTCGTCGAGGCCAGCAGATCGCCCTGGTCGGCGAGTCCATGGGTGAACGGCGCCGCAGGTTGGCCCGGGCCGCTGCCGTCAACGACGAGCGGGGGCCGGAAGCTGGCGCACGCTCCAGAGGGAAGCCGGCTGAACGACCACAGGCCCTCGCCCACACGACGGGTTCGCGACGCCATGTCCACGGCCAGCAGTGGTGCGTGCTGTTGGTCCTCGCTTCCGTAGTAGTGGTAGAGACGGTGGCATTGCCCGTCGTCCAGGTCTGTCGCCGTATGCCAGTCGCCATCGTCGGCGAACGCCGGACCGGCGGACAGGTGCAGGGTGTCAAAGACATAGGCGCCGGGTCGGCGGTGCGGCCAGGGCCTGCCGTCGGCCCTTTCTGCAGGTGCTTGCCGCAGAATCGCGTATGTCCCCTCGTGTCCGCCGGTGCCCGCCGACGTGGGGATCCAGGTCCGCAGGGGAGGCAGCGACATGATGGCGTGCAGGATCTGATCTCTGCCGACCATGGCCGGGGCAGCAGCACACTGTTCGAGGATCTCCTGGAAGGCAGTGCGGTACGGCTCCTCAGACCTGGCGGCGGCAGCAGGCCCACCGGTGGTCCATCGAAGGTCGTCGACGAGTTCCCACAGGGCAGCGGTGGTCCTGCCGCTGCCGGGGTGTCCGGTGGCCTTCGTTGCGCGTGGTTGCCCTGTGCCAACCCGTTCCTTGCGGTCTTCCCACCGTGCCAGGACCCGCTCGAGGGACACATGGCACGTCGCCAGGTCCGGCTCCAGGTTCGCGCCGATCAGGTCCGCGGCGTCGAAGAGCTCGTGCGCAGACACACCGGCCCTGGGCCGTGCGCGTAGACGCTCCTGGCCGAGCAGGGCCCAGAGCAGGGCGGTGACCGCGGACCTGCCCGAACCGTTGGGGGCTGAGAGCACCAGGGGCTGCGGCTTCGACGGGGCATCGTGGTTCCTGGTCCAGAGCGTCAGCCCGGGGAGCCCGCTCGTGGCGGGCCTTTGGCCTCCGTCGTGCGGGCAGCCTTCGGCGGCGCGCTGTGGCGCCAGGCCGGAGTTCGCCCGGCGGCGGTCACCTTCGGCGCTGTCGTCGCAGATGTCGGCGTTGAGGTGGCGGGTGATGTGTGCGCCGGCCGTCGCAGGCAGAGGCGCCATCATGGCCACCACGTGCGGCGCACCCAGGCTGGAAGCGGCCAGCAAGTCGTCGAACCCGAGGACCGGGTCGGGGGCGGCCTCATCGGCAGCGAGTCCGGCCGGCGTCTGATCGTTCCGGATGGTCATCGTCCCCCCTTACTTGTTGACGGATTCCGACGCACTGAGGTCTCGCAGTCTGGCCCGAGCACGGCCGAGCCGGCTCTCCAGCGCCTTGGTGCTGAGGTCGACGCGGTCGGCGGCCTCGGACTGGCTGAACCCGGCGGCCCGCAGGATGACACCGGCGCGCACCCTGGGATCGGTCAGAACTGAAAGGGCCTCGGCGACCCGGCTGTTCACGACGGCCGCTTCGAGCGGGTCGACGGACCTCTGGTCCGGCAGGGCGGCCAGCGCCTGCGCGGCATCGTCCCCGGCCAGATGAAGACGGAGCGCCTTGTGGTGGCGGAACCAGCGCAGGTACTCGGCCTTGAAGGCCAGGATGCAGGCGCCCACGTAGTAGGTCGTCAAGCTCGCGCCGCCTTCGGGCGTCCAGATGCCGTTGACCAGGGCGTGACTGCGGAACAGCCTCTCACCGGCGATGACCGTCTCGGTGGTGACCTCCTGACGGTCGTCCTCCTCCCACGTGTGGGTGATCGCGGCCTGGGGCACCGGCCGGCCGAACGCGCGGGCCCGGCTGAAAATCTCGCCGCTCTTGCACCAGGGGGCGAGCACGTTCCAGCCGTAGGTCATCACCTGCTCCATGTAGCGCTGGTACTGCTCACCACGGAAGCCGGCCAGGCGCAGGTGGCGCACGATCTGCGCGTCGGCGGCGAGCCGGGCCTCCCGGCCGTGGGAACTCCCGCCGCCCGCCCGGACCAGATCGCTCTCGAGGGCGGCCAGTCTCAGGCCGCGTTCCACGGCGTCGGCAGGCTGAGTGCCCGGAACAGCCGAAGCCGGTTGACGGCCTCCACGGTCAGCAACCTCGTCCGCCACACCCACTCCTCCTGAACACTTCCACGCCGAATCCCGACGGCCCGCCACATGACTTGTAGGCCCGGGCCAGGAATCACCCCTCGCCCCGACACGAACTTCTTCATGTGATCCACGTCACGCGAGGGGTGTGGGTAGCGCGCCACCTACACCCCTGGTGCACGGGCACCGCGCACCAGCCGCACCGCCCCTCAGCCCAGTCCCACGGGAGCCGACATGAACAACAGCCAGGGCCCCCTGCTCGGCCAGCGCGCCGCAGTGGTCTTCCTCCTCGGCGTCATCTGCGCCGCAACCGCCGGAGTCCTCACCTCGCTCTCGGGGGCGGCCCCGGCCACCGGCTTCCTCGCCGCAGGCGGCGCCTTCGTCACCTCCGTGGCGTTCTTTCATATGATCATCGAATAGCGAGCGGTCGTCCCGAGGATCACAGAACCCGGCCCGGGGAGCAGCCGAGGCGCCGGCCGGAGAGGAGTACTACTGCGGGCGGTGGCCGGTGAGCTGCTCCCACCGGTCGAACGCCGCGTCGAGCTCGCGGCGCGCCCTGGGAATCCGCTTGTCCGACTTCTGCCTGGCCTTCACCGCAGCCAGTCGCTCCGCGGCCTGCTCCCGGCCGGCCGTGTCGGCCAGGGCCTCGCTCAACTCCGCCTCGGCCTGCGGCACCAGCTCCTGCCGTTCGACCCGGGCGACCTTCTCCTCCGCGACGGCGTTGAAGACTGCCACGACGAACCGGCGCAGCTCGGTCTCCGGTGTTTCCTCGTCGATAGGGACGGACACCATCTGCCGACGGCCGCCCGGAAGGGAGATGTAGACGTGCCCGGTCTTGCCGGAGTACTCGTCGATGACCGAGACCTCGTGCAGCGGGTAGTCGAGGTCGGCCCCGTCCGCCTCCACCACCAGGACGTGCTCGTACAGCCGCAGGACGCCTCCGACAGACGAGCGCTGCCGCCCCCGCCCGGGCTCACGGAGCCAGTTCAGATGCGTGCGGGCCCGGCTGATCCGGTCGGCGCGGGCGCGCTCGGCGTCTTCGACTCCGGAGCGGGCGGCTGCAAGCTCGCGCTCCACCGTGCGGTGGATTTTGTTCAGTTCGCTGCGGGCGGTGTCCAGGTCTCGGCGCTGTGCGGCGTAGCGGGGGCTCAGGGCGTAGTGCCAGCCTCCGGGGTAGCGCCGCCGCAGCCGGAGCGCCAGTATGCCGGCCGCCAGAACGGCCAGCAGAACCAGGCCCATCGGCTTCATGGTCTCTCCTCCCGGCCCCGGCTGCTGCTCGGCGGGCGCCTGCAGGGGATCGTACGAATCTCTCACTGTCCGGACACGGGAATTCGGGAAGTCCCGTACGGAGCGAGAAGGGGCGGGCTGCCGGTCGTGGGGGCGACATGATGGTGAGCGGTCTCTGGGGCCTGCCCCTGTGATGGTCAACGGGGCCGAGATTCAATCTGGTGGTGTCTGCCCTTGCTACCGTGAACGGGGACGGACGATCGGGGGCTCGATGACCAGTTTCCACGTCACACCGGCGGACATGGTTCTTTCGTCCGCCGGGTTCACCGACCTGCACAACGACGCCGCGCAGATCTACCGCAGCCTCGTGTTCTCCATGGACGAGGTCGCGGGCATGGCCGGTGACGACGACGCGGGAAGGAAGTTCGCCGCCGCGTACGACCCCGCCGCGCAGAAGCTCGTCGACGCGATGGCGGCGGCCGTCGGCCAACTCGGCGCCACCGCCAACGGCCTGTACACCATGGCGCTCTCCTACCTCCAGGCCGAGGCCGATGTCGCGGCCTCGCTGATGGCCCCGCAGAAACTCCCGGCGTCGGCCGCTCCCGGGTGCGACGAGGAGGTGGCCAGGGCCAAGCTCCACTCCGCCGTCGGCCACAACGCCGGCGGCGCGATCCACAAGCTCTTGAGGAAGTTCTGGCCGCAGGGCGACCCGGGCAAGCTCCGCCGGGCCGCGGCGGGCTGGAAGGCCTTCGCGAACCTCGTCAGCCGCCTGGGCGGCGAGGGCGACAAGCGGGTGCAGCGGGTCACCGCGTCCAGCAGCTCCAGCGCCATCACGGGCTTCGCGCAGAACTGGGCGAAGATGCACGACGGCTGCGCCACCGCGGGCCCGCTGCTGAACAGCATCACGAACGCCGCCTTCAAGCTGGGGCTGGCCTGCGAGGCGTACGCGAAGGAGGTGGAGGACCTGCGCGACACCCTGGAGACCCTCGCCGTCACCGCCAGCGTCGTCGCGGGCGTCGGGATCGCACTGACCGTCTTCACCCTCGGCGCCTCCGACGCCGCCGCGGCCGCCGGCGAGGCCGCGATCGTCGCCGAGGCCGGCACCGCGGCGGTCGCGATGACCGCGGCGGTCGAGGGCGCGGCGGAACTCGCCGTGCTCGCGGAGGCGGCGGCCGTGGTCGACACCGCGGCGGCGGGCCTGATCCCGGTGGGGGCCGGGGCCCTCGCGACGGCCGCCACGGCCGCGGTGGTGCTGGCCGGTGCGGGCGACGCCGCGGCGGCACCGGGCCCCAAGCCGCCGCCGTTCACCGTGACCCCCGGTATGCCGCCGCTGCCGCACGACCCGACCAGCCCCTTCCCGCTGCTGCCCCCGCAGGAGCAGGCGGCGGTCCGGGCGTGGATGGCGCAGATGCAGCTGGACGGCCGTACGTTCCAGGCGAACGGGCCCCACGCGCCCGCTCCCCCGGCGAAGGCCGATCCGAAGATCAACGCGAGGCGGGCCTACCAGGTCAGGGTGGCCGGGTCCACGGAGTACCGGCTCTACACCGATGTGACGGATCCGGCGACCGGGCGCGAGCTGGGCATGGACGCCGACGGTGTCCGCCCGGAGGACGGCGCCGCGATCGACGCCAAGTACATCGGACAGCAGAACAGCTGCAAGTCCCCGTTCCGCCTGGACAACGCCGACGGGGTCTTCGAGTTCGCCTACGAGAACACCATGGAAGGCGAGTCGAAGAAGCTGGAGAAGTACGCGTCGGCCCTGAACGACCCCCGCAACAAGGTCAACCACCTCGAACTCATCACGAACGACCCCAAGGCCTCCGCCTACTTCCAGTCCCTCATGACCGCCCAGGGCGTCACCGGCCGCGTCCGTATCGAACCCTGACCCGCACCATCCAGAGAAACGAGCACCCCGTGGGATCCAGCTTCTACATCAGCGCCGACCGCGAGAAGGCCGGGCCGTGGACCTTCACCGGCGACCAGGTGGCGGACAGCGTCCGGCGTCACTGGCCGGACGCCACGGTGAGCAACGCGTTCGAGGGCTTCCTGGAGATCGTGGCGGATGTCGAACCCGGGCGGCCGGCGGAGCTGTCGTTCAACCTCCGCCACGGCGTGTTCGGGTTCGAGGACCGGGGATCGCCCGTCGGGCCCCTGACCGTCATCTACGAGGTGCTGCACGACCTCGCGCCGCAGGTGCCCGTTGTGTGGTGGATCGACTACGACGTGGACCTCCAACCCCTCGACCTGGCCGGAGGTCTGGACGCGTTCATCGCGAGCCTTCCGGCCTAACTTGATCTTCAACAAGTGGGCTCGAACGTCGCACAGGACAGGAGGAGCAGCGGCGTGGTCGCGGGCTCCGACGCGCGAGGTCGGTTACGGTGCGGGCGCCGGCCCCAGGGGACGATCGGACGTTCAGGAGACGGTGAACTCGGCCAGGTCGGACGGTTCCACTCAGCGGTGGTCGCCGTGCTCGGACAGGAGGATCGACTGGTGGCCGGTGCGCCGGCGGGGCAGACGGCCTTCGGGCGGGGGCAGCGTCACTGCCGCGAGCGCCTGACCGCAGCCGGTCGGCATCGAGGCGACCGCGGGCCAAGGCATCATGGAGACCACCGCGGCCGCGACGGTGTTCGCCGACCAGCGAGGGTTCCACCAGCGACCTGACCGGCCCGTCGGCGCACAGCACCGCGTCGGCCATCTCGAACATCGCATCCCTCGCCGCGTCGAACAGGCACAGAACTCACCTCGGGAGCGTGAGAGTTCAGCGACCCCCTCCGTACGGGCACCCTCGTCAGCACATTCATGCCCAGGTCTTCATTCTGGTCTTGCGCGTTCCTTGGCCGGAGCACAGGATCAGCCGAAGGCCGCCTCTGTGTATGGCAGTTACCGATACGAGTGATCAAGTTCGCAAGCCCGTTCGGGGCTGTTGTTTGAAGATCAAGTTGGGCAACGGGTAGACAAACGCGACATTCTCGGCCGCCTTTTGCCCGCGTTTGCACGAGGCCGATTTTGGCGCGGTCCACCCTGAGAGCGGGGGTAGCGTTTCGCATCGAGGCCGCAACCCACCGTACTGGTGGGGGTGTCGTGGCCGGTGGGCAAACACCGACCACGACGAAGGGCCGATCGAAGCAAGGACTGAGAAATGCTTGAACGACCCGCTCGGGACCGAGCGATCATGCCCGCGATGATTCTCCACGCTAGCAGGGTGTGGAGGCTGGGCGACGGAACGCCCCGGCTGTGTGCGGTCGGGTTCTCTGCGCGGCTCAGCGGAGTGCTGGTGGTGCCGGTGCTGCTGTGGGCCGTGGTGGCCGAGGGGCCGATCGGCTGGGAGCGTGCCGCGCTGGTGACGGCGCTGCTGCGGACGGCGAAGGACATCGAGGTCTGCGGGTTCGTGACCGGACGGCACTGACCGTCCCGCGGCCGGCGGGGCGTTGCACCCGGCCGGCCGCGGGGCCCCCCGGGGGGCGGGGCCCCCCGGGGGGGCGCCCCGCCCCCCCCCCCGGCGCGCCCGGGGGGGGGGGGGGGCCCCCCGCGGCCCCCCCGGGCGGGGGCCCCCCCCCCGCGCGCGCCCGGC
>NZ_JBIUSS010000021.1:0-28854 GCF_044741445.1 Kitasatospora sp. NPDC088160 | reverse complement strand
GGTGGGGGGGCGGGCGCTGCACCGCGGGGTCGGGGGGTGCGTGCCCGGCCGGCCCTGCCCGGCCCGGGGCGGGGGGGGGGGGGCCCCCGGCGGCCCGCGCGCCCCGGCGTGCTCCGTGCACGCCGGGGCGCCCGCCCGGCCCGAAACAAGGGCAGCCGTTCCGTCGAGCTGACGCCCAAGGAGCCACCGTGTCCGGTCACCGGCCCGCGATAGCACTCGGCTACGCGGCCTTCGTACAGTTGCGCCACCGTCCGTACGAGCAGTATGTCCGTGCCCGGCTGGGCGACGGCGAGGTGAGCCGCCAGGTGGTCCAGCACGCGCTGAGACGCACCGAGTTGAGTTGGGCCGCGATGCTCGCCTCCGATCCGGCGGCGTTCGCCTGGCGGGTGCTGGGAGAGGTTGTGGCCGAGGCCCTGGCGTCCGCCCCGCACCCCGACGCCGACTCGCTCCACCGCACACTGCCCGCCCGGGCCGCCGACGCGGCGCTCCTGCACGAGCACCTGGGCATGTCGGCCGACGAGGCCGCGGAGCTGATGGGGCTCGCCGAACCCGAACTTCATGTCGAACTGCGGGCCGCCCGCCGCCTGCTCGCCGAACGAAGGGGGCACACCACCGCCTAGAAGAAGACAACGGAGCCCACCGCCCCTGCGGGCCGCTCCGGCGCACCCCATCCCCTCGGAGGTGCGCCGGAGCGGCCCACGCCAGGGCTCGCCATGTTTGCGCCATGCACCACCCGGGCGGGTGATGCCGCTTTGCCATGCCTGCGCTATAGCATGACGGGCCGTCACATTAGACGGCGAGGAAAGTCGGTTGGCGACGCGAGGGGGAACGCGTGAGCGGTTCACTGCCGGATGAGATCGACGTCAGCAAGCCGACCGCGGCGAGGATGTACGACTACCTGCTGGACGGCCGGTTCAACCACGCTTCCGACAGGGCCGCTGTCGCCGAGCTGCTGAAGATCGCGCCCAGCACCAAGGAGCTGGCGCTGAACAACCGCGCCTTCCTGCGCCGGGTCGTCGGGATCATCGCCCGCGACTACGACATCCGGCAGTTCATCGACCATGGCTCCGGACTGCCGACCCAGGACAACGTCCACCAGGTCGCCCAGCGCATCCACCCGGACTGCCGCGTCGTCTACATCGACAACGACCCCCACGTCCGGGCGTACAGCGGGCTCCTACTGGACGAGAACCCACGAGTTGCGCTGATAGATGCTGACATGACCCAGACCGAGGAGATCTTCTCGCACGAGGACTTCCGGTCCAGGATCGACCTCAAGCAGCCCGTCGCGGCGCTGTTCGTGTCGGTGGCCCACTGCCTCACCGACGAGCAGGATCCTTTCGGGATGGTCCGGCGCACGGTCGACGCCCTGCCCACCGGAAGCGTCGTCGTGGTGTGCCAGCTCGTCAGCGACGACGAGAAGGTCCGCGACGGAGTCACCCGTCTCATGCAGGAAGGCACCGGCGGCCGTTGGGGCCGCGTGCGCACCGAGGCCGAGGTGCGGGCTCTCTTCGACATCGACAGGCTGCTGATCCAGGACCCGGGCCTGGTCGACGTGACGTTCTGGCGCCCGGACCGGGACGTCTTCCCCCGGCAGCGCACCGGCGAGTGGACCGAGTTCGGCGGCCTGGCGCTCGTCCTGTGACACCGGTGGGTGCGGGGCCGCGACTGCGGCCCCGCACCCGTCACCCGGCCGATCCGTCCTGCAATCGGGCGCGGTGCCAGTCGATGGCCTCCCGGATCAGCTCCCGGCTCGGTTCGCGCAAGGAGGCCCTGACCACGACGCTGTTCAGGATCTCCTTGTAGTCCTCGAAGGCCGCCGCGTTCTCCTCCCCCGGGTAGTAGTAGTGCCCCTCCCGCTCGCCGGTCTCCACGTAGATCAGCTCCGGCATCGCGTCCGGCGCATCGAAGTGCAGCAGGGTCAGGTTCGTGACCTGCAGCGCCAGCGGAAGCTCCACAGGGATGATCCGCACCCCGATGTTCGGGGTCTCGGTGTACTCCAGCAGCTTCTCCAACTGCTCGATCACGATCCTGCGATTGCCCATCACCCGGTACAGCGCGGATTGGTGCATGCAGAACACCGCCCGGACCCCGGACTCGCGCACCACACGCCGACGCACCTTGCGCGCCTCGATCGCCGCCGGCGCCTCGTGCCAGCGGCTGCGCAGCACGGTGGCCTCGGTGACGGCCGCCATGTACGCATCGGTCTGCAGTGCCCCCGAGACGACGTTCACGTCGACGGCGATCAGCAGCGACGCCTGCCACACCATCCCCGACAGCCGCTGTTGCGCCCCGGCCCCGGAGTCCCGATGGAACCCGGGCGGGTTCTTCTGCGATGCGGCAACCGCGAGTTCCATCAGCGCCGCTCGGTCCGGGCCGGGTGCCATGCCGAGGGCGTCCAGGATCGTGGCGACGTCCTGCGGGTCGTTCAGGCGGCGCTGTCCGTTCTCCATCCGGCTCAGCTTCGACACCGAGATGTGGGTCCGCGTCTTGAGCCATCCCAGTGTCCGCCCGCCGCGCAGGCTCCGGAGCTTGCGGCCGAGCTGTGCGGCGGGGACGGACCATTCCGGCGCGCCCTGGTCCGCGGCGCGGGAAATCGGCTCCAGGTTGTCGTTCGAATTCGCGCTGTCGAACGGGTCAGCGGACACGAAGCCCCCCTTGTGAAAAACCGAGTTATCTCGGCCAGCCTGACACAAAGGGGGCTCCGGCGTCACGCGGGGTTTCCAGCGGCAACGGGAAACCCCATTTGGTCACGCCAGAAGGTCGTCGAACTCTGCCTTCTTCGCACCGTCCAGCCAGGCGTCGATCTCAGCCCTGGTGAAGACCAGAGCCGGGCCCGCCTCGTCCTTGCTGTGGAACACCGCCACCCGGCCGTCGGCCAGGCGCTGCATCGCCACACACTCCCCTAGCCCCTGGCTCTTCGCAGCCGTCCGCGCCGGGTAGGGCGACTCGATCACAGCTGCCGGCATCCCGTTGTAGTACCCACCAGTACGGTCCACGACCCGCCTCCTCTTGTACGAAATTTGCCGACCACGCCCTCCGGTCATACTTTCCAAGATCTCCGCAGGTCAGCGAACCGGGCAATCCCACATACAATTGCCCGGGGAAGGCAAAGTGAATCATTGCGCCCGAAAATCGAACAGCGCCACTCCCCGATCGGGTGATTCGGAAGCGAAAACGATAAATTCGGATTAGCTTGTGATATTCCCACCCCCGTAGGGGATCACAGGGCGGGTTGCAGGAGCGGGGCGGCTCCACCTGGGGCAGGCCTGCTGCCGAGCCTCCCGCTCCTGCGGATCGCGGGTAGTCTGCCGAACTGGCCGGCGCTCGGGCAGGGTCAGTGGGTCCGGCGCTGCCCACCAGTGGCCCCGGTGGTGCGGGTGATGAGCGCCGCGCGCCCTTCGCCGGCCTCATCGACCGGCGGTATCGCGGCCGGTCGGCGGCCGGCGCGGTTCAGCAGCCACGCGGGCGGTGGCGCGGGCCGGGTCGAGGAGGCTTCGGTGAAGTGGATGTCGGCGAGCGAGGAGCCTTCCGGATGGGCTTTTCGGGCCGTGCTCCATTCGGCGAGCACACGAGCGGCGCTCCTGGTCATCGATACGGAATCGAGGACCAGGGCGCCGCGGTGTCCGCCGGTGGCCCGCCGCCAGGTCTCCTGCATGGCAGCAACCGCTTCGTCCCACCGACGGTGGAGTTCGTCCAAGGGGTGCAGCAGAGCGTATGGAGACGTTCCTCACCGTTCGTCTCCTCCAAGCGGCCCATCTGGCCCGCGTGGGTCATGGCCGCGTACTCCCAGACGGCGAGGCAGGCGAGGCTGAAGTCGCCGGAGTCCAGGTCAATCGCGGCCTCCGGGTCGCGCATGAGATCGAGGTCATGCTCGGAAAGGCGGGGCGCGTCGAGGTGGGTCCGCACGCCGATCAGGCCCGGTTCACCGCTCTGCGCTACTTCGCCCTCGACGGCACCGACCATCCCAGCCACAAAGAGCAGGGCAGCATGATCCGCCGCTACATCATCCGGCGGAACAGGCACATCATCGACGAACGCCTGCGCGCAGTCGTCGCCAGGGCAAACGTTGCCCTGATGCGGCAGCCAGGCAGGGCAGCCGCGCGGGAAGTCGGCGGGGCCGACTTCCCGCGCGCGGGTGTCACTCGTCGGTGGCGCCGTCGGTGAGTTCGCGGACGATGTCGAGGTGACCCGCGTGGCGGGCGTACTCCTGGAGGACGTGGAACAGGATCCAGCCCAGGGTGGGACGCCCGGTGCCGTCGTCGGGGAAGCGGCCGCCGGCCGCAGCGACGGCGGACAGAGGCGTTCCCGAGGCGACGGCCCGGGTGTACTCACCACCGGCACGCAGGGCGGCGAGGAGATCGGCGGCGCTCTCCTGCCGGGTGACGTGCCAGCGGCCCTCCGGACCGCGGTCGCCCCACGGGGCCGGGACCAGCTCGGCGCGAAATCCCCATCGCAACCAGCGCTGCTCCATGTGGACCAGGTGCTTGAGGAGTTCGAGCATCGTCCAGCCGGAGGGGAGACGGCTGGTGCGCAGGTCCTCGTCGGACAGTCCCTCGACCTTGACTCCGATCGCGAAGCGGTAGTAGTCGAGGTAGTCCAGCAACAGGGCACCGGGGTCGGAGAGTTGCGTGCTCGGCTCGGGCAGGGGCGTGATCATGGCGTCGAGTCTGCCACGGCGTGTCACATCTCTTGCCTTGCGCTGTCGTCCTTGCGGACGCGGGAAGCGGGAGAAGGGATCGTGAGGACGAAGGCCGTCATCGTGTGCGCGCAGGCCCTCCTGGCTGATGTCGTCGACCACGCCCTCGGCGACCAGCAAGTCGCTCCCAGCTTGGCCAGGCTCCAGATCGAGAAGGGCAGGCCGTGTTCGGCCTACTTGGATTTGGCGGCCCTTTTGATCCCCCAGCGCTCGGGCAGGGTGAAGGTCCTGGCCGTCCACCGTTGTATTCGGGTCCCCAGCTGGTCCCCAAGCTCCGGAACCCTGGTGCATCGCTGCGAGTAACTACACCAGACCCCCTGACAATATGCCGGAGACCATCCAATCCACTGCTGTGTCGAACCTCACTGTCGCCGCTTGCCGCGCCTGTCGGCTGACCTGACCGAAGGCATCGCCGACCGGGGTTTGCCAGATACGGGTGGCGGGGCTTCACATCGGGGCCCACTGGCAGACTGGTGTCGGCGGAAGCTCAGGGCCGGATGGCGACGGCGGCCAGGCACGATGCCTCGGCCTCTGTGATCTGTTCGGTGACGTTCGGGTCGGGGCGCCAGCGCAGTGCGGAGGCCTTGCCGGGCTCGACCAGGTCCCAGTCCGCGAAGAAGCGGCGGAAGTCCTCGCGGGTGCGGGCTCGGACAATGGTGCCGGCGTCGCGGTAGACGCGGGTGATGCGGTCGGCGTCGTCTGTCAGGGGGAGATCTCGGCGTTCGTCGGTACGAGCAGGGCGCACAGGAGTGCGGTCGCGTGCCGAGCGTTCATGCGGACCTTGGTGAGGATGCGCCAGTTCTTCAGGTCGGCGAAGCCGTGCTCGTTGGCCGCTCGATCGCGGCTGACCAGCCGGTTCGCCTCCTTCTGGGCCTGGGTTAGCGGATGGCCCCGGGTGGCCCTGCGGCCGGTGACGATCACCAAGTCGTCGGGATCGTCGTCTGGACCGACGAAGCCCAGGTCGGCCAGCGCGCCGAGACCAGCGACGAAGGCGGCGACGTCGACTGCCCCCGCCACCGGTCCCAGGCGAACCGTCATTCGCGGCGGCTGTCGAGCGCCACCAGATGGCTCAGATGCGGGATGCCGCCGAGGCGGTCTCAAAGAGGATCACCACCGGCACCGCCCACGCAGCCCGCGGTTCGGTATTCGTGACCGCCCAGGAATTCCGGGCGGCTTACGCCGCAGCAGGCGAATCATGATCGGACCCGGCGGGCGCAGCGTTCTCTGACCGGCCCACCCAGTTCCCAACATCGCTTCTGCGGGGCCCGTGGGGTAACTGGGCCCGCACATCGCGAAGCTGTGGCAGGAGGGGCTGTCCGCAGTAGAGGTGTTGCCGAAGCCCTGGCAGCGGCAGAGCTTCCTGGCGGAGAATCTCACCACTGGTCAGAAGCGCTTCCGCTCTGGCGCGGATCGGCTCCGGCAGCCAGGCGATCGCGGCCTTTACCCGTTTCGGACTGGTGGGTGCCAAGGCTCGAGGAGGCATCTCAAGGAGTGCCTGGTAGAGCCCTCCCGCAGGCTCGACAGGCGGAAGCCCGACCTCGACGGATCTGGCGCTCGTCTGCTGGCCGCATTCAAGGCCGTCGATGTCGAGGTCCCCGTAGAGGAGGATGTCGGTCACTGGGTGATCACGTTCTTCGAAGGCGTCGGCTGCGGTCGGGATCGACGCCACCAGCTGGTCACCGGAGCCGTACGCCAACCAGCCGATCTGCGACCGATCCGGCCAGGTATGGAGGACCTCGCGCAGGCTCGCGAATGTGGCGGAGTTCTCGACGATCAGCATCCACGGCGCCGAGCCGATTTCGAACATCGCCAGCGGCGGCGGTGTCGGACGCGCGCGCAGGTGCGCTGTGATGTCGAGCAGCCCGGATTTGACGAGATGATTCTTCTCGATCCCGCTCAAGCGCTTCTCGTCGCGGTACAGCAGGTAGGAGCGCTCGGCGAGCGGAAGGATCTCCGTCTGCGGGGTGTCGCGGAGCTGGGAGTTGATCGGATCGAGGAGTTCTCGGTCAGCCGGGCTCAGGCGGAGGCGGCTGGCGAACGAGAGTTCGCGGACCCACGCGCGCAGGGCGGCAGGGCGCTGCCGGGGGCGGGGTCCGGCGGTTTGGCTCACCCACCGGGGAAGGGGCGGAACGGCGCTGGTGTCCCAGCCCTCTTTCCCTCTGGGGAGAGTGACAAGGTTGCGCGAGACGAGCTCGCCGGCTGCCGCGGCAAGGATGCTGCGCCGGTGCGGGGATGTCGGCAGGCTGCTGTCGCCTTCTTCGGCGGCTGCCGCCAGCAGGTCGAAGTCGACCCGCCGTCGACTGTGCTGCGTGAGCCGAACGGCCATGCGCTCTGCGGGTGTCACTCGCTTACCTCCTCGTGGCCGCCGTTGTCTGCCGGTGCGGGCCGCGTACGGCGCAGCAGGCGGGCTGTGGTCATGGTGTCGGTGTCGGTGCGGGTGAGGGCGTCGGTGACGGCTGCGCCGTAGCGTTCTTCGATCTGGACATAGCGCTGTCGGGTGCGGGTGTCGGCACCGTTGCGCAGGCGGAGGATCAGGGGGAAGCGTCCGAGGGCGGGGAGGTCGTTGCTTCCGGTGGTGTAGACGAGCTGGATGTCGTGGGCTTCGGCGACTCGGCGTTGGAGGCTGACGAAGGGGAGGTAGTTGGCTTTGCCGAAGGGGTTGTCGAGGACGAGGGTGCCGACGCCTCCGGGGATCTTGCGGTCGCGTTGGGCGGCCCGCATGCGGGCGAGCGTGCAGTAGAGGAGGACGGAGGTGGTGAGGAGTTCGCCGCCGCTGAACTTCTTGATCGCGGTGACGGATTCGCGTTCGACAGTGTCCGTGCTCTGAGTGGGTTTGATGACCTTGGCGACGATGTTGCCGTTGCCGCCGATGCTGGCCAGGACGAGGCGTTTGGCTAGTTCCACGGCTTCCGGCAGTGGGATGGGCTTGCCGGTTCTGGGGGCGAGGGCCGTGGTGAGTCGCTCGATTTCCGTTGCGATCCGCCGGGCCAGTTCTTCGTCCGTGGGCTTGTGGCGGATCTCGAAGTCGAGGAAGCGCTTGTCTGTCCACTGGCCGAGACCGCGGGGCAGGCGGGAGTAGCGGGAGACTTCTTCGAGGTCGTCGAAGACGGACTTGACGAGGGTGACGCAGGCTTGGACGACCAGGATCTGGTCTTCGGCGATTTCGGCGAGTTGCTTGGTGACTTCCCGTTCGCGTTCGTGGATGTCGTCGAGGAGGGCGGTGAGTCGGGCGGGGGAGGCGGGGTCGCTGGTCAGGCGGGCGAGGAGTCGGCCGTCCACGACCTGGTTGTATTCGGGCTGGTTGGCGAGGGACTCGACGGCTCGGGTGGCGCGGTCGAGGGCTTTTTGGAGCCTGTCGCGGGCGCCGGCCGCGTCGTCGAGCGCGGCGGTCAGTTTTGCTTGGAGATCGCGGGCCTGAATGGCGGTCAGGGTGCTGGCTGGGTGTGCGGTGAAGTCGTGGTGTTCGGCCAGCAGGGCGTCGGTGGAGAGGGGTGAGCCGTTGTCTTCCTGGCCGGGTTGCTCGCTGCGGTGGCGGGCGGCTGCCGATGCGAGGTTCTGCTCGGTCTGTGCCAGCAGGTCCGCGTGGTTGGCCGTGTCGCCGGCTGCACGGCGGCGGCGTTCGGCGGCGAGTTCGCGTTCGTGGATGCGGTCCGCTGCCCCGTCCAGTTCCTGGTTCGCGGTGTCGAGGGCCGCGCGGGCTTCGGCAGCGGTACGGAGGGCGGGGAGAGCGGCCGGTGCGCCGTGCTTGTTCAGGTCGGCTTCGGCTTTCTCGAGCCGTTCCTTGGCCTGTGCGTGGAGAAGGTCCGCCCTGATGCGTGCTTCTTTCGCCGCGTCCAGTTCCTGCTCCGCGTGCTCGCGGCGGTCGGCGCGGCGTTGGGGTTCCGCAGCGTCCGTTTCGGCCGCGATCGCCGCGGCGCGGGTGCGGGCGGGGTCGCTGAAACGGTCGAGGACGGCAGTCAGTTCGGTGATCGCGTTCCTGCAGGTGTCGAGACGTTGTTGGAGGCCGTCGTCGCTGACTCCGGCCTTCCAGTCCTGTCGCGCTTGGAGCCAGCGGGTGCGCAGGTTGTCCAGCACGACCGTCGGCTCCTCGGTGCCGGCGGCGGTGCCGGAGGGGGCGATGGTGCGGGTGTCCGGGAGCTCGGCCAGGATTTCGGTGAGTTCCTTCTGCCACCCCGTCCGGGTCTGGTTGCAGCGCTGGACCTCGGCGGCGAACATAGCGACGTCCTCCAGCGCCTTGTCATTGCGGCGCTTGTGCTCCTGGCCGATGCGCTGGTGTTCGCTGACCTCTCGTGTTGCCGCGGTGATCTCTGATTCGAGTCCCGGCAGACCGGCGGCCTCTGCCGCCAGTCGGGACGCGCGCTCGATCAGAGCGGCGAGTTCGAGGAGTTCGAGGTGAAGCGTCTGGATCCGGCTGTCGGCGTGCTGCTGGGCAGCTTCGGCGTCCTGGGCGTCCCGGGCGAGCTCGCGCTGCCGGTTCTGCAGGGCGGTCAGCTTGTCGTCGAGGCGGGCAAGCTCGGCCTCTAGGGCGGCGCGCGGCCGGGTGCCGAACTCGGCGAGGTGGTCGACGAGGCGTTGTGCGAGTCGCTGGTCGCTCTCCCTGCGCTCCACCAGGACGCGTCGGCGTGCGGCGAGGTTGTCCAACCTGCGGGTAACCCGCTGCAGTTCGTCGTCCGCGGCATCACTGTCGAGGACGCCCGGGTGGACGGGCAGCACCACACACGGCCGGTCGAGGCTGCCGGCCACCAGCTGCTCCGCGTCCGTGTGCGCCGTCACTGCGATCACCGAGGTGAGAGCGACGTTCGCGCGACGGGCCAGGGCCGCCAGGTCGTCACCTGGGACCGGGCCGGAGACCACGATCCCTCCGACCAACTGCGGATGGGCGGCGATGACCTCTGCGTGGCGGTCGGCGGTGACCGTATCGCGAAGGTACTGAAGGCCCGACAGCACGGGGGCGCCGAGGTTGCGCAGACTCTGAGCTGCTTCCTCGACCTCGTGTGCGGCCGGGAGGTAGCCGGTCTCCTGCACGGCCTTCCCGACGCGCCTGTCGTCCGCCGCGGCGGCCTGTTCCGCGGCGAGGGCCTCGTCCGCAGCTCGGCACTCGTTTCCGAGCAGCGCGACCAGGTCGTCACCGATGGCGTCCAGGTCGAGCGGCGCGTCGCCGTCGATCCCGGCCACCTCCTTGAACCGGTGCTCGGCGGCCAGCTCGCGACGCCGGGCGCGGAGGTCGTCGAGCCGGTCCCACAGTTGCCCGTGGCGTCCTGAGACCTCGCCGAGTTCGCTGCCCACGTTCTGCCGCTCGACGGCGATCTCGCCCTGCCGAAGCCGGGCTTGCTCCAGCAGGCCCCTGACATGGTCGAGTTGCTTGTCGGCGCTGTCGCGCTCGCCCTGCAGGCGCTGGAGGGCCTGCTCGGGGTCCTCGGCCTTCTGGAGGATCCCTTCTGCACGCGCAGTCGCGACGAGAGCGGTGATCTCGTCCCGGCGGCGGGTGGCGTCCTTAAGCGCCCCGTTCGCTGCCGCTGCCGCCTCGAAGGCCGCGACCTGCCGGGCCTGGGAGTCCTGAGCCTCGGTATCGGCACTGGCCTTCTTCGCCTTCGCGGCATCGAGGTCGACCGTGATGCCTGCCAGCGACTGGGTGAGGCCGGCGTGGAACGCCGCGCCGGCGCGCTCGAGGGCTCGGCGCTGCGGGGCCCGGCTCTCGTCCTGTTGGGCGAGGAGCGCCGCAGTTTCCTTCGCTTCGGCGGTCCTGGCATTCAGTGTGAGGAACGGTTCCACGGCCTTCCAGGCTTCGTGCTCCAGCTGCGCCGCTTCAACGTCCCTCAAGCGGGCTGCCGCGTCGCCTGCGGCGTCCATGGTTTCGAGTCGTGCGGCCACGGCGGTGAGAGCTGCCACGTGCGTTTGCTGGCCGATCAGACGGGCCTTGGCGTCTTGCACCTCCTGCTCGTCGGTATCGGCTTCGGCCTCGATGTCCTGGGCTTCTTGCCGCAGCCGCCGGACCTGGTCGGAGATGTGCTCGGCGGCCCGGTCTGCGACATGCACCTGCTGTTCCAGCCGGTGGCGTGCTGCGGTGAGCGCGGCCGTCCCTGTCTGTACCGGGCGCAGGCGCAGGAGGGCTTCGGCGAGGAAGCGGCCTTCGGTCTCCCGTTCGGGGCGGGTGGCGAGTTTGTCGGCGTGCTCCTCCACGGCCTCGCGTGCCGCGATCGGTCCCGCGGGGTTCACGATCATGTCGATCAGGAAGTCGACGAAGTCCTCGCATGTGGTGAAGCGGAAGAGGTCGGTGATTCCGCCTTCTCCCTTGTTCATGTCCCGCTGGATCTTGAACACCTGCGGGTCGAGGCCGTACTGCTCCAGCTGCTCGGTCCAGTTCCACTGCTCCTCCGCGATGACGAGTTTCGCGGACCGGTTCGCCTTGGCGCTGTCGCTGATGGCGCGCAGGTAACTGGTCTGGCTGAGCAGCGAGGTGTCTCTGCGTACCGGCAGGGTGTCGAGGTCGAGGACGCCCGGTACGGGTCGGAAGAGGTACCAGCGCCGGATGAGGCGGTCCCAGCCGCTGCTGGTGTCAGCGGGGCACTGGCCGTCCTTCCACTGGTAGACGCCAGCGGTGATCAGGGCGGGGCCGGTGCCAGGCTGCTCGGAGTCCTCCCATTCCAGGATGACGTGCGAGACCTTCCCGCCAGGGATGTAGTCGGCCAGTGACTTGTCGTCGGCGTGCCCGATGAAGTCGATCTTGGAGGGCAGGAGCAGGCTGAAGATCAGGGCCAGCAGGCTGGACTTGCCGCCACCGTTGCGCAGCCACAGCACCGTGTCCACGGCCGAGGTCATCGTCAGGGGCCGGCCGTCTGCGGTGCCTCGGCCGTTGGTGAGGTCCAGGACCAGGGATCCGAACCGGGCGGAGCGGTGTCCGACGTTCTCCAGCCTGATGCGGCGGATGAAGTACATGTCTAGTCCTCTTCGAAGAGTTGGGTGCGACGCAGGTCGTTCAGGAGGGTGAAGGCGGGGATGGACGCGGCTTCGCGGACCTGCAGGCGGAAGCGGTGCGCCAGCAGGTAGTGGCCCGGCCCGTGGGCGCGGGCGGGGGTGGCCATTCCCTGTTCGACGAGCCACCGCAGCGCCTCCGCGATCCACCATTGGCTGCTGGAGCGGGTCAGGCGGCTGCCGCTGGCGGTCGGCCGGCCGGGGGTGAGTTTGGCGTAGAAGCGCCACGCGGTGTCCAGGCCCGCATGGGGCAGCGCCAAGCCGTCGCTGTCGCGGGTGGCCTCCTGGAGCTTGCCGATGAGATGCCGCAGGAAGGCGTCGACGTCGTCGATCGCGATGCGCGTGGCACCGTCCTCCTCCAGGTCTTCCGGGTAGGGGTAGGCCCGTGCGGCGATTGCGACGTGTACGAGGCCGAGGATCAGGCGTTCCTTGCTCGTGAGGGTGGGGTGGTCGGCGAGCCGGTAGGTGAAGATCGATCCGTGGCGCGGATGGAGGATCAGCCCTTCCACCGCGTGGACCTCGATCAGGTCCAGCTCCAGGCCCTCGGCGAGGGCTTCGACGGCACTTCGGAACGGGCGTTCGCTGCGGCACCGCTGCAGCAGGTCCCGGTAGCGGGGGTTGTCTAGGGGTCTCATGCGCGGCTGGAGGCCGAACCCGACGAGCGCCGAGACGGCGGCCAGGTCGGGCCCGGCTACGGTCGAAGTGGTCATGGGCGGTTCTCCTCAGTGGCGAAGGGGGCACCGGGCGCCGCCGGCTCGGGGATGAGCGGCCCGGCGGGCACGAGCAGTAGGTCGGTGCCGGCCATGAAGCCGAGATCGAAGGTGGCGCCGTCTGCCAGCACCACCAGGCGCTCCTCCAGCAGGTCCGCGAGATCCGCCAGGCAGCCGTCGTCCTCGTCCTCGGGATCGGGGGCGAAGGCGCGCAGCACGCACAACGCCAGCAGGTCGGCGACGGCCGGCCCGTCCTGCTCCGCCTGGGCGAGCAGGACGGACAGGCGAAGGGGCGCCGCCAGCGCTTGTTCGATCAGCGCGCGGGCCGCGGCGAAGTCCTCTTCCGTGTAGGGCTCTTCGTCCTCGGCTTCCTCGATGATCAGGTCGGCGGAGTCGTCGGGGAACGAGTCGCGGCACTCGCGCACCGGCGCGAGGAGCAGCTCCCAGAAGTCCCTCAGCCGTGGCCGGCGGGTGACCACGGGGCCACCGCTGGCGTCTGCGAACATGCCCGCCACCTGCGTCGCCTGTTCCGCGTCGAGTTGGAGTAGCGGCTCCAGCAGGTCGTCGTGCAACCCGATCAGCGACAGGCGCGGCATCGGCCGGAAGCACTGCTCGGCCTGCGCGCGCAGGAAGGCGGGTCTGGCGCCGATGACCTTCTTCAGCAGCTGGGTGTGGCGCAGGTTCGCCCGCTCCAGCAGGCGCAGGATGCGCATGCAGGTCATGCGGACGTCCGTGTCGGTGATGCTGTTGCGGGCCTGCCGCATCAGTTCCATCAAGCCTAGTTCGACACTTTGGCGTTCGGTCAGGTGTGCGCGGGAGGAGTCGAGGAGGGTCGCGACGTGTCCCGACCAGTCCACCGACCGCACGTCGCGGTCGGTCTCGGCGAGGACCGTCCGGACGCGCTCAGCCAGCAGCAGCGAGAGTTTCAGGCTCTGCGCAGCGCTCTCCTCCGCCCGGCCCCAGCGACCGGTCGACACCTGGCGGCGCAGCATCTCATCGTAGGCCGCCTGCTGGTCCTCGAGGTCGTGGTCGAGTCCTGACAGCAGCAGGTTGACGGCGGAGACGCTGGCTTTCAGGACCGGCTGGTTGTGGCGGCCGAAGTCCTCTTCGAGGTAGCGGAACGACAGCTCGCCCCGGCTATGGCCTTCGCGGTAGTCGCTGTAGCTGAGGGAGAAGTGCTCGGCCGCCTCGTGGTCATTGAGCAGTTCCCGCAGGACGAACCGAGCGACCGCCACGTGCTCGGTCCCGTCGCGATCCGGTGCCGCTCTCCGGGCCAGTTCAGCGAGGAAGACGACTACGTCGTCCGTCGTCGCCTCGCGCTCCATGCCCTGCTGGCTCACCACCGCTTCCAGCGCGGCCAGGGCCATCGTGCGCGGGTCGTACAGACCTGGCGGAAACTGCTGCCACGCCTGCCGCTGATCGATCCGGTGCAACGGCGCCGAGTGCGCCAGCACCGTGCATTTGCGCACGAAGCCCGCGTCGGAGACCAACCCGATCCAGCCGTCGCCGGACTCCGGCTCGCAGGCTTCGGCCAGCAGTCGGTTCTCCTCGCGGTCCAACAAGCGCTGGACGATCGCGTCCTGGTCCTCATCGTCCGGGGGCCGCGTTCCCCTGCGGATGGTGCGTGTACTTGTCATGCGCTGAGTGCAGCACTCAGATCAGACAAATCATCAGAAAGCGGGGCGAATAATTCATTCGAATGCAGGCGTCTGAATGATTGAATTACTTATACCGCCGCGAACTCCGGCACTACACCACGCCTCTAGCTGGACGTTCAACTCGGTGTTCTTGAAGAAGAGTTGGAATCCCGAACGCCCTACCTCAAGTGCGGCGGTCTCGCGCTGCGCAACTGGGATACCCTCGCCCTCCTCGCCGACGCCCCGGGCGTGCGCCCTGTGGGCCCGCACCGTGATGCGGACCTCGGCGTTCGGGAGTCGGTGGCATGGCGGGCGGCTGCCGATCGAGTACCTGACCTTCAGTCTGCCGCGCGGTGCCATCGTTGAGGCGCCGAGCCCCAGCGAGGCCGACAAGCTCCCCCCGCGTCGGACCCGAGGCGGGCCGCAGCTCGGGGATGATCGAGACGAGTCGGGAACGCTTGCCCTTGGTGCCCGCCGAGGAGCTGGTCCGTGAACCAGCGGCGGCCCAGCACCCCGGCTCGTAGCGGGTAGGTGCAGGATCACGCACGGGACGAACGGCGGTCCGATCGGCGGGCCCACCGGGACCGATCAGGCGATGAGGTCGAACACCGTCTCGGTCTTCGTGGCAGCGGTGCGGGCACGCAGGTACGCGTTCAGGTTCGCGTCGTACTTCAGGTCGGAGGGAATCACGACCTCGACAGAGAACGCCCCGGTGGCGTCCGTCATGGTGTCGCGCAGGTCGCGCGTCTTGTAGTCCTCACCGAGGTCGCCCTTGATGATGAAGGACACGCGGACGACCTCGTTTGACGGGAAGCCCCGGCCAGTGAGGACCGACTTCGTTCCGCCCTGCCCGCCGTCCGGGGAGGCGCTAAGAACCCGCACCGTGGTCGGCGTTGGACTGCCGGCCACCCCGCTGGGCAGCGGGTTCACAGCCGGTGCCGCACCCGGACTGCCCGCCGGGGGCGCGGTCACGGTAGGCCCCGCCACAGTGACGGTCGGACCGGGCACGGTGACCGTGACAGTTGGCTGCGACCGGGAGTCGTTAGTCACCTGGGCTTGGGTGTAGAAGCCGCCCGCGAAGCCGGCGCCAAGGGTGACGACCGCGACGGCAGCGGTGACCACGGCACTCCACCCCTGGAGGTCGATCCTGCTGCGGCGGGCCAGGACAGCCGCTGGAGCCAGCGCGGCGGTCGGCCGCGAAGGTGCCTCGGGTGCGGGCGGCGGCCCGGAAGGACGGCTTGGCGTGGACGGCCCGTTCACAGAGTCCCCCTCGTTCTGCGGCCCGCTCGGGGCCATGATCGACGGACTACTAGGTACCACAGGAGCTCGGGGTCTGTCGCGGACGAAGGAATGCCCCCAGCCCGCAGGCGCCCTTATCCTGAACGGATGGCAGAACGTCACCGGCGGGGCAAGGCGCAAACGAGCGAAGGTGTCGATCCTGACACAGACCCGCCATCTGCGTGGTCGTCACGCATGGCCAACTCTCGCCACGTGCGGCCGAATTCTGGGGTAAAAGTGGCCGAAAGTCGATTTTTGCGATCTAATCTCGGCCACTCAGGGTGAGCGGGAATTCGGACAAACTGGACGCCCAGATAGGCCCTCCACCTCGCCATTCGGCACCCTGGTCCCAAAGTGGTCCCAAACAGTATGCGAACCAATTTGCCTGATGCCTGACGGTCCCTCGCGCAAAAGGCCGCTGACCTGGGATCTCTCCCGGCCAGCGGCCTTTCCGACTCACGTCGGGACGACAGGATTTGAACCTGCGATCCCTTGGCCCCCAGTGGGCCGTTCCTCTGCCTGCTTCGAGCGAAGCCAGCGCGCCAGCTTCAAGCTCTCAAATCAGCTTACCACTCGCCGAATTGCACCGCACCCGCCTCCATGCGCGAGTGGACCAGCTGACAGTGGCTCAATGGTTACTATATGCAGGAATGTCCAAATCCGAACACCGCCGTCCACTAGCGCTCAAGGCATGTGGTCCCAAAGTGGTCCCAGAGCTCTGGTCACACGCAGCAACCAGCCCTTCGAGGCCCCGCTTCAATCTCCCCAGCGGGAAGCACCTCCTCACGGAAAGATCATCCCCCCACAAGGCATCAGTGACACAGCGTGACGATATCCGGGGACCCATCAGATCGCGCCACTGGCCGGAACGCCAGATCCAGTCTATTCCCGCCTGGGCAAAATGTGACAAACGCAATGATGTCTAGATTGCCCGACTTCTGGCATGTATGGTGTCCCGTCCATCGCCGGGCGGGCCGGCGGGTGGTGTGCTGGGGGGTTCGTGGCGGGACTGCAGGTGTTTCGAGTCGCTGGCGGGGATGTTCGCCGTGTCGAGGGTGCGGCCGTGGAGTTCGAGCGTGATCTCCAGCGGCTCGTGGAGGCGAACATGGAGGAGATGCTGGGTGGTGTCCGTTTCCTGGCGACCGAGTACTCCACCGGTCCCGTGCACCGGGGCCGGATCGACAGCCTCGGTCTGGACGAAGACGGAAGCCCAGTCCTGATCGAGTACAAGCGCACGAGCAGTGAGTCGGTCCTCGCCCAGGGGTTGTTCTACCTCTCGTGGACCCTGTTGCCCAATTGGGTGAATCGGCGCGATCTTGCGAACGCGCGGGGTCTGCTGGGAGGAGCCTTTGGGCCGGCGGCCTGCTTCTGGATGGTCGTCGTCCGGTTGAAGGACGGGGCAGCGGGTGTCGATGGCAGCGAGTTCGGGTTGGGACGTTCCGGAGGCAACACGGGTGGTCGCCTGCGCGGCGTTTCCCAAGGGGTGCCTGGCGATGCGGGTCCGGGACTCGCTCGGCCCGTTGTTCGATGACGAGGTCTTCAGATCCACGTTCGGTGTCCGCGGTCGGCCGGGGGTCTCGCCCGGGCAGTTGGCGTTGGTTTCCGTGTTGCAGTTCACCGAGAACCTGACCGACCGCCAGGCCGCGCACGCGGTGCGGGCCAGGATCGACTGGAAGTACCTGCTGGGCCTCGAACTCGCCGATCCCGGCTTCGACTTCACCGTGCTGACCGGGTTCCGGGACCGGCTCGTGGCCCACGGCCTGGAGGAGAAGGTGCTCGATCTCCTGCTGGAACGGCTGATGGAGCTGAAACTGGTCGCTTCCGGAGGCCGACAGCGCACCGACTCCACCCATGTCCTCGCGGCGGTGAGGAACTTGAACCGCCTCGAATTCGTGGGCGAGACACTACGAGCGGCACTGGAGGCGATTGCCGTCTCGGCACCTGGGTGGCTCGCCTCGTGGATGGACCCCTCATGGCAGGAGCGTTATGGAGCCAGGGTCGACTCCTATCGCCTGCCGAGCGAGGAGGATAAACGAGTCCAGCTCACCCAGCGCATCGCAGCCGACGGATACCTCGTGGTCGAGGCCGTGGCGTCTCCTTCGGCTCCGGGCTGGCTGCGGGAGATCCCTGCCGTCACCACCTTGCGGATGGTGTGGCTGCAGCAGTTCAAGCGCACGGTGATCGACGGAGTGCGGGAGGTGGCATGGCGGGGGAAGGACGATCTCCCGCCCAGCAGAATGCGGATCACCTCGCCCTACGAACCGGATTCCCGCAACGCGGTCAAGCGCGGATCAGCCTGGGACGGCTACAAGGTCCACTTCAGCGAGACCTGCGACGCCCCCGAATCCGGCCGCCCGCACATGATCACCCACGTGGTCACCACGGACGCCACCGTCGGCGATCCGGTGGTCGTCGACGAGATCCACGACCGCCTCGACGACAAGGACCTGCTGCCTTCCGAGCATCTGATGGACGCCGGCTACATCTCTGCCGAGCTCCTCTTGACCGCGCCCGCCGACTACGGTGTGCGCGTCATCGGCCCGGTCAGACCGAACAACACCCGTCAGACGGCCCAGGGCATCGGCTTCGGAAAGACATCCTTCACCATCAACTTGGCTGCCAGGATGGCTACTTGCCCCAACGGAGCCACCAGCCGGTACTGGACCGAAGGCCAGGACAACAACCAGCGGCCGGCGATCCGGATCCGCTTCGCCACCGAAACCTGCGCGCCGTGCCCACTACGCGACCAGTGCACCAGCTCCACCCGCTACGGGCGACAACTCACCGTCCGCCCACAGGAACAGGACGCCGTCCTCGAACGCGTCCGGGCCGAGCAGGCCACCGACGAGTGGAAGGCCAGCTACGCAGCCCGCTCGGGCGTCGAAGGCACGATCCACCAAGCCATCGCGGCCACCGGCGCGCGCCGAACGCACTACATCGGCCTGTCGAAGACGCGCCTCGCACACGTCTTCACGGCCACAGCCATCAACCTCATCCGACTCGACGCCTGGTGGAACGAAAAGCCACTCACTCGCACCCGGACATCACACCTCGCAACCCTCGTCCTTGCCGCATAGAGCAAATTGGGCAACAGGGTCATAGACGGCTGGTACAACACCCGCCGCATCCAAAAGCGCCTCGGCTGACTCAGCCCCGACGAGTACGAGGCGAAGCACTACACCGACCAGGCGACGGCCGAACCAGCGACCGCCGAACCACCCACACCCATCCTGACCAGCTGATCAACACCTCCCGCACAGCGGGGGAAGCTCACGTCACCGGCGGCGAGCCGCTCTACGCGCCACGGCGCATCGAGGCCGAACAGCCCGCGGACACTCGTCAAGCCTGGCGACAGCGCCGGGCGAACACCTGGTTCCAACTCTCCCGCCCGGACGCTCTGAACCACTACGCGGCCCTACGGAAGCTCCTCCTCCAGCAAGGTGACCTGCTCGCCGAGAAGATCGACGCCGAGGCGCTACTTGATCAAGTGGAAATCAGGGTGCTGCAGCCAGGCCTGCAGGAACTCCACGTCTCCGACATGCCGAAGCCACCGCCCTCCGCCCCCGGTGTCATAGGAAACCTCAGCGACATTCCCCGGAAGCACTGACGCCAGTGCCCTCGCCCGGGCCAGCACAGCCTCGTTGCCCGTGTCGTCTCCCGCGGCGGGGTGGCTGCTCAGGAGACCGTCGAAGTCGACCAGCGCATCGAGACGGCGGGCGAGAGCGAGCGCCAGGTGGCCGAGCAGCACGTGGTTCACCGAGCCCGAGCAGCCGGCGCCCACTACCAGCCCCTGCACCGGTGGACGCGAGAAGGCTGAGTAGTCCTCGTCCTCGGCAGGCATCTCCTCGTCCTCTGACAGGAAGAACACGCCAACGCCGACTGGATCGAAGGCCCGCAGGCCCAGGGCCGAGCCGTCGCGCACCCAGAAATCCACATCGCCGTTGGCCTTGGTGTCCCGTCTCATTGAGTACGTCATCGCAGATGCCTTCTGGCCTGCGGACTGTCAGGTCAGAGTGAGACTCACCATGCTGGTGCCGAGTCTTGAGGTGTTGGGTCTGTTCCGGAGGGCTCGGGTGTCTCATCGATCACGGCAGGCGTGTGTGCTCTGATCTGTGGCTTGTCAGCTCTGCCGAGACGTTGGAGGCACGATTCTCGTGGAATCTGACAGTTTCCGGGTCTGTGTCGGGCGTCAGGTTGGACTCATTCGCCAGGTTCATGTGGGGTCATGTCGTACTCGTCGACATCGAGGACGGCTCCGGTAGTGGTCAGGAAGTCCAGCACGTCGCGGTCCAGGTGCCAGCCGAACAGGTTGGGGCCTTCCGGAGTCCCCTGCTGGAGGGGCTGCTGTTCCTGGTCGGTGTCGTTGAAGTAGCGCACGACCTCTAGGACTGCGCCGCCGTGTTCTTGTTCCTCGGCGGCCAGATGACTGGCGAGTTCGGCGATTCGGGCCGTGTGCGGCCGGAGCCTGTCCAGGACGCGGTTGATTTGCTCGTCGACACACAGGCCCGGCTCTCGACACACGATCTTCCAGGAGTGGCTCACCGGTCTCACTACGGGTTCCGTGAAACGGCTGCCGCGGACGGACACCTCATCAGGTTCGATGCCCAGCAGCGCGGTCATCTCCGCCGCGGAGGTGTGCTGGCTGAACAACGCGAAGTAGACGTACTGACGAAGAGGCACCCGGGGACGATATCCGTGGGATGGCGGCTGGTCCAGGGAGATTGGTCCGGAGCGAGGCGACGGTTCGGTGGTCATGCAACAGCGGATCAGCTGTCGGAGGCGACGAGTCCGTGACTGGTCAGGTCGGCCGGGAGGTCTTGGGCATCGACCGCAAGGCGTCGTGCGGCTTCGGCGTGCAGGTCTTTGCGCTCGCGCCAGTGGGGCGAGGCGAACAGGCCCGTCAGAGCGACGGTTTCGGGATAGGTAGCGAGTTCGATGCGGTCCTCGGTGGGGCGGTGGGGGTCTCCGTAGGCGTCCTCGGCGATGGCGTCCAGGCGTCGGGTCCAGCGCTGCTGGAGGGCGAGCGGCTCGGACGATCGGAACCAGTTGGCCGTGATCGTGCGGGCGCACTGGTAGTCCAGGGCGATGAAGGGGGCCGTGCTGCAGCGGACGAGCCTGCGGTGCCGCAGGTCAGCGTGGAGTATCTCGGGGAGCGCGTCCAGGTGGTGCTGGTCACCGCCGAGGAGCCAGCGGTGGTGCCGATGGCAGACCCCTTGGTGGTGCGGGGTGCTGCGGACGACGAGTCCGTGAATGCCATGACGGGCCATGCAGAGACGGCAGGCAGGTCGCTGGCGGGGCTCAGCCAGTTCTTCGATGGCCAACTGCTGGCGGTGCTGTCCGGGTTCGCGTAGTTCGTCGACTTTACCGACCGCAGGAGCTCGGATACCGGCTCTGAACTGCGACGATCCATAGACTACATGTCCGTGACGATGGTTCGGCACTGGCTGCTGCCGCATTCGAGTGGTCTATCAGGCGACCCGGCCGCCGACGTCGGTGGCCGGGCCGTAGAAGGTGCGGTTGGCTCCGTGGCGGTTGTTCAGGAGAGAGCGTCGAACAGCTCATCAGTCTTGTCCGCCAGCCCGAGTAGGGGCAGGCAGGGGCCGAGTCCGGTGATCGAGACTGGCGTGTTCTGGTGGGCTTCCCACTGAGCGCGGGAGATCCGGAGGCGACGCATGACGGTGACGCGGCCGCGGACAACGTGATGCTCGATTCCGTCGGGCTCGTAACCGAGCTTGCTGGACACCCGGAACGAGGAAGGGTTGTCTGCGAAGGCCCCGGACGTCGCCTCGTTCGCCTCCAGTCCGGCGAATGCCAGCTGCAGGACCGCCGCACGCATCTCAGTGCCGATGCCTCGTCCATGATGCCGAAGGCCGAGCCAGGAGCCGGTGGCGACCTCGCGCACGGCGGCGTAGTTGCGGGCCGCGATCGTCTGCAGGCCGACGATCTGGCCCGCCTCGAAGACGGCGAGATTCAGCGACCAGTTGTCGGGAGTCCAATTGCCCAGCCGGAGCCAGTGGTGCTGAACCACCGAGCGCGCCCGTTCCGTGGGCGGTAGGTCGGTCCAGGGGACGTAGAAGGGCATGCGGTCCGGCTCGTGGACGCCTTGGGCTGCGAGGTCAGCCAGTTCGGAGAGCTCCTCGCCGGACGGCAGCCGCAGTTCCAGCCGGGGAGTGTTCAGTCGCAGTCCGAGCAGGGGCCAGTGGTCGATGAGCATGGGCCATTGTGCGCGCCCGGCCGACCTCTGATCACCTTGTTTTCGCAGCGAAAGAACTGTCCTGGCCAAGGCAAGGTGGTGTTCCAGAGCACCTTGGGAGGAGTCGCCACGGCGTGAGGCCGTGGCGACTCGGAAGGGTCTTGTGGTCAGGTCACCTCGTGCAAGTGGGGTCGACGATCTGGGCTTCGAGGTCGGCGACGCGGCGGTCCTGGAAGCGCAGGTTGGAGCGGGCGGCCTTGAGACGTTCGTCGAGGGTGCGGTTGTCGGTGGTGAGTTGGCGGACGCGCTGCTTGAGGGTGGTGTTCTCGGTGGTGATCCGCTGGACGGCTTCCTGGGTCCATTCGGCTTCCAAGTCGCGGATCTGGCCGAGGAGTTCACTGATGCGGGTGCGCTGGGTGAGGATCTCGGTGTGGGCGGCCTTGAGGGCTTCCTCGGCGTTGAGGGCCCGCTCGCGCCAGGTCGCCTCGCGGGTCTCGTCCTGGTGGACGAGCATTTGGGTCCGGCGTTTGCCGGCCTCAGCCATCGCCGCGGCGACCATGGCCCTGGCCTCGACGTTGTCGTAGAGGAAGGTGCGCGAGACGTCCGCGCGGCGGGCGACAACGGCGACGCTGACCTGGGCCTTCTCGCGCCGGAGCCGGGCGATGGCCTGGCGGACGCGTTCCAGGGTGGTCTCGGTCTTGCGGCGGCGGGCGGCCTGGGCCGCTGCGGTGCGGGGCTCGGGAACGGTGGCGGTGTTCATGCAGCTTCCTGTTCGGGGTCGTCGTCGCCGTCGGCTGAGCACATATCGCTGTACTCGCCCTGCCCGTCGTTGGCCGCGTCGGCGAGGTCGGCCACGACGAGCACAGCCAGGCTGAGACCAGCACCGACGAACAGGAATGCGCGTGACCGCAACCGTCCCCGAACCTCGCACGGCCGCCGCTCTCGCGGCCCGCCGACGCGGCACTGACGCCGCCCTCGTGCGCGTCCGCGATGCGATCACCCGGCTCCGCCGCGAGAAGGCCCAGGTCAGCATCGCCGCGGTCGCCCGCCGCGCGAACGTCTCCCGCACCTTCCTCTACGACCACCCCGAGGCCAGGGCCACGATCGCCGCGGCCATGACCGAGACCGGAGAGCGCCGGGCCCAGTTGCTCGCCGACCAGGACCAGGAGGGCGAGGCGATCTGGCGCGAGCGGGCACTGAACGCTGAGGACGGCCTCAAGGCCGCCCACGCCGAGATCCTCGCCCAGCGCACCCGCATCGGCGAACTCCTCGGGCAGGTCCGCGATCTGGAATCCGAGTGGACCCAAGGCGCCGTCCAACGGATCACCACCGAGAACACCACCCTCAAGCAACGCGTTCGCCAGCTCACCGCCGACAACCGCACCCTGGATGAACGCCTCAAGGCCGCCCGTTCAAACCTGCGGTTCCAGGACCGTCGCGTTGCCGACCTCGAAGCCCAACTCCTCGACCCACCCGTCGGAAAGTAGCCCGGCAATACCCGGGCCGAGGGGCGCGATCATCATCAGGTGACCGGACCTCTCGGCCCGGACCAGAGCGATCGACGGTCGGCCAGCCGGGCCGCGGGACGCAAGACTGACTGCAGAGGGTATCGCCGAGAATCAGAAGCAGAGGATCCGGTGGGTTGGGGCAAGCTACTCTCGACGCCTGGCCGTAAGGCATGATCCGGGCATGGCAGAAGCAAAGCTGGATCAGCTGGCGCGGTTGTGGGACGAGTTCAGGGCCTTGCCTTTCCCTCCGGGCTTCTACCAGCGAGAGCCCGAGGGTGAATGCATGGTGATGATGGACACGGCGCTCGCCGGCTGTGTCTCCTCAGCCATGGACGGCTCTTTGGATGACCGACGCCGAGACATTCTGCAGGCGCGCACGGGGGTCCTTGGAGGGATCCTTCCGTCCATTGGTGATGACGAGTACGCAACCAAGTACTTCACTCACTTGCACGAGATGGCCGCGCTGGCGCTCCAGCTCGACAATGCTCGAAGCGCATAGTGCCCGTCAGGCGGCGTCGGCGTCGGCTAACGGATCTGACACACCATCAATGATCCGGCGGTGAACTCTTGCCCCGGGCCTGCCTGTCCAGGTGCTCGATCAACCGGGTTTCACTCCGCTCAAGATGCTCCCGCTGGTCGTGAGGCAGCGATGCCAGCGCGTCAACGAGAACTCGCTTCCGGGGAACGTGAACCATCGCGCCGGAGTAGATCCGGCAGCCGGAACACCATGCGAACCCGATGCATCGCTCGAACATGGACGACTCAGGCGGATAGAAGCGGTACTGGTAGGAACGGACAAGCGTCCCGCAAGCGGCGCAGATCCGCTGGTCCCCGTCGGAAACCGTCTCCCAGGTCCCGACCTTGCGCCAGTGCCGCCGCTCAGCCGGTGCTCTTCAAGTCGTCATGGCGGAGCATTCTTCCTCATGACGAGCACTCCCGGCATCAGCCCTGGTTACTGCAAGCGGCTCTGTACGTCCACTCGTACATACCTCTGTACTTCAACTCGTACGCCGACATCTCCCGTCGATTACATGTACGCTACGTATCACCGCAGGTCGAAGGCCATCTATGGACTCCCGCGGTCGGTAAACTTGGCTGGCAGAAGCGCCGACTGTCCGACCACGCCCCGCACTGGGATCCGGGCGGGGACCACAGCCCCAACTCCCTGCTGGCCGCGGCGTTCTCACAGGGGGGCTTCGCGCTGGAGATCCCGTCCCCCGACCTCTACTACAAGATCCTCCCCGAGCACGCGGTCCGCAAGGTCGACGAACACCGCGGCGTCAAGGTCCGTGGGCTTTGGTATGACGGCCCGGCCCTGCGGCCCTACCGGGGCGAGCGTTCGAGCCGCGGCGGCCAGCGGCAGACCGCGTGGATCGTCCACCGCGACCCCCGCGACCGGCGCACGGTCTTCTTCCAGGACCCGCTCACCCACCAGTGGCATCCCCTGCGCTGGACCGGCCTGCCTCCGGACATCGAGGTCGCCCGTGAACGCGCGCAGGCCCGGGCCGCCGCGGCCGACCGTCCCCAACTTCCTGCACGCCCGGCTCCGGCTGATGGCCGCACCCCGGCGGGGAGCGACGAGCGGCGACGCAGGCGCGAGGCAGCGCTGGACGGCCCGCTGGAGGCACCGCCCCGGCTCGGCGACGAGGTCCGCCGCCGCAACCTGTTCGTTCTCCCACCGGCCGCCGACTCCGCCGAGGGGGAACAGTGACACCGTTCCGGCTTCCGGCGCCCGAGGACCGGCAGACCGCGGCCGGCTGGCAGCGCTGGTGCCGCACCCGGCACTGCTTCGTGCCGGCCCGGCGGCTGTCCCGCGAGGAGTTCGCGCGGTTGAGCCCGACCGAGCAGGAGGACTACCTGCTGCACCGGGACGTGACGAACAGCAACCTTCCGCTGCAGGAGACGCCGATGACCCAGGCCGTCTCCCGGGTCATGCGCTCACGGCTGCGGCTGGGCGCCTTCAAGGTCAGGCCCTCGACCCGGCGGGGGCTGATCATCAACGGCGGCGGCTGCCAGGGCAAGACGGAGACGGCCTGCGAGGTCGCCGCGTGGTTCGAGGAGTACTGGCGGGACCAGCACCACGGCATCAACCCGGACGCGCTCGTGGGCACCCGGGACCTGCACGTCCCCGTCGCCTACGTCCAGACCCCGGTCACCGCGAAGCCGAAGAGCACCTGCAAGGCGATCCTCGACTTCTACGGCGCCGACCACAGGGGCATGGACCTGCCGGCCCTGATCAGGGCCGTCCGCCGGCACGTTCACGCGCACGGCACCCGCGCGATCCTGCTCGACGACATCACGAGGCTCAAGCTCCACAGGCGCGACGACCAGGACGTGTTCGACATGCTCAAGGGCTTCATGGACATGAGCGCGACGCTCGTCCTGATCGGCGTCGACGTCCCTGCCTCCGGCCTGCTGCAAGGCGCGGTGCTCGATTCCCGGACCGGCGACTGGATCATGCCCGCCCAGCACGGGGCACCCGCCAGCCAGGGCGAGAGGACCCAGCACCTGCGACGCTTCACCATGGTCGACCTCGGCCCGTTCCCCTACGAGACACCGCAGGACGAGCTCGCCTTCCGCAAGCACCTCAAGGGCATCGAGGACCACATCTGCCTGTTCGACGCCGTCCCCGGCATGCTCACCACCGGCGACATGCCCGACTACATCCGCGACCGCACCGGCGGCGTCGTCGGCCTGATGGAGTGCCTCATCGAGGACTCCATCGAACGGGCCATCGACAGCGGCCACGAGGAACTGACCATCGAGTTGATGGACCAGGTCGCCATCAGCGTCGAGGGCCTGCCCGGCCGCGACGCCAGCGCCGGCGAGATCCCCGAGCTCCCCCCGCAGCCCGCCGCGCCCAAGCACAAACGGCCCCGCAACCGCGTCTACGACGACAAGGGCCCGCGGACCGCCGACCGCGACACCGAGGGCGGCGGCACTGAACCCGGCGGACTCGACGAGCGGGCGGGGTGAGATGGTGGACCCCCTCGGACTCGTTCCCCTGCCATGCAGCCTGGATCCCCTGCCAGACGAATCCCTCCCCGGCTTCCTCCTCCGCCTGGCCTTCCGGCTGCAGGTCTCCCCCATCCGGCTGGCGCGGCTGACGGGCATCGTCCGACGGCAGACAGACACGACGCTGGGACGCCGGCTCCTGCTCGACCTGGACATCGACCGCTTCGCCCAGGCCACTCGGCTGACAGCGGACGAGGCTGGCGAACTGACGCTCCGTCCCTGGCACGACCGCTATCCGCCCATCGCCCGGTCGCTCGCGTCCCGGGACCCCCGGGGCACACGGGAGGACTGGCTGTTCAACGACTTCCCCCGGCACTGCCCGCAATGCCTCGCCGGCGACGGCAGCCCCGTCCAGCAGCAGTTCGGCGGGGCCTGGAAGAGGATCTGGCATCTGCCCATCGCCTTCGTCTGCCCCACCCACCAGGTGTTCCTGCGGCACGGCTGCCAACAGCATCACGATCTCCAGCGAACCCTTCCCCACCTGATCGCTCAAGCTGCGGACAGCACCCTCCGCCCTGACCAGTGCCGATTCCCGATCACACCTGAAGGATCGAACGCGGCCTCGCGCAAGGGCAGGAAGCGTCCCTCCTGCGGAGCCCGCCTGGAGCACGCCGACGGCACGGCGTTGCTTCCGAGCACCGACATGGTCAAGACCCAGCGCCAACTGCTCGACCTCCTCGGCACCGGCCAAACCGCCGATGGGGCGGCCTCGTATTTCACTGACCTGCGCGTCGTCACCGCCTTCCTCTGCAACGTCTGGCCGACCAGCCGGAAGTTGGTCGCCCCCAGCGCCCATGAAGCAGTCACGGACCACGTCCGGACCCTCGGTGTCGGCACCAGGCTCACGCTCGACAGGCCGCCCACGGACCCAATCGCGACAGCAGCGCTGCTGAGCGCCGCGGCAGCCCTGATCGACGCCCCCGACCTCGACCAAGTACTCGCCCAGCACACCAGGAGGAACTGGGACGGACCACTCAGCAAAGTCCCCTGGGCCGTGGTCTTCGACCGACACCGATCCTCATGCTCGGAGAGGATGAGGCAGGCGGCCGCGCCGGGCACCCGCTCATACCGGCGCACCAGTCCCAACGGCCGCAGAGCCCCCGACCGCACCGAGGGCTACCACCCCGAGAACGTCCCTGCCTTTCTGGAGCAGAACTGGTTCGACAAGCACCTCACACCGCTCAACCCCGGAACCTACGCCAAATCCATGCGCCGTCTCGCAGCCGTCCTGCTCGTCCAGTGGGCGGCCGGTGGATCTATGGGCGACGCTGCCGACTACCTCGGCATCAACCCCAGGGGCGGCCAATACATCAAGACAGGCGGGCTCCAGCGGTGGATGCACGACCACGGGTCAACCCAGTTCGTCCAGGCCCTGCGCAACCTGGCTAACGACCTCGACGCCACCTCTTCCCCGGTCGACTACCGCAAGCGACGGGAGGCGCTGCACCACTGGAGTCTGGCTCCGAAGACCTGGCAAGAGATCACTGACCGCCTGCCAGCGGTCCCCGGACCTGTCCAGCCCAACCTGGACGATCGAATGCGCCAGGAGGCATCCGCATTCATCTGGGCGCAGGCCACCGGCGGCGAACCCCTCTTCGCACCGCGAACGATCGAGGAAGAACAGCCCGAAGATCTTCGCAGGCTGTGGTCAAGCCGACGCAGCAGCACCTGGGCCAAGCTCGCCCGAAGCCCCATGAACCACTACAAAGCGCTACGCAGCCTCCTACTCCAGCATCGCGACACACTCATCCAGCAGATCGATTCCGGCGTCAGCCCGCGCTCCGGCCAGAAAGTCCCCCTCCGGCAACAGCCCCCAGCCGCACCCGGTGACGCTGAAGATCGACCTCGGCGACCCTGACTGTGATCAGCTCACCGTCATCGACCAGTCCATCAGGAGTCTCAACCGGTTCGTCGGTCAACTCCGAGAGGTGCAGGAACCCCTCAACCCCCGGAGCGAGCCGCACGAAGACACCAAAGGGAAGGATCTTGGTGATCGGTCCGGTGAGAGCCAGGCCGACCTGATCCGCAAACTGAATGAGCGGATCTTCCTGCATAGCCTTCAGCGAGAGCACGACCTGCCCGGACCGCGTCTCGGCAATGATCACCTCAGCGGTGACCCGCTGACCTGGTTCGACGGCCTCGGAGGGGTGATTGATCCGATTCCACGTCAGGTCCGGCACCCGGATGAAGCCGGTGCACAGACCGTCCGGTTCGCCGTCGAGGTGAACGAAGACCCCGAAGTTGTGAACCTCGGAGACCGTCCCAGTGACGACCCGCCCTCGTTCAGTCCCTAGGAGAAAGGCCCGCAGGGCCGGAACCTCGCACGCCCTTGCAGAGAGGTGAAGCTGACCCTCGCGCCAACGCCCGATCTCCTCGGCCTCGACTTCCTGGCCGACCTCGAACAGTTCGGACGGATGCTCCACTCGACGCATCGACGCCTCATGCAGAGGGATCCGACCAACCTCGACTTCCGCTCCTTCGATGTCTACGAGCTGCACCAGGGCATCCGTCCCGTCGAACCCGACGACCTTCACCACTCGCACGGGGCCAGGCTGGGGCTGGTTGATCAAGGGCTGCAAGCGAGGATCACGGACTGGCTCAGACACGAGCCGGGAGCCTAGCCGGAGGTGACAGTTACCGCGACCAAGTGACAACTACCTCGACCAATCACAAACCTGATCAGCTCCGTGGCCGGTCACGCCAACAAACGTGAGCAATCGCCAACAAGCGTGAGCAGTCAGACCCGCTGAGACCGGAATCGGTTGTTGGCCCCTGACCCGTCGATCGGTGCTGGTGGAGGATCCCGCAGGAATCGATGGTTGGCCCAGTTCGGAACTGATAG
>NZ_JBIUSS010000020.1:99399-213658 GCF_044741445.1 Kitasatospora sp. NPDC088160 | reverse complement strand
GCGCGCCGTCTGCTCCGCAGACATGACGCGCCGTCACTAGCGTGACGGAGCGTTGCGGCGCCCCTCCGGGGCGCAGTAGCGGACAGTAGTTGCGGCGCGTCCGCGCCGCTGGCCTTCGCGGGCTCGGCCTGGCTGTCCAGCTCCCCTTCGTCGGGGGTGCCGGCGCTCCGCACCGGCGGGCCCATGACACCCCGTCCGGGCCCGGCATGGGGTGTATTTCTGCTGGTCAGTGGGGGTTTTGGCGCACTCCGTGCGCTTGGCTGGCCGGGAGGAGGGGTGGGGGCTTCCCTTCGTCGCCGACGTCCCCGCCGACCGGGGCCAAGAGCCGGCCTCCCATCCCCGCCCCCACATCATGTCACCCTCCGCCACACCACGCCACCCCTCGCCCGAACACGCCGACACCCTCACCAACTGGTCTACACCACTCCAAGTGGTCTAGACCCATCCCACCGCACCAGCCCCCGAAACCCCCGGGAAAGCCGCCCCGACCCCGTATCAGAAAGCCCCCGTCAGAGAATCCCGCCACAACCCCCATGCCCATCCAGGAATGCATCACACCAACCGGATGTGTAACCCCAGGAATCGCTACCCACTACCCGTCACGCGGCCGTTGACGATGTGACGCGAAATTCCGGTAACACCCACAACCCCCGGCCCATGAAAATCCCCCATAAAACCCGCCATGGAAAACACCCATTCCACCGGACAGCCCCGAACAGCGACCCGGCACAGCACGACCGGCGGGCGCACCCGGACGGCAACGAGCAGCGCGGACCAGCAGCACCTGGACGGCGAGCACGGAACCGGCGGCGAGCACCACCAGGACCACGACAACGAGCAGGCCGGCCCCGAGGCGGGTACCCCGGGTACCCAACAGAACGCCAGGACCGCCCCGAGACGGCGGCCCAGCCCCCGCCGGGGCACATGGGCCACCGACCCGGCACAGCAGGCCATCCCCACCCCGACGTGACACCACGACAGCCTGCGGCCCCATCCCCACCACACCCGCGGCCGCCACCCCGGGCGCAGCGGCCGGGACGGCGGTCGGGCTCCGCAGGCACCTCCGACCCGACCACGCCCACCGCCACCGCTCCACACCAAGGACAGGCCCAGAGAGAGGGTTGTCAGAATTTCCGGGCGCCTTTGCCGCGGTGCCGGTCCCCGGCAACGGCACCGGGACTGATCGGCCGGCCCGCCGGACATCCGCAGACGGCCGGTCCCCACCTGGACCTGTGCGTTCGGCGACTTCCTGTCCACGGCGCCGCACATGGTCTGGGGTTTAGGTGAATTCCCAGTTGGAGGAGCCGGAGACCTGGGTGACGCCGGTGGTGGTGGAGCAGGCGGCGAGACTGCCGGGGGCCAGGACGATGACCTGGGTGAGGGTGGTGCCGGTCAGGGGGCCGGAGGTGATGGGGCCGGTGGCGGTGCCGACTTCGGCGCCGTCGACATTCTGGAAGTCGTTAGTCCAGGACCACTGCGAGTCCTGGCCGGTGTTCCACTCGAGGGTCTCGGTGCCGCTGCCGGAGGTGAGGATGGAGGTGCAGGACAGGGACTGGGTCCCGTTGAACGGGCCGACGAAGCTGGTCAGCCAGGGGTGACCCAGGATGACGCACAGGTCGGCGTTGTCGGTGCCGTTGGCGGTGATCGTCTGCAGGGTGTCGGTCAGGCCCGGGGTGTAGGTGGTGGTGGTCGATCCGGTGCACGTGCCCACGCTCACGGCCGCCGCCGGGGGTGCCGCGGCCAGAGCGGAACAGCTGAGCGCGGCCGAGACGACAAGCGCGGTCAGAGTCCTCTTCACAGTTTCCTTCTCTCACGAGGGGTCACCTCAAGCTCCCACCACACGAACCCCGCGTCACCGGCCCGGACGAGCCCACCGGCACCCGTCGGGGTGAAGCCCCTGCCCGCACGCCCTAATCGCACCCCGGTACGCGGGACACACATACCGCGCGGGCGGGCCAGGGGTGCACGTTCACCACAGGCGACGACGGCGACCAGGATGGCCCTGGCGGCCGTTCAGCCGGAGGCCGGCCCACCTCGTGGTGGGCTGGCCTCCGGCGCAGTTGCCAGGCTTGGGGTGTCAGAGGCCGGGGATCGCGGCTTCGCCGGTGGGCTGGGCCGGGGCGCCTGTAGGAAGTCCCATGGGTTCCTCAACGATCGGTCAACGTTGGGGGTGCTGTGCTGCAGGTCACGCGAGGTTCACTCGATCGCGTGGCTTCTCTGACAGTCTGTCAGGATTCCCGAAGCTCTTCCGGTATCCATGACGTGTGGTCGTGATCCGTGAAGTGGGGTGGCGGCCGTGGCTCTGGCGGTAGTGCGTTCGCTGAACACGCCCAGGCAGCTGCGGACCGCGCAGGAGCTGGAGGACTTCGAGCAGGAGCTCGTCGACCAGTACCTGCTGGCGAGCGCCGGCGCCGGGGTGAGCGACGGCACGGTCGCCGGGGACAGGCGGGTGATCTTCGAGTTCCTCCGGTACGCCGGGATCCCCGCGTGGGCGGTCGGCCCGGAGGACGGGGACCGGTTCCTGACCTACCAGCGCAAGGACTGCGGGTGGGCGCCCAGCACGGTGCAGGGCAAGGCGTGGGCGATCGCCTCGTTCTACGACTTCTTGATCGCCCGCTACCAGGGCGACGTCCACGCGCTCACCGGCCACGTCCTGGCCCAGCCGATCGACGAGTTCAACCGGCCGGTGAAGGCCAACTACAGTGCGACCCGGATCCCGCCGTCCGACCCGGAGGTGGAGCAGTTGTTCTCGGGCTGGCGGGCCTCCATCCCGCAGGCCCGGAAGTATCTGCCCGCGGCGCGGGACTACTTCGCCGCCTCGCTGTGGCGCCGGCTCGGACTGCGGATCAGTGAGACGGCCAAGCTGGACATCAAGGACTGGCGGCCGGACCTCGGGGAGTTCGGCAAGCTCCACATCCGCTTCGGCAAGGGCAGCCGCGGGCGGGGCCCGAAGCCGCGCCTGGTGCCGGCCATCGACTCCGCCGACGACCTGATGGCCTGGTGGCTCGCCGATGTGCGCCACCAGTTCGGCGACGACTACCTGGACCCCGACGCACCGCTGCTGCCGAGCGAGCGCCACGATCTCTACACCGGCCGGTGCGCGCGGATCGGGACGGAAGCGCTGCGGAGCGGGTTCAAGTCCGCGGTCCGCCTCTACCTTCCGACGTGGGAGGGCCGGCTGACGCCGCACGGGATGCGGCACTTCTGCGCTTCCTCGTTGTACCTGCAGGGGATGGACCTGAAGGCCATTCAGGAGCTGCTGGGTCATGAATGGTTGTCCACTACGACCCGCTATATCCATGTTCACGATGATCACATCGAGCACACGTGGGCCGTTGTCAACCAGCGGACCTCGGCCCGGCTCGACCCGACGAGAGCAAGGTGAGGGCGTGCGCTGGAACCTGCGGATGAAGGCCGCGGAGCGGGGTATCTGGAAGTCCACTGAGATGCGCAGGCGCCTGGCGGAAGCCGGACTGGAGATCAGCGCGGGCAAGATGTCGGCCCTGTGGACGGGCACGCCGACCACGATCCGCCTGGACGACCTCGACGTGCTGTGCTCGGTCCTGCAGTGCACGACAGCCGACCTGCTGATCCACGAGCCGGAGGCAGCGGAGGCGCGGCGGCCGCAGGCCGAGGCGGTGGCTTCGGCCGCCGGGGCGGCACCCGTGGTTGCCCGGCTGGGGCGCAACCGGACCCTGCCGCCGGTATGAGCGGGCGGCCACCACGTCCGTGCCCCGGCTGCGGCGTTCGACCTGTGGCCCGGCGGTACCGGCTCTGCTATGTGTGCGAGCCCGGGGAACCTCCCCCGTGCCGCCGCTGCGGGTCGCTGGAGTACTACTCCGCCGGCCTGTGCCAGACCTGCCACCACTTCGCCCCCGACCGCGCCACCTCGTGCCGGGACTGCCTGGCCTGGGGCCTGGGCTACCGCCGCCGCGCCGGCCTGTGCCTCGGCTGCGTGACCTGGCGGAAGGGACATCCCGAGCACGGCCGGTGCAGCCTGTGCCGACTGGAACTACATCTGCGTGACGGGGCCTGCCGCCTGTGCTGGCGTCAGCTGTGGCTGACCGGCCGGCCGAGGAAGGACGTAGCCCCCGACGAGCTCGCCGCCGCCAACCGGCACGGGCAGCAACTCGCCCTGGGCGGACTGGAGAAGAGCCTGCGCCGGCACCTGCCCCGCCAGCGGCCCTCGTTCAAGGACGCCCGCTGTGCCCGCCAGAAGGCACAGGCCACCCGACCCGTTCCCGTGATCCCACCGGTACGGGCGCGAGCGCTCCTGCTGTTCAACATGCCGCGCGACCTCGCCGCCGGGGCTCGGGCCGGCCTCCCCGAACCGGCCGACGAGGACCTGGTCGAAGCGGTGGACGCCTTCGCCCGGGACTACGGGCGACGCCACGGCTGGCCCACCGACCGACACCACGCCGCCGCCTTCACACTGCGCAGGGGCCTGCGGATCCTGCTCGCCACCCAGGACGTCCCCGGCGCCCCGATCAAGGCCAGCGAGGCGGCCCGGCTCAACGACATCCGCCTGCCCTTCGGGCCGGTCCTGGACGTCCTGGCCGCTGCCGGACTCCTCGACGACGACCGCGTGCCCGCCATCGTGCCCTGGTTCGAGCGCAAGACCGCCGGTCTGCCCGACCCGATGGCCGAGGAACTGCGCACCTGGTTCGACATCGCCCGACTCGGCCACGCCACCGCGCCGCGGTCACGCCCACGACCCGAGCAGACCATTCGCCTCCTGCTCTACGGGGCGCTGCCCGTGCTGCAGAGCTGGGCCGCCAGCTCGGACTCCCTGCGCTCGATCAGCCGCCAGGACGTCAAGGTCGCCCTCGCGCCGTACGAGGGCGACCGGGCCCACTCCGTGCTCCAGGGCCTGCGGGCAGTCTTCCGCACCCTCAAGGCGCACAAGGTGGTGTTCACCGACCCGACCAGCCGGATCAGCCTGGGGACACCCGCCTCGGAACCGCCACTGCCGCTCGCCCTCGACCCGCTCCTCGCCGCCGTCCACTCCCCCGATCCCACCCGCGCGGCCCTGGGCTCCCTCCTTGCCTTCCACGCCCTACGGCCGGCCCAGCTCAGAGCCCTGCTGGTGACCGACCTCGCCGACGGCCGGCTTCGCGTCGGCGACGGCCGGGTCATCCTGCTCGCGGCCGAGGTCCGCCACCGACTCCACGCCTACCTCGCCGAACGCGCCCGCCGCTGGCCCAGCACCGCTAACCCCCACCTGTTCGTCAGCCAGTTCACCGCCCTGCGTACCCGCCAGGTCACCGGGACCTGGGTCAACCAGACCCTCGGACTGTCCGCGCAGGCGATCCGCGAAGACCGCATCCTCGACGAAGCACTGGCCGCAGCGGGAGACCCGCGGCGCCTGTGTGACCTCTTCGGCCTCACCGTCGACGGCGCCCAGCGCTACACCTCCGCCCTCGGGCACACCGACCTCAACGAGTCCCCCAGCTGAGGAGCCGGGGAACTCCGCGCGTCATCTGCTCTCGAAATCAAAGGTCGTGCTCGGTCTCTCGCTCAACACCGCCCGAAACCTCTCTCCCAACGCCCTCAGTCGTCGCCGTCCTCGACGCCTCCCCGCAGGCCCCACTCATCAAGACCGGAGTAGATCAATGCAGTACGACCCCGGGGATAGGAGAGGGCCTTGGCCTCCCCTGCGTAGACCGCCACCAGTGAGTCGGATCCCCGCCACCAGGTATCGGCCAGGCCCATCACCTCGCGCACCGGCTTGTACCCGTCCAGCACGATGCCATCGACGTCATGGCCGGTGACCTTGGTGATCTGCTTCGCCCACATGGATGCGTGGTGGGTCAGTGCGAGCGACTCCACCCAGCCCTCGACGGTCGCGTGGAGAGGCGCCCACCGACCTGCATGAATGCCGAACTCGCCAGACGGGCTGATCATGAACGAGTAGGGAACTGCGGTCCGCTGCGTCCCCGCTTCGAACCACCACCCAGCAGGGTCCAATTCGGGTGAGTCCGGATCGAGATACTTGGGCCCGCCGTCGTACTGCGACGCGGGTGGCAAAAGCAGACCGCCCCAGCGCTCTTGATACGCCGCCATCCGGTCGACCACCGCCGCCGGGATGCCTCGCTCAAGCCACCACTGCCTGTGCCCCTCGACGGGCCTGACGTCGACCTTGACACCGTGCGAGCTGACGAACGACCGGGCACGTCGAGTCAGGCCATCGGGCACAGCGTTGAAGAGGTGAAGATTCACCAAGGTGACGCTACCCAGTAGCCCTGGTGAGGCCGCGGCCGGGCCCAGCCCGCTTCCTGAACTCGGTGCCACAGCATGCCGACCGGCTACGGTGGACCCCTGGGTTCCGCCTCCGTCACCCTTCAGAAATCGCGAACTCATGGGACTTCGCCATCCGTCGCAGCAGGTAGAGCAGGCGCTCGGCGGTGCCGGGCGGGGCTGGGACGCGGTAGCGGGCGGTGGCGGGGTCGAGGTCGGCGCGCCACAGGCTGGCGAGCACCTGGAGTTTGTGTACCCGCTGGTAGCCGGACGGCAGGACCCCGCGATCGGTCTTGAGGCGGCGCAGTGCGTCGTGCAGGGGTTGGAGGTCGGTGTCCCACAGGGCCACGGTGCGGTCGGCGAGCAGGGTGGCCAGGTCGGCGAGGGCCGGGGTGGGGTCGACGGCGTCGGCGGGGGCGCCGGGGGTGCGGGGGCCGGTCAGGCGCAGCGTGCGGTTGTAGAGGGTCAGGCCGTCGCGGGCGTCGAGGACGGTGATGTGGGCGGCGGCGGGTGGGTGGGGCTTGCCCGTCTCGGTGGGCGGGCGGTGGGTGTAGGCGGCGGCGAGGACCACCAGGTGCTCGTCGGCGAGGAGGTCGGCGGCCTGGCCGGCGGCGACCTGGGCGCGTTCGGCGGCGGCGTGCTGTGTCTGGCGCAGGCGGTGGATGTGGGCGCACGCGGCGCACAGCAGTGGTCCGTCGGCGGTCTTGGTGCAGGGGCTTTCGGGGCGGGCGCCGCAGTCGTCGCAGGTGCGCGAGGTGGTGGTGCGGCGGGCGAGTTGGGCGGCGGGGGTCTGGGTGGGCACGGATTCGCCGAGGTCGTACAGGTTGTAGGTGCCTTTGCCGCCGGGGCCCTTCGCGGTGACGGTGGCGCGTACCGGGCCGCCGGGCTGGCGTGGGAGGTCGAGGTCGGCGAGCTGGGTCTTGGTACGCAGGTGGTCGGGGACCGCGCCCCACCAGGTGTACTCGGCCGGCGGGTTCGCGGTGGGATTCTGCTTGTCCATCGGTTCCTCTCCCCAGGGTGATGGTGCGTCGGGTTCAGCGGCGGCCGCCGCCTGGTGGTGGCCGCCGGGGTGGTCAGCGCGTCCAGGGCCACGGGCTGGGGTGGCGGCGGACGCGGGTGATGACGCCGAGGGTGCCGGCGGGGACGTCGGCGTGGGTTCGGGCGTCTTCCTTCCAGTACTCCTCGGCGGCCAGGTCCTCGTCGATTCGTCGGGGTGCGGAGACGAGTGGCGGGGGGTCAGGCTCCGAGGCCGATGGAGCTCACGTACTGGTAGGCGCCGTAGTCGCTGTCGAGGTCGCTGATGACGTCGTCCCAGATGTCCGCCAGGGCGTCGGCGTCGCCGTTGGTGAGGGCGTCGACGGCGTCGTCCCAGACGTAGCGGACCTGGATGGCGCGGATGCGCAGGTTGTCACGGCGGCGGGGTTCGTCGACGACGTCCTGGTTGATGGGGTGGATTTCGACCTTGGTGCCGCGGCCGTCGTTGTTCAGGTGCGCCTTGAGAACGGCGGGGTTGGCCAGGACGTTGGCGGCGCGCAGGTTCCAGTAGGCGGTGTCGATCGCCTCCAGGTTCGCCGGCCGGGGACGCTGGGTGCCTTTGGTCCAGGCGCGGATGGTGGAGGCGGCAGCGGTGATGCCGGCGTCGGCGAGGGCGGCGGGGCCGCCCTTGTGGGTCATCAGGTAGCGCATGCGGGCGGTGAGGCCCCGGCGGGTGGACGGCGGGGACTTGATGCCGCCTTCGATGATCATGCGTTCCAGGGCGTCCTCCAGGGCGCGGCCGAGGGCGATTTTCCCGTGGACGTTTCCGGGGTCGCGGTCGGCGCCGTAGCGGCCGAAATTCTTCCATCCGTCGGTCGACACTTTTAGGCGCTCCTGTTCCGGGTGCGGGGCAGGGTGTATTGGTCCTTGAGTTTCAGCTGCGTCGTCAGGCGGCCCTCTTCGAAAACGCCGCCGTTCGCCTTTCGCCATTCGCCGCCGGTGACGTGGAGTTCATCGGTTCCGCGCAGCGCAACGACCGTCAGTCCGGCCTTGTGGGCGCGCTGGGACTTGTACCAGAGGTTGGCGAATGCCTGCGAGCGGATGATGTGCATCCAGTCGGGGCGGCGGATGTCGCGGTTGTAGGTGGATTCGCCGATGGTGGAGGCGAATTTCGCGTAGATGGCCTTGACGTATTTCTCGGTGATGGTGTCGCCGTCGTGGATGGCGTTTTCGCGGGCCTGGGTGAGGACACGGCGGAACTTCTCCAGCAGGCCCTCGGAGGCGCCGGACGTCCAGGCCTCGGTGATGTGCGGGGCGTCGGCCAGGCCCAGCTTGTGGCAGCGGATCAGGAGCCGCACGGTGGCCTCATCCAGCAGCACCGGACCCGCCTCGTGCCGGTTGCCGATCGGGTCCGGCAGCTCCGGGTGTTCCCAGGTGGGGCGGGCGGGGAGCAGGTAGACGCCGGAGCGCTTCGGGTCCCAGCCGCCGTCGGGCTGGTGGACCAGGGCGCCGATCGGCAGGTGCGTCTTCAGCGCCGAGCAGTACGCGGCGTTGGTGTCCAGGACGTCCACCGTCACCGGGTCGGCGCCCGCCTTGAGGGCGGCCATCAGTGGGGCGTTCTCCCACTTGTGGCGGCCTTCCCAGATTTCGTCGGCGCCGTTCCTGGACTTCTTGGAGAGGAATTCCAGGCGCTCCGGATAAGCCGTGTGCTCGTACGCGGCGCCGACCCTGGTCTTGTCGAAGAGGGCCATTCCGTTCGGAATGGCCCTCTTCTCCAGCGCCGCGGACGCGGCTTCGGTGTCGCCGCCGTGCTCCTCCAGTGCCTGCTCGACGGCCGAGGTGATCATGTCGAGGTAGAAACCCAGCTCCCGGCCTGAACTGGCGTATTCCGAACGGGACTTGGCGGTGGGCACCGTCCTGGCGTCCTGGCGGACGGCCGAACTGGGCGCAGCAGCAGGGGAGTTGACGGACGGCGGGGCGGGCGATGCCGGGGCGGCCGGGGAGGAATCGGGGGCGGCGACGGAGGGGGCCCGGCCGGCCTCGGCGGCGGGCACCGGGGCGGCCGGGGCCGGGGCGGGGGTGCACCAGCCGCCGAGGTGGAGCGGGCGGCCGCCGATGCGGTGGGTGACCGGGCGCCCGCACTGCTCGCACGGCGCGGCGGGGTGGACGGCGACTTCGCCGTCCGGGGCCCGGTCGTAGTCCGCGGCAACCGGGGCGGCGGTGGACGCCGGCACGGGGACGGCGACGACGGCGGGCGCAGCGACCGGAGCGACCGAGGCGGGCGCAGGGACGACCAGGGCGGGCGCAGGGACGACCGGGGCTGCCGGGGCGGGCGCAGCGGCCGGGACGGCGGCGGGCGCGGGCGCGGCGAAGGCGGCCGGCACCGGCGCGGCGGTGCCGGGGGGCCAGGTCATGGACTGGGCGGCGTGGGTGGGCCCGGCGAGCAGGTCGAGTGGTCCCATCCCCCAGTGCCGGGCCAGGGCGTCCACCTCGTCCAGGGACCAGGGCTGCGCGCCGGACTGACGGCGGGAGACCTTGTCCTGGGTCAGGTCGAGGGCGGTGGCGAGTTCCCGCTGGCTCTCGCCGGTGCGCTGCCTGATCGCGGCGATGGTGAGCCGCAGCGTTTCCAACGTGCTGAGTGTCATGCAAGCATCCTATCCATGCTTGATGGAGATATTCCATAAATTACACACAGAGCCACCCTTGCGAGTGACGGCCGCGCCGAGCGCATGCGTCCCGAGGTGCGGGCGGGGCCCTGGGAATGAGCAACCTCACGTCAGCCAACCACCACGCGTGCTAGGCGCAACTCGCAGTCCATAACAGCCACTTCCTCACCTCATGACAGCCAAGATCCACGCCCCCATCAAACAGAAGCCGAGCCCAGTCGCCTCCGCCAACGACCGGCCCGCTGCTGCCCATCTCGCTGACACCAACCCGCACACTCACACCTCCACGGCCGCCGACAACCGTCCTGGGCCGGGCTCGACCGCAGCCGTGGTGACCCGGAACGGCCGACGCCCAGGGGCCGGTTGTCGCCCTTGCCGCCGGCCCCCGCGCTGCCGCCGACCGGGTCCTACATCGCCCCGCCGCTGCCACCCTCCCCGGTGTCGCCTCCGTAGCCCGACACCCAGCTGATCGGATATCCGCGAGCTTCACCAGCCACGCGTTGTTGCCGGCGGTCTCACCGCGCCCGCCTCGCGCGGGTGAGCTTCACGGGGATATGGGGGTTGGGTCAGGTCACCAGGCGTCGATGAGATGGTGCGGCCAGCAAGACCGGGCTCACTGGATCGGAGGAAAATTCCCCGAACTCCCGTGCCCTTCCACCGGGTAGAGGGGTTGGGGCTTGTGTCCTGGGTTCGATGTGGCATGGGAGGCGGCGGGATGTCGGCGTTGGCTGCTGCGGCGGTGGCCGTTCGGGAACTCGATGCGGACCAACGTGCGGCGTTGGACGCCTGTGTTGTCGCAGCGTTGGCGCTGAGCAGCAGCGAGGGTGAGGCCCGGGGGCGTACCCGGCTGCTCATGGAGTGCCACGGCCGCTATGTGCGGTCCTTCGGGGTCCTTGACCCGGCGCCGCCGTTCAAGGTGTTCCTCGAAAGGCTTCGCGGCAGCCGGGTGGCCGATCTTCTGCCCCGGCAGCCTAGAGAGTCCGCGCTCGGTGAACTGTGGCTGCTCGACGACGACGGCATGCCCAGTTCGGCGTTGAACCGGATCGCGGTGGAAGCCGCCGAGTACAGCCACCAGGCGCCGGGGATCGGTGCCGATATTCGCCACCTCCACAGTCTGCTGCGGGCTGTGGGGATGCTGTCGGAGGGCGCCGGGCTGTCGCGAATCTCCGGCGAGACCGTTCAGCATGCCGTCTTCCGCGCGTTGAGGGCCGCCGGCTTCGAGGCGTACACGCAGGGGCGGGAGGCCATGGTGCGCACTCCTGTCCTGACGCGACGCGAGTTGTCCCGGAACGCGGCTCTGACCGAGTTGGGCGCGTACACCGAAATTTCCCCGACGCGGCAGTTCGGCGGGGTGTGGGCCGCGTGCCCGATGTGCGGGTGGACCATGCGGGCCATCTACCGCTCCAACGGCGCGGTCGACCTTGAGTGCGAGGATGAGCGTCACAGTCTGCTTGGTGCCAGGTATCGGGCCGAATCTGTTGCGGGCGACTGGCGCCTGGCCCCGCGCGGCGAGCTGCGCGCGGTGCCGGAGCTGATCCCTGTCGAGGGCCATGTGGCGTTGCCGTACGCCCTGTGGCTGTGGGTGACGCTGCCGGGTCTGCTGGAGGTCGAACTGCGCGACCGGCTGGTCGCCATGGGCGCGGAGGTCCGCCTGTGGCCGTTCGGCGATGCCTACGACCTGCACGTCACCGTCCCGGGCCGCTCCATGTCGTGGCGCGTCGACGTCAAGACCTGGGCGGACCCGTATGGGCTGGCCCAGAAGCTGCGCGAGAGCCCGGAGGGGCCCGGAAAGCTGTGTTTCGTGGTGCCCGAGCACCTGCGCGGATACCTGCCCGTCCTGCGCCGCGGCGTGCTGGGCACCGAAGCACGCGTGCTGACCGACATCGACCTGGTGGCGGAGGTGGGGAGGGCGTGAGTAGGACGCTGGCAGCGGCTCTCGCCTTGGCCGAACATCTCCTGCCCGCCCGATTCCGCGACGGACAGCAGGTGGTGCGCGTGGCGGATGCCCACGTCCTGCTCACCGGCCACGCACCGCGCATCGTGGCGGACTGGGAACGGTGGCCCGACGAGGACAAGCAGCGCGTTGGGGCGCTGCTGGGCACGCGCCATCGAGGGGAGGCGCTGTTGCACCACGTCGAGCGGGCCGTCCACGGCGTCTTCCACAACCCGGAGGCGGACGACCCGCTGCCCGCCCTCTACGCGCTCGGGCGCAGCGAGCGGGGGCGGGCGCTGGAGGTGGTGCCGGGTCATGGGCAGGATCCTGCGGAGGTCGCCGACCGTCTTCTCGCGCCGGCCGGGCGCAGGCGGCGATTGCGCACCGCTCGCGGATCGGGCTGGTCCGCGCCGACGTCGCGCGGGCGGGTCCAGCTCGCCTTTCCCGAGGAGCAGGGGGTGTATAGGCCGCCCCAGGTCGTGACCGCGCCCTCGGTGGAGCTGGTGGTGGACGCCGACGAGCTCGGCTGGCAGAGCCGGGACACCGACCAGGACATGGAGGGCCCGGCCTTCCGCGAGAAGCAGATCGCCTTGCTGTTGCAGGGGACCGTCGGCGGCGGGCGGCGCCCCCTCGACCCTGTCGTCCTGGCGCCGGGGCGCATCCACTTGCTGAGCGCGCCTCCGGGCGTGGGCAAGAACGTCTTCGGCCGGGGGCTGGCGATCCAGCAGGCGGGCCTCGGGCGTACCACCGTGCTGGTGGTCAGCGACAACGGCGACGTCTATGGCGAGGCCGCCACTTTGCGGGCCGAGCTGCGGGCGGCCGGTGTCAAGGAGGAGGTCACGCCGTTCATCGCCCCCAACAGCCGCTACGACTTCGCGCTGCGGTCCGCCGCGAAGCTGGACGGCACGGGTGTGCCGTTGGCGCAGGCCCCGGCGGACGTCGCCTTCCTCGTCGACAACTCCGCGTACGGGTGCGCGGTGCAGGCGCAGCTCGAGGGGCACGATGCCTTCGAGGGCGGGAAGGAGCCGTGCACGGTGACGGCGTCGGGCGTCTTCGACCGGCCAGAGCGCGCGCTGTGCCCGTATGTGTCGGCCTGCGGGAAGTTCTCCCATGTCGAGGCCGCGGCCACGGCCCGGGTCATCGTGACCACGCATTCCTGCTTCCAGTCCGGGATGATCAAGGTCCCGGTGGAGGTCGACGGGGAGGTCCGCAACACCATCAGCGTGCGGGAGTTCCTCCTGCGCCTGGCGTCCTACGTGGTCGTCGACGAGGTCGACGCCTACCAGTCCCGGGGGTTCGACGCGTGCGGCGAGCTGGAGCTCGCTTCCCGTTCTCGCCCTGTGACTGTGCTGCGGCAGATCCGCGACAGCCTGCACCAGGCGCCTCCGCGGCTGGCGGTGGCCGTGCGCCGCCCTCTGACCCGGGCCGTGTTCCTGGCCGAGCAGCTGCTCGACCTGGTGGCCGGCGAGGAGATCTGTACCGAGATCGCCCAGGCGCGCGCCTTGGCCCGCGGGCAGGACCCGCGCCGGACCAGGCAGGTCCTGCGGGACCGCAAGCGCTGGTACCAGCCCCACCAGTGGGACCGGCACCTGCTGGAGAACCTGATCGGTGTCGCTGCCGACGCCGTGGCTACTGCCGAGCAGGCCGATTGGCTGCAGGCCCTGCTTCCGCGCGTGGCCACCCGACCGGCCGACCGGCCTTCCTGTGTCGTCCTGCCGGACCGGTTGTGTCCCGTGCCGGGTCTGCTGGAGCGGATGCTCACGATCGACGAGGGCGGGGAGTGGCAGCTGGCCCTCATCAAGGACGAGCTGCGGGAGGTCGTCTCCGCCGCGGTGCCCGCGCACTCCCCTGCCCAGGATGACGACGCCGCGGTGCCCGTCGAGGCGCCGGTGCCGGCGCAGCGCGGGTCCGGCGGGCCGGAGCCGGTGCCGGTGGTCACGCATGCCGAGATCACTGCGGGCGTCCTACACGCGCTGATGATGAAGGCGTGGCTGACGGCCATCGTCCACACGATGTTCGACTTGACGGACCGGGCCGGCGAACTCGCCGGGCACGGCATCGACGCGGCCTCCGTGCTCGCCGACGCGGTCGGCCACCAGGGTGCCGGCACGGTGGTGCCGTTCGGTCCGCTGGGCCGCCAGCTGGGCGGGTTCCGCTTCGAGGGGCTGGACGACCCCAGCACGCACGCGAGCCTGCGGATGGAAGTGCTGCGTGCGGACCCTCACACCGAGACACAGTTCCTCGGCAGCATCGTCGCCCTCGCCCTGACTGGCCGTCAGCGCACCGTCCTGGGCATGTCCGCTACTGGTTTCATGCCGGGTGCGGCGCGCACCCACCTGCTCGCCCGCCCCGACTGGGCCATGCCCGACACCCTCCGCGGGGGCCTGACCATCTTCAACAGCTCCCCCGTCGCCGACGGGAGGCTCCTGGCCGTGGGCAGCACGCCCTACCGCGAACGCGACCAGCGGGTCATCTCGCTGGCCGCCGGATACGCCCCGGGCCTGGTGCGCGACCTCGCCCGGCTGGCCGCGGACGCGCGCACCAGGCATCGCGCGCGTGCCCTGATCGCCGTCAACTCCTACCGGCAGGCCCGCCTGTTCGCCCAGACCCTGTACGACACCGCGCTCGCCCTCGGACGCCGGCTGCGGATCTACGTCGCCGTCGCGGACAGGGCGGATCCGTCTCTGCCACCGGTTTGCGAGGCGATCGGCCAGCTCACCCGCGACCGCTTCGCCGAACTGGCCGGCCTGGACGGCGAGGTGCTCATCTCGCCGCTGCCGCGCACCGAGCGGGGCCTGAACGTGTTGACCGTGTTCGAGGGTGTCGCCGAATCGGCCATCACCCTGATCAGCATGGGCGTGCGGCCGGTCATGCCGGCCGACGACCCGGCCGTGCTGGCGGCCAGCGTCGCCGCCCGGGCCTGGCGCGACGTAGTCCCCGGCCGCGATCCCGCCGCCGTCCTCGCCCGGGCCCGTGCGGCGGCCGACGCGCACCTGCGCCTCAACCTCAACGCGCCCAAGCGGTTCTCCGCCCTGCCCGACGAGCTGAAGTACGAGCTCGTCGCCACCTTGCTCGGGCAGAGCGTCCAGCTCGCGGGACGCGGACGCCGCGGGCAGACCCACGTCGAACTCCACTTCATCGACGGCGCGTTCCACGACCCGACCTGGGGATCCGACCTGCCCACCCTGGTCCGCGGGCTGCTCGAGCAGTCCTCGCAGGACGACCTCGCCCAGCTCGGCGGCTGCTACGGCTACACCATCGAGGAGTTCGCCGAGTACGCCCACGCCCCGCACCTGGTCCCCGCCCTGCACGCGGGATTCCACGCCCACCTGGGAGAGCACGTATGAGCCGCCCACTCGACAGCGTCGCCCGCAAGCAGGCCCGCCTGCTGCAGTTCCGCACCGCCCCGGCCGACCTGGGGGAGGTCATCGCCTACCGGCCCGCCGCCCCCGCCGCGGACTTCGCCGTGGAGCTGTCGCACGAGTACACGCGCAACGTCGGCTCGGGCCTGGACGTGCAGCCGCCCTACCGGGCACTGGAGGCCGTCCTGCGCGCGGCCGCGGGCACCTGGGCGCGCTGGCAGTGGAACGACGGCCACTTGGAACTTCTGTGCGCCGCACCGATCAGCGCCGAGGACCGGCTCGACGTGTTCCGCTACTGGGCCGAAGCCGTGGTCCCCGGCCCCGTCGGCCAGCGGATCGGCGAGCAGTTGGCCGAACTCGTCGCCCGGGCCGAGCCCCGACCCGCCGTCATCCCCGCGCCGCCCCGCGCCGGCAAGCGCTCGCGCGGCTGGTGGCCGGGCGAACTCGCCCGCTGGCGCTTCGCGGAGGAACTCGCCGCCCTCGACTGGCCCCGCAACAACGGCGCCCCCGTCCGCTTCGCCCTGTGCACCGACGGCCGCCTGGCTGCGATCGGCCATGAGCTCCCCGCCGAACCAGACCGCAAAGGCGTCGTCCGCCATCTACTCCCCCGCATCACCATCGGCACCGCCGCCAGCGGGCACTCCCTGCGCCACGCGCTGACCGTGAACGCCACCACCACTCTCCTCGCTACCTCCTGGAGGGGAGTCTCCACCGTCCTGCTGGCCAATCCCGACCAGCCGCTCGTCGTCGCCGCGGCCACTGACGGCCCGCCGTGGGCACGCCGCCTGAACGTGCCCGCGGTCGCCGCCAGCCGCCGCCTGGCCGCCCTGCCCCGCCTGAGCGCGAACGTCCCGCCTTTCCCCGAGCACCTCGCCGACGACGTCCTCGCCGACACCGCCCCGGGCCCGGTCTGGGCCGTCGCCCCGGCCAGCGTCCGTACCCCCGGGCTGGGCCGCGGCCACGGCATGGAGTTCTTCCGCCGCGTCGAGGAAGCTATCGACACCCGGTGCGAGAAGTACAGCCGCCGCAGCCCCGCGTTCGTCGAGGTCCCCGGAGTCAAGGTGCCGCCCACCGAGAGCGGATCACGCGTCAGCGGGCCGATCGCCGCCGAGCGGATCCCCGCCGCCCTAGACGCGGCAGGCGTCGACACCCTCCTCGTCGCCGTCTTGTGGAGCACCGACGAGGTCCGCGCCCGGGTGAAGGCCGCGGTCTCCACCCAGTGGGGCCTCGGTGACCGGTGGAAGGCCGCAGAAGGCGTGGAGGAACCCGCGGCCGGCGGCCGCATCAAGGTCGTCTTCCTCCACGACAAGGCCGGCGCCCTCAGCCACGGACCGCGAACGAGCGTGGAGCGCCAGCGGGACCTGGAGGAGATGCTCGCCCCCTACACCGGCGACGGCGTACGCGTCGCGGCGATCTGCGAGACCGACTGGGACCCCGAGCGCTGGTACCCGACCCTCGAAGCCCGCGACACAGCCGAGGCCGAAGACGGCAAGTGGCCCTCCAAGCAGGCCCTCGCACACCTGGGGGCGACCTCCCAGTACATCAAGCAGGCCCCGGCGCCGATCCCCACCCACACCCGGGAGGGCAAGCCCTACAACGAGAAGTACCGCGCCAAGAAGGTCAAGTCCCGCCAGAGCGGTCTCGACAGCTCGACCGCGAACGTGCTGCGCGAGATCCTGAGCGGCGTCGGCGCCACGGACCACCGCCTCGGCTCCGCGTTCGGCAAGCTGGCGTGCGAACCGTGGTGGCACATCGGCATCCACGTCCGCCGCCACGCCCAGCGCCGCGCCTACGGCAAGCGCCACACCGCCACCCCGGCGCCGATCACCGTCACGCTCACCGCCATGCGCCCCACCGGCGGCCCCGACGGACCCTGGCAGATCTGGGCCTACAGCCCCCAAGCCGGGCAGTGGCAGGCCCATGGCCCGGCCACCACCGCGCTGCACGCCGCCGACCTCGGCTGGGACGTCACCGGCTACCCCACCGCCGCCGACGAGAGCCCCCAGGCCAGCGCCGCCGCGCACATCGTCGAGCAGGCTCTCCTCGCCGCCCGCACGCAGCTGCCCGCATCGGCCCCGGCGGTGCTCTACGTCGACGGGGACAGCGCCGAGTACATCTGGGCGGGCCTCACCGACGAAGCCCTGGGCCAGAACCCACCCGCCGACCTGCCCCGGCCGGCGTCCTGGCTGCCCGGCCACAGCCTCCCCCGCGCCCAACGCCCTCTGGCCACCGTCCGCGTCATCGGAGACCTGGAACGCATCGGCCGCCCCACCGGCGCCCACATGCGCACCAGCGACGGCACCTGGCGTGCCACCGACACCACCAACAGCCTCTTCCAACTCGCCGCCGACGACGGCGCCCGCACCTACCCCGACCTTCTCCTCGTCAACGTCCCCCGCACCTGGGCCGCCGGCCCCTCCGGCCGCTTCGGCAAGGACGAGACGCGCTTCGACAGCAACAGCCAGAGCAAGAACGGCTACGCCCACACCGCCACCCGGTTCACCGTCATCGGCCAGAGCACCGATGCCGACTGCGACCTCATCGGAGCCGTCGCCGCCGTCCTGACCAACCAGGGCATCACCTCCGACGTCCGCCAGAGCATGCCCACCCCTCTCCACCTCGCCCGCAGGATGGATTCCTCCCACCCCTACTACCGCCGCACCGCGCAGAGCGACGAGGAGAGCCCCGACAGCGCACAAGCCGAAACCGGAGCAGACGAGACGCCCGGAACGTGAGCGGTACGCTGCGGGCGGCTCTGGGACAGTTCCCGGCGACCGCGGACCCGACAGCGGAACAGCTGTGTGGCGGGATCTACCGGCTGAGGTTGATGCTGCCGTCCCGCCCGGTGTTGATCCGGACCTCGGCGTAGCCGTAGTAGATCTCCAGGAGGTCGATCCTGCCGACCGATCCGTAGCTGCAGATCATGGTGGTGTCGGGGAAGCAGAAGGTGCTCATGGGTTGAACGCGATCTCCGTTCCGGAACCGGACGGCATCGGCGACGTCTGCGCTGGCTCGGGCGGAGCGGGTTCGAGGATGTCCAGCAGCTCGTCCGGGTCGAGGCCGAGAAGGGCTGCCAGCGGTCGGGCGGTGGTGTCGCCCCGAGAATATGCCGTCAGTGCCAGGCGAGTCAGCGCTCGTGGATGCCAACCACCGTTGCTCGCTTCGGCATTGAGCATATTCTGATCAAATGTATCGATGGTGTGCACGCAGTCAGCCGTTGATGTCGCGGCCCACTCTCGCAGTTGAGCTGTGGTGAGCAGCCCGAGCACCTTCAGCCGTGCGGCCATTGCGCTCGGAGAGACCTTGAAATGCCAAGCCATCCGTTGGACATCGACCCGCTCGGGCGAAGCGCCGGCTTCGGACAGGATGGCTTCTCTTGGCATGAGGAACTCTGCGGCGAAAGCGTTCGCTTGCACTTCCTTGGCGTCGGAGGTCCGGCCGGGCTGGATTTTCTCCACGACGGCGTCGCCGTAGGCATCGCGGGCGAGGATGTGCCCGAGCTCGTGCGCGAGTGTGAATCGCTGACGGGTCCACATCTGGGTCTGTGCGACGAGGATCAGGTGGAACAGCTCGGTAGACCACGACAGGCCGTCCAGCTTGCCAGGCAATGCGGTGGTGGCGATCACCACGCCAAAGGCCAGCTCGCAGTCTGCCGCTAGTTCCCGGGTGGAACGACCCCACGGCTCGCACGGGAGAGCCTTGGTCGCTGTACGGGCCAGGTCGTTGCCACGTTCAACACCGGTACCGATCTGGCTCGACTCGGGAAGCGGTGAAAGTGGCAACGTGTATCCGATGCCGTGCAGAGCGTCGATGACCCGCTCGTATCGACTGAGAGTGGTACGCACGTCAGCGGTGTTGTGATCGAGCTCGGCGGCCTTCCGAGCGGCTGTTCCCGCCACCGTACGCGGCTCGACGCCACGGAGAAGCCAGTCGACGGTTTTCCCTCCGCGCTCGGCGATCAGTGCCAGCTCGAGTGACGTAAACCTCCGCGCGCCCTTGAGGGATTTCGACAGCTTGTCCGGAGAGATCCCGATGCGCGCAGCCACGACGGCCTGGCTCTCACCCGCCGTGCTGATGACGTGGCGAACGCGCTCAATCAGTTCGACATCCATGCTGCGACCGTACCGTCGAGTTGCGATTTTCGCAACACACTTGCCTCGGGTGCGACCTGGAGTTCACCTACCCGGGCCAGGTCTCCAGGGTGGCGGTGCGGACGAGGTTCAGGCGGGCGGAACAGGCGGGGTTGCACAACAGGTCGTCAACAGGTTTCCGTGAAACGGCCACGCGACCGTGTCCCGTGGACGGATCATGTTCGGGTGCCGATCATTCCGGAACCGTCCTCACCCGCAAGTCCCTCGTCCTGGGAAGACCGGCTGGACGCCTGGGTCGGGATATGCGCGGCCCGACTCTCCTTGTGGGGCCACGACTTCACCGACGGAGCATGGCCCGACACCGAAGACCTCGCCGTCATCCTCACCCGGACCGTGGGCGAGGTCGCCGACATCCCCTCCATGCGGCCCGCCCACCACGCCCTGATCGCCGCCCTCGCCCACGTCCACGCCGCCGAACGATGGCTCCGCCCCCACACCAGCGCCTTCTCTGCCGCCATGGCCTGCCACCACCTGCGCCACGCCGCCGGACATCTCCACGCCGCCGCCCACCGCCACCTCACCGACACCGCACCCCAAGGCCGCCCCAGCACCCCACCCCGGCGGGGCCCCGCTTCCCCAAGCCCCTGACCGCACCCACAACCCGATAACCCGCCAATGGACTGTCAGCCGATCACCGCGAAGCAAGGCGGCGACAGCAGGCGGCGAAGCGGCGACACCGACCGACAACACAACCCGGACGCGATGACGGGCCGGCCTGGGACACCATGGCGCCAAGGGCCTGCGTGGACAACACGGACCCGCCCTCCGACCCCGGTCACTCCAGTCACTCACAGACCTCCGACCTGCACAGACTTCCACACCGCCTGCCGGCAGATCACCACCGTCTGGCAGCCCGCCGACATCACGCCCTCACCATGAGGCCGGCGGACGGCCGAACAACGCAGGGAAGGAACCGCTCCATGACCAATGCCCAGCAGGAACCTGCACTGGCAGTGCAGTGCCCCCAGTGCAGGGCCCGGCCCGGAACCATGTGCGGCAACCGCAGCAAGGTCCACCCAGTGCGACACGGCGCAGCCCGCAGCGATCCCCCGGCCCGACCCGCCCATCACCTCGCGCCGACCGCCGGGACGCCATGGGACGGCCGCTACGACCACGACGCCCCGTGGTGGGACGACCATGTCGACCGGCCCGGGCCCGCCGAACTCCGTGTCGGCGCCCTGGGCCCCGGCACGCACGAGATCATGTGCTGCGCCATGCTGCGGACCGATACGGGCTGCCCGGTCTGCGACCGTGCGTGCTGGCTGTGCGAGGCACGCGCGGGCCGGGCCTGCCGCAGCCTGGCGTCGACACGTCGGATCGCCGGAGTCGCCCATGTCGCCCGCCTGTGGAACCTCGGTCTGGAAGAGCAGGACGACTACCTCGCCGCGATGACCCGCCCCTGCCCCCACTGCCAGGCCCAGAACGGCCAGCTGTGCCACACCGTCCCACGCGCCAGCACCCGCCCCCACCTCGCCAGACGCCCCCACCAGCGACGCCGCTGAACCCCGCCCCAACGGGGACTCCGCCCCACACACGCAACGACGGACAGCAGCCGGGCCGCCCACCACAACCATCCCTGCGCCCACGTCAACACCGCGTTGTGGCCGGGCAGTGCGCGGTTACGGTGACTGCACAGACCCGGCCGTCATCGACGTCACCGCAGCCGCGCCGACAACCAGGCAGCACTTGTCAGTCTTCGTTCTCGCCGTTGTCGGTGCTCTCCGGCGGCAGTTTGGCGATCCGGCGGAACCGGCCGGCGGCCTGCATGAGCATCGCGAACGCCAGTCCCAGGGACTCATCCGCTGGCGGAATGCCGGACTCGACGTCGAACGATGGGGCGTAGTGGTGGGTGACCATCGCGGTCGCGGCGCTGACCAGGTCGCGTGCGGCAGCCAGGGCTTCGATGTCCGGGGCCTGCTCGTCCGGCCCGGCCGCCCGGCTCAGGTCCGTCACCAGTAGCCCGAGGCGCAGCACCAGCAGTAGCCGGCCGGTATCGGTGGCGGCGGGCACGGCGGCGGCCACGACCTCGTCGCGGACCGGGCTGTAGGCGGTGCGCAGCGCTTCGATGTCGGCGCCGGCCTGTTCGGCGTCCATCTCGGCACCGACCAGGTGGGCTTCGGCCGCGCCGAGCAGGGCGGTGGCCAGCATCACCGCGCGGGTCGCGTCGTCGGCGATCTGGTCGGGTCGCCAGTGGGCTCCCAGTACGGCGAGGGCCTCTTGCAGCTGTAGGACGTGCTCGCGCTCGCGGCCGGCCACTGTCGGCTCCTTTCGCCGGTCTCACTGTCCGACGGCGCCCGCCGGTGATGGCCCGGAGTGTGCGTCTCGGGTCCGGCGGGCGCCAGGGGGCAGCGTAGCGGGGGGGACGCGCGCGGCCCGGTTCCTACGGCTCGGGGTGAGACAGGTCTTCGGGAACGGCGGCGGCGATCCGCACCATTTGCGGCGCGGGGCGGAGGCGTGCACGAAGTTGAAGGCCGGGCGGCTGGTGGCCGGGTCGCCCTTGAACCGGGTCTCGCGGCCGACGACGACGTGCGTCTGCGGACGGGGCAGGCTCGAGAATGGATTCGGGGCTGTCGGGCCGGGCCCGCGTCCGAGGCCGGCGAGGAGATCTCCTGGTCGCCACACGCGCATACCCACAGCCCCCAGGGACGCGCGCACGGCTGCGGGCATGGGCGCACCGCGCCGTACAGCGTCGGCCGGCCACAGGGCGAACCCACGTCTCCCCGCGGAGGTGTGTACTCCGTGTGGTGCACAATTCCTCCAATCCCCGTCCGGCCCGCCCCGTGGGCCATAGATTCACTGTGACATCTGGTGACCGATGAGGCATGGGAGTGGTTGTGGGAAGCGGAAGCACCTTCTGTACGGACAGCGGTGTGGCATCAACAATCGCTCTGCTGGAAGTGCGGCAGCCCGCCGTGCAGGACCGAATCCGCCGGGCGCAGGCGGAACTGGCCGCCGCCACAGCGGAGCAGGACGCCATCACCAAAGCGCTCGAAGGACTGCGGCTGCTCTCCCGCGGCGGCGAGTTGACCCCGCCCCCGACCGTCGGGGCTGTGCAGGAATCCGTTACGGCGGCCGAGTCGATCGACCGGCAGGCCGCGCCCCCGCAGAGCGGGCCTGCCGCTTCGGCGGCCAGGGCTGGGAGGAAGACAGCCGCGAAGAAGGCGAAGAAGGCTTCCGCTGCGAGGGCGGGCACCGCGAAGACGGCCGCCTCCGCGCCCGAGCGGCAGGAGCGGGCCTCGGTCCCCGTGACGAGGAAGGCCCCCCGAAAGGCGGCGGCGAAGGAGACCGAGCCCAAGGCCGCGGCGAAGCGAACGTCCACGGCCAAGAAGGCGGCACGGGCAGCAGCGGCACCGGCCGGTGACAAGCCCCCCGTCAAGGCGGCCGCGCAGGCGGCGGGCCGCCGACGGCAGGTGACAGACGCGAACCGCGTCCTGGAGGTGCTGTCCCGGGCGGGGAAACCGCTGCGCGCCCGCGAGGTGACTGACCTGCTGGGACTGGATACCTCCGAGGGGAACATCAACGCGATCCGCACCAGGCTGGAACGCCTCGCCAAGGACGGCCGCACGCAGCGGCCCGGGCGCGGCCTCTACACGGTGACGGCCGACCGGCCCCAGACCGGTAGGTGACCGCGCGGACGGAGCGGCCGTGCCCGGTGGGAGGTACGGCCCGGGCCGCCGCGTCCAGCGGTCGGCTCTCGATCCGCGCGGACAGGCCTGTCGCCACGACTTCGGCCTCCCGTACGGGAACTGTGCTCTGCCGCAGGATGAGGTGCGCAGTGTGGCTGCGCTCGACCGGGTGGTGGCGCGTCCGTGGCCAGGGCGTGATGGTGAAGGCGCGCAGGTGGATGCCGTCGGGAGACTCGGCCTGTATCCCGTAGTTGTAGAACCGGGGTCGAAGGCAGGGTCGGCGCTTCCCAGGGATGCGGCGAGGCGGTCGACACTCTCCCGCTGGCCGGGCAGCGCCCCCACGCTGAGGGTTTCAAGACGGACGCGGTGGCCCTTGTAGTTGTCGCGGGGCGGTCCGTGGACGACGTGGCCGAGCAGACGTGCAAGGCTTCCCGCGTCATGTCCGCACGCGTTCCCAGGGGTGTGCTCACACGTTCCCGACCGTCTCCCAGGACCCCAACTGAGCTGCAGCGATGGAGTTTCCTGCAAGCCCCCCTCTGCCCCGCCCCGGTCGCCCCGCTCGCCCCCGGCGACGTCCCCCACCGCGACACCTCGCTGTCGGCGATGCTCGCCCCCGGCTACGCCCTCGGCGGCGGCCACCACGCGGCGTGCACCGTGCGGGTACTGCGCTGGACCCACCCTGCGGAAGACGAGCGGCTCGCCGACGCCGCCGCCCCTCTGCTCGGTGTCCGGCCCCGCGACGACGCCCCCGGCCTCGGCCTCGCCGGGGCGGCCCTGTAGCAGTCCCGCCCCGCCTCGCGCCTTCCACGCCCGCCCCGGGCACCTCACCCTGACCAGCGGACGCCTGTGGGCGCGGGGTCCCTGGCGGGTTGGGCGGCGGGAAGCCGGGCGCTTCGCCAAGCTACTGAGGCTCTGACCTGTACAGACGACTTCTGCGCAAGGCATCGCCCCCCCTGGGATACCGAACGATGCCGATGTGGTCGGGGTGTGGCGGGCCGGTGGCCAAGGCGGTTCACGTGTTTCGGGAAACGCCGGGCGCCGTAGGCGCGTTGCGGTGTGTGCCGCCCGCCCCCGGCTCCCCTGGCCCAGGCCGTCGGCCACTCGCCCCGGACGCGAAGCGTCCGAATGCAGGGCGGCCTGGCCGGCACGGCGTGATGGGCTGCGGGGCAGCGGCGGGGCGGGAGCGGTCACAGCCCGTGCGGGCGGGTGGGGGGCTCGGCCAGCCCAAGTTCGAGCGAGGCGATCGGGACCGCAGCGGTGTGCGCGGGAATGATGACGAGGTCTGCGGCGGTCAGGACGGCGTCGCACACTTCACGGCTACGCAGGTCCAGGACGGCGGGTGGGCTGGCCACGAGCAGGCCTCGGATTTCAGTGACCGGAACGGGCAGGCGGGTCACCCGGGCGGTGTCCGCCGAAGAAGCCCTCAGGTCGTCGTCGTCCGCCGTGGGCGGACGGCAGGTCATGTCGAGCCACCAGCTGCCGGGCGGCATCGCGGCGAGGACGCGGCGGGTTTCCTCGAAGAGGTGCTGGCTCGGTTCCATGGCAGAGAACGCGGTCACGAGCACGTGGCTGCTGTCGGACGGCGGTAGCGTGCCGTCGGTGCCGGCGGGTGTGCCGATCGTGAAGCCGGCCTCGGCCAGGCGGTCGGCAACGTGCCGCGCTACCGTCCCGGTGCCCATGACGATGACGACGTCAGGTCTCACAGTGTCCTCCCCTTCAGGTCCACGGTGCCGCTGACGTGGGCGGCGGGGTTCAGTGCGCAGGGCTGCTCGGGTCCCGGCCCCCGGCCTTCGGGCTGAACGGTCACTGAACTGTTCGCCGCCCGACGACGTACGGTTAAAGGGGAACGTAGGCGGCCCCCGGAGTCCGGGGTACTGAACAGGCGCACCACCGTGGGGCCATGAACCGGCACGAGCGCACCACGGTGCTACCGTCGGCGCGCGCCCGGGGACTCTAGGTTCCCGACCGGCGCGGACACCCCATAAGAGGTCATGTTCCAGTCAGATCTGGAGTATCGCGTCGCACAGGACCGCCAGTGCCAGGACGACGTCGTGGGAGCCGGAGATGTTCGCCTCGTCTTCCACGTCGTACGAGGTGCCGGTGACCAGCCGGCGTTGCAGCAGGCGCTCGGTGCGCCGCAGGTGCGAACGGACGGTGGCCGGGTTCATGCTGAGCGCCGAGGCCGTGTCGTCGACACGGGTGTTGGCGCCGATCCAGGTGATCAGCGTCTTGCTCAGCGGCCGCCGGTCGTCCTCGAGCGGCTCGAGGAAGTTCTCGGCCCACTGGCGGACTTGGTCGCTGTCTAGGAGCTGTCTGATCCCCACGGACTCGGTGTCCGTCTGGGCCCGGTGCCCGCCGCGGGCGCGCACTTCGAGCGCGAGTCCGAGGACGGCCCGCTGCACCAGGTCCTGGAAGTCGCTCTGCAGAAGCGTGGCCGCCTCGCCGAGACGGCGGGCGACGGTGTTGCGGTGGGTCCCGATGATCCTGGCGGCGGCGGCCGGGGTGAAGACCAGCCCCAGGCGCAGGGTGGCGAGGATCTGCTCCCGGCGGTCTTCGGGCAGGCCCAGGAGCGGGGCCAGATGGGCCTGGGCCCAGGCGTCGGCTCGGCTGTCGAGGACATGGGCGAGCTGGACCTCAGTGACGTACAGGTGGATCCGGCCGGGAATGCGGCGGGCGACGGCCAGGGCACGGCTGGCGTCCACATAGGCCTGCGCGGTCTCGGCCAGCCGGTGGGTGCTGCTGCCCCCGAGGTAGCGGTGCGGGGCGTCCTCGGTGACGGCGGTGAGGCCCTGCACGACCTCGCTCTCGACGCCGCAGTGCGGGACGACGACGATCACCTCGTCGGGGAAGGCGGGGCAGCCGCTGACGAGCGCGCTGCCGTCGACGGCCTCCTGGCATTGCCGGATGACCGTCTTGCGGTCGGCGTGTGGCGCCTTGAGGACGAAGACGCGGCATTCTTCGGTATCGAGGACTCCCGGGGACAGGCCGACGGCGCAGCGCTGCGCATCGGTCACATGGCCCGTCATCAGCAGTTGCAGCACGGCCTCGCGCACCGATTCCTCACCGCGTCTGAGGCGTTCGCGCCCTCGGGCGGCGTCCTCGACGGCGCTCTGGAGGGCCAGGAGGTCCAGGGTCCGTGCGATGGCGGTGCTGGTCTCGGGGCTGAAGGCCGGAGCGGCGACGGCGAGCACGGGGGCGGGGCTGGCCTCTCCGATCGTGAACAGCCGGATCTGCCGGCCGGCGATGTCGAGTGCGGCCGACCTGATGCCCCCGCGCGCGAGTTCGGCGATCTTCCGGTCGGCCGGGCGCACCACCTCCACGGCGTTGTCGGGGGACGTCACGGTCAACCCCTGGGGGAAGGTCACGGTGACATGGGCGCAGGTGAAGGAGGCGAGCCAGGCCACCAGGCGCTGGGTGCCGTCCGGCCGGCCGAGGTGGTGCGTCTGTTCCAGGAGCTCCCGGTGGAGTGCAGCGGAGCGGGTGAGGGTGCTGTGGTGCTGCTCGAGGACCGCGCGGTGCAGCAGGAACCAGGCCGCGGGGTCGTCGCTGATGCCGAGCAGCGGCAGGCCGTGCCGGTTCGCCGGGGCGCGCAGGTGAGCGGCCACCTGGGCGCCGGGTGGGTGGGCTACGGCCAGTCCCGTTGCCTGGGAGCGTGCGAGGTGGGTCAGGAAGGGGGCCAGCCGGGCGGGTTCGCTCAGTCGCGGGTCTGCGGCCTGGACGACGACCAGGTGATGGCGGATCAGTTCGGCTGGCGTCTCTGTGTCCTGCGGCAGGACGAGGACGCCGTGAAGTGGCCGGTCCGCGTCGGCGCCGGCGGATTCATCTACGAAGCTGAGCTCCGCTTGAGGCACACTGGTGGCGAATCCGATCGTGGGCAAGCTGACCTCCCCCGAGGAATGGCACCCCGTCGCTGGCGCGTCGTGGTGTTCTGCGATGTCCTGGACGCCGGACGCCGGGCCCTGACGGGGCCGGAGGTCTGAACGGATTCAGGATCTGCAGGTGGATCATAGGAAACGGGCGGGACGTTGACCACACGGTATGCGGCGCCGCCGACGCGCGTGGACACGCTGCCGGATTTGCTGTGACAAGTCGAGGCGACTGCCTAGAGGGGGAGCGACTGTGAGTAGCGCTGATGACATGCCCGGGTTCACCCTGGCCGACAAGATCCAGCTTCTGCGGCTGGACAGGACCTCCGCCGGGCAGCGGCCCCCGTCCGACGCCGACGTCGCTACGGCGATCGCCAGTGCCGCCAGTGCGCGCCGGGTCGACGAGAACACGCTGTACCGGCTGCGCACCGGGCGTACGGACAACCCGCGCATGATGACCCTGGTGGCACTCGCGGAGTACTTCGAGGTCTCCCCCGACTACTTCTTCCCCGGCCCGGCGCTGGAGCCGGCGGAGCAGCGCCAGCTGACGGCCGCGCTGGCGCGCAGCGAGGTCCGGAAGGTGCTGCGGCGGCTGGCGGTCATGGACGACGAGAAGGTCGCCGCGCTCGATCGCCTCCTGGGCGCCTCGTAGGGGCGCGCAACCGGCGCACTTGTGACGGCGTGTCGCGCTCCGGTGTGCGCTGGGTGAGGTCTCGGCCGCCGCCGTGGTGCGCTCGTGCAGTATGTGCCCTCGCGAACTTTGATTATGTTCAAGGTGATCCGCCCGGCAGTACGACGCTGACCGCCGCCGGAGCCCGGGATGTGTCCAAGCGGCGCCGGGTGCCTGGTGGTGCGGGCGACCATCACGAGGAGGCTGCCGACCATGTCCGTGAACGACCTGCCCGCCACTGTCCCCGATGACCTGCGCGGGCTGCTCGCGAGCTGCCGGGGGCGCATCGAGGTCTCGCAGGAGAAGCTCGCCGCGATGGTGGGGGTGTCGGGGCGTCACTACGGCGACTTCGAGCGGGGCAACGTGCCCCGCCCCTCCCAGGTGCTGCTGGAGCGGGTCGCCGCAGTACTGGAGATGAGCAGCGCCGAGAAGCGGTCCATGTACGAGCTGGTCTTCGAGCTCTCTGCCGCCTGACGGGTCACCGTCTGCACCTGGCCGCGCGAGGATGGGAGCGGCCCTCACTGCGGGTCGCCGCGTTCGGGCGGCGTGGCGGATCCCTGACCGGGCCTCAGTGGCCGCTCGCGGTACCGAAGGTCTTCCACGGCCAGCGCCGCGGACTCCTCCCCCGCGGGCATCGGACGGCGCTCGGCGGCACGGGCGCGCTCGCGTATCTCCTGCCGGATGTGGAAGGCGCCGCACCAGTGCCATTGCCACAGGCTCCGCGCCGACTGCGCCTCCCGCTGGAGCGCGTCGAAGCGCTGCGGCACGGACAGGCAGTCGGCTGCCACCGCTTCCTCCCGCAGCCGGGGCAGCGCCTCCTCGAGGAGGTCCGCGTCACCGAGCGGGTCGCGGGAGTCGGGCGCGGCCCGGCGGGCGTCGTCCAGGTAGTGGCGCGCGTCGTCCCCGTATCTCCTGGCCAGGGTCCCCAGGGCCAGAGCGCGGGCCCGCTCTGCCTCGGCGCGCTGGTGCAGCCGGCGTCGGCGCGCCGGCGGCCACTGCCCGCGTACGGCGGCGCTCCACCAGGGACGCAGCGCCTGGGCGTCGAGGGCAGCCGCCTGCTCCTGGTGGCGGGCCTCGTCCTGGGCGAGCTGGGTGCTGTGGGCGTCGGCGTCCTGGGCCCACCGCATCCACTGGGCGGCGGCGGTCAGCCGGTTGCGGCGCCTGCGCAGGGCCTTGGACTGCGGCCCTTGGCCGAACAGGGCGTCCACGCGCAGGATGCCGGCGGTGGAGGGCGCGGCGCAGGCACGCTGGTGTGCCTGCCACATCTGCCATTGGGCGCGCAGCAGCGCCCGGGCGAGGTCGCCGTCGCTGCGGTGGTGGTGGGGGCGCGGCGCGGTGTCCGGCCAGGCGTCGAACTCGTCTGCGGTGCCGGGCGGTTCGGGGGTCCATCCGGCGGGGGGCTGGGGGTGGAAGGCGTCTTCCAGGGCCGGGTCGGCGGGCCGGGGCGCGGGTGGTTCGGGGGCGGCGGGCAGATCGAGTTCGCGTTCCAGGGCGTGCAGCCACCGTCGGACGGCGGCCTGTTCCTGGGCGGTGTAGGGCTCCAGGCGCAGGCTGTCGGGCACGCCCTGGTCCGGGGCGGCGGCCGGGGCGGGGGCGATGCCCTGCTCGCGGGCCCAGGTGTTGAGCTCGCGGGCCTGGAGGTAGCGGCGCCGTTCGATCCCCTCCAGGGTCTCCAGGGGCGCCGCCGTGGTGTAGTTCTGTTCCAGGAGGTACTCGAAGGCGAGCTGGCCGAGCGGTTCGGCCGGTGCCGTCGGGGAGGTGAGGAGCAGCCAGGCGCCGTAGAGGTGGTCCGGGTGGAGTTCCTCGAGCAGGCGGTGCAGGGTGCCGGAGGAGCGCAGGGCGTACAGTGCGCGGGTGCCGAGGGCGTCGTGGTCGACGAGGGTGTAGAGGGTGTGCCCGACCTGCCAGGACGGGCCGACAGCGGTGAACTCGTCGTCGATCAGGCGGGCGATGGGGTCGTCCTCGTCGACGGTGCGCTCGGTGTGGGGGATGCGCAGCCATGGCGAGTGGCCCCACCGGTCCCGTTGCGTCCACCAGTGGGGGTGCACTGCGGGCGTTCTCCTTGTCCGGCTACGGGGTGGCGGGCGGTGCGGCGGGCTGCTCGCGCACGACCGCGCTGGGGATGCCGGTGGTGGCGGGCGGGTGGTGTGCCCTCGGTGGTGAAGCTCTCGAACTGCGGTGGCCGGGCGCGCTGACGGACACGTCGGCTGGTGTTGCGTCCGCGTGGACGAAGGCGTCGTGGGCGACGAGGTCGACTCCGGCGGGGTGTGGGTCTCGTCGGGTTGTGGGTTCCGGGCCGGTCCAGCGCCCGCCGGTGGCGGTCGGTGCGCCGGAGCAGGTCCGGTTGGGGTCCTGGCCGGTCTCCGCGTAGCCGTGCGCGGTGACGGCAGCCTCGCGTGGGGCCCGCGGGTCGGTCTCGGGCAGCGTGGACAGGTCCGGTTCCCGCTGGATGCTGCAGGTCGCAGTCCACCGGTCCGTCTCGTCCAGGGCGGCGCCTTGCCCGGTGGGCGAGCGGCCGTGCTGGTTCCGGCCGGCGGTTGCGCCGTGGACCTCTGGCGTCGTCATCGGTGGGCTGGCGTTTGTGTCCTGGTCCGGACGGGGGCTGCGGCCGCCGTCCACCGTGAGGTGGGAATCGGGTCAGGTCGCCCGGCGCTCGTAGCCGTCGTCGTCAGGGCCGAGGACGTCCTCGCACTCGCGGCCCATCGCCTGATCCCACTCTTCGTCGCTTACCTCGTCGCGCTCCAACGGATCTCCTGGTTCGGCCGGCGGATGGGCGGGACGGCGAGCAGGCATGGGGGGAGCTCGCCGTCCCGGATGGCCGGTCCGGGTGGGCCGGGCCCTGGCCACAGTGCCCGGCCGCAGGGCCGTGGCACAGCCTGCCGGGCGGTGTGTCCCGCCGGGCGGGATGTGTGCGGCCACGGATTCCTCCTGGCGGGATCGGGCGCCGGGCGGGCTGCCCGGTACGCCCCGTGCGGGCCTTTCATGGCGAGGCAGGGCCCTGCCCGTGTGCCCGTTTCGGCGAGCCGTGCAGCGGGCGGGCTGCGGGGATTTGACGATGGGGAGGGAGGGGCGTCATGGCTTTGAGCGACGGGCAGTTGTCCTCCTTGGCGGACTTCGCCACCGCCCGCGCGGAACGGCTGCGCTGCGGGCCGGTCAGTATCGAGGCGATGCGCCAGCACCTGCAGGCGGGCGAAGCGGTGCTGCTGGGCGACTTCCCCGGGGCTCCCGTGCGCTTCGTCGAGCGGTGGTGGCGCGCGGGTGAGGCGTGGTGGGAGCCGCTGGAGGAGGCGGCGGTCGCGGCCCTGGACGAAGAGGCCCGCCGCTGGGCTCTGTCCCAGCAGGCCGTCTTCACCCAGCCAGGCCCCGGCACGGCGGAGCAGGAGTGAGCACCCCGGCGGAGGCGTACGCCGAGGCGGCCGTTCTCGGATCCGTCCTGCAGGATCCTCGCCGGGCGCTGGAGGTGCGCGCCTGGCTGCGGGCCGAGGACTTCGCGGACCCTTGGCGCCGGGAGATCTACCGCGTGCTGGTGGACGGCCATCTCTACGCCCATCCGGCGGTCCTGGCCGCTGCGCCGGGGCAGCGCGCCCAGGTGCTCGGGCGCCTGGTGGTGGAGGACTTGTACGTGAGGGCCTCGGCCGACGGCTGGCAGGTGTCCGACGCGACCTGGCGCCAGGTCGCCGACTACGTCGCCGCTCTGCCGCTGCCCGACAACGTGCCCAACGCCGCCCATGCCGCCCACTACGGCCGGGTGGTCGCCCAGGCGAGCCTGGAGCGCACGGTCGGGCAGCGGGGGGAGTTCGCCGAACGGGCGGTGCTGGCCGCCGTCCTGGCCCGGCCCGAGGAGGGCGAACGGCTGCGCGGCTGGCTCAGGGCGGAGGACTTCACCGACCCGTGGATGGGCCAGATGTACAGGGCCCTGGTCCAGGACCGCCTGTACGCCCATCCTGCCGCCACCGTCCGCAGCTCCCCCGCCGAGCGTCAGCAGGTGCTCGGCCGGATGCTGTACGAGCAGCTCCAGTACAAGGCGGCCGAGGAGCGCTGGACGGTCCCTCACACGGTCTGGCCGGCCGTCGCCCAGCAGATCCTGGCCCTCACCACCACCCACCAGGTCCCGCACCCCGAGCACGCCGCCCAGCTCGGCCAGCGGGTCCTGCAGACGAGCATCCAGCAGCAGGTCGCCGAAGGGTCCTGGCGCATCGAGAGCACCCTGCAGGCGCCGGGCGCCCCAGCCGCCGAGATGGAGATCAACAGCATGCTCGGCACGCTCCAGCGGCTGGAGGATCGCTGGGAGCAGGCGGTGGGGCGCGGCGAAGCGGTCGGCGCGGCCCTGCCTCCGCAGACCTCCCCTCGCGCGGAGATGGCCTCCACCGAGGACGCCGTGCTCGGCTCCCTGATGCGCGACCCCGGCCAGATGGAGCAGGTCGGCCGGTGGCTGCGCGCCGGTGACTTCACCCAGCCGGGCCGGGCCGAACTGTTCACCACCATCCGGGACGCGGTCAGCACCCGGGGCACCATCGACCCGGCACTGGTGGTGTGGGACGCCCACCGCAGAGGCACCGCATCGCCGGGCGCGCTCCCCCCTGAGCAGGTCTGGGCGATGTACCAGGCTGGTCGGCCCGGTGTGGCGCAGGGCGGGGGCCGTCAGCTGGTGGAGGCCAACATCGTGCACCACGTGCGCTCGGCGACGTCGGCGATCAACGCCGCCGTCGGGGATCCCACGGCCGCTCCCGGCATGGTCATCGGCACCGCCCGCGGGCACCTGCAGCACGCCTCCTCCCAGGCCGCCCGCCTTACCCAGGCCACCTGGTCCGCCGCGCGTACCGGCCCGGGTGTGCGGTGATGGGCTCTACCGCCGCGGCGGCGCCGGCCCGGCGCGGTGGCGTGAGGGCACCGCGCCCGCCGGCGGACCTGCGCGCGCCCTGGCGTCGTCTGCCGGAGCTCGCCGGCGTCCTCGCGCAGGCCTTCGCGCCCGCCGCGGCGCACCCCGGGTGGCTGCGCGCCCTGTTCGCCCCGTTCTGGCTGGTCGAGGCTGGCATCCAGCGCTGCACGGGCCGGGTGCTGTCCCAGGGCCCGGCCACCCTCGTGCTGTGCCAGCCGCGGCCCTGGGGGCGCCGGGTCCTGGAGACGGTGGTGCTCCTGCCCGCCGCCGTGGCCGCGTTCTTCGCGGTGTTCGCCCCGGCCGCTGTGGTGGGGGCGGTGGCCGGCACCGCCGCCGCCGGGGCCGTGGGCCGCTGGTACGGGATGGCGGTGGCTGTGGCCCTGGTAGCGGTGCTCCTGTTGTGGCAGTTCGTCTCCCTCGTCCCGGCCGCCCGGGCGGGGGTGCGGCTGCGCCGTGCCGTGCGGGTGTTGCGGGGGGACGGGCCGTGGGCGGAGGTGGGGTCGCTGGCGGGCGGGCGCGACGGTCAGGCGACTCGCGATCTGGTGCGCGCGGTCCTCGAATGGGCTGACGGCAATGGGGTCGCTCTGGTGGCGGTGGCCGCCGACGAGCGTCTCGCCCGCCTCTACGGGCGGGCCGGGTTCGAGGCCCTGTGCCCCGCTTCGCCGGTGCTGGTGCGCCGGCCCCGCCCGGCCGGATCCTCCTGGCGCCCGCCGGCGCGGACCGTCCGCGGGGCGGTGCCCGTGCCGGTTTTCTCCCCCGGTGCGGGCTGTGCTGCGGTTGCCGCAGGGTAGGAGGCCGGAGGCCGGCCGGGCGGGGCGCCCGGTCTGTGGGGTCAGGCGTGCGGGTCGGTCCAGGTCACCAGGAGCGAGGCGAACGTGACCCCGGGGCCCAGGCCGAACACCAGGCCCTGCTGGCCGTACCGGGGCGGGGTGCGGTGGGTGCGGTCCAGGACCGAGAAGATGGTCGGTCCGCCGAGATTGCCCTCCTGCTCCAGCACGTCTCGTGAGTGTTTGACGAACTGGTCGTCGACGTCGAGGACTTTCGCCAGCTTGGCCAGGATGGCGGGGCCCCCGGGGTGCAGGATGCCGAAGCCCAGGGGGCCCCGCGCGTGCTTGTCCAGCCACTTCAGCAGTTCGGGGGCCAGGTCCGCGACCGAGCGCAGCGAAGCCCGGGTGGAGGCGAAGTGGTCACCGCGCTCGTCCGTCACCTTCCTGTAGCGCTCCACGGTGTCGGGGATCGTGAACTCCTTGGTGTGATCGATCCGCAGCGAAGGGGACCGTCCCAGCGGCCGGGCCGCGACAACGGCGGCCGCCGCCAGGTCGCCCCACAGCGCCTTGTAGATCTGGTCCTCAAGTGAGAGCGCGGAGCGCTGGTAGAGGGCGGACAGGAATTCGCCGGTGACCACCACGACCGTGTGGTCGGGATACCGGGCGAGGTGCTCCTCCGCGCAGATGAGCGCCAGGGCACCCCCCGCACACGCGGCCTGGGTCATACTGCGGATCCGGATGTCGGGACGCAGGCCCAGCGCGTTGCACAGATGGACACCGAGGCCGGGCACGCGGTCACCGGTGGAGCTGGAGACGACGAGGCAGTCGATGTCGGCGAGGGCGACTCCGACATCCTCCGTGGCTGCGATCACGGCCTTTCGCGCGGCTTCGAGGATGGCCTCGAAGACGTCGTCTTTGCGTTGGACGGTTGTGCGCTCGGCGACTATCTCCTCGTAGGGGCGCAGGTAGCGGCGGGTGCCGGGGAGGTTGGTGAGGGCTTTGCGGATGGCTTCGCGCTTGGGGTGGTCAGGGTTGAAGGCGAGGATGTCGTCCCGGATCCGGTAGGCGTCGACGGTGTACTCGCCGAGGACCAGGGCGGGTCGGGAGACGTAGGCCGTGGTGGTCATCTGAACGATCCTTCGGGGCTCGGCCCGCGGGGGCGGGCCTGATGGGTTCGACGCAGTCCCCGCGCAGGGCGCGGGCACTTGGCCTGGCGGGGCAGGCGGGGGCGGCTGACCGTTGGGGGCGCCGAGGTCGGCAGTTGGGGAGCACTGCCCGACGCGGTCAGGAGAATGGGTGATGCGGTCCGAAGCCGCGGATGCCGGGGCTGGACCGGTCGCACGGACCCGCCAGGGTGCTGGCAGAGCGGCTCACCGCCGGGGTAGGCGGCGCGGCCGGGTGTGCGTGCCGTTCGGCCGGGAGGGTGCGTGCAGCAGCATGTCAGGGCACCGCGGGGCGCGCTGCTCCGCGGTGCCGGTACGGCGTTGTGCGCCATGACATCCTTCCCCCCTCCGGCGGATGCTGATGGCGATCACGCTACCCGGCAGCGCCAGACCGCCATCGGCCGATCGGATGTGGACGTCGTTCCACACCTTGTACAGGCCGGTGATTGACGAACCGTCACACGGCCTGGGTCGCCCGGCTACGACGCGTCGGCGCCGGCCGCCTGCTGCGTGATCTTGTAGAGCTCGAAGCCGTCCAGGACCTGCTCCAGCGCGCCGTACGCGGTGGCGGTGTGGGCGGTGGCGGTGTCGGCGCCGAGCAGGTGGCACAGGCAGGTGAGGGTGAGGTGGGCGGCGCGGACGACGAGGGGCAGGAGAGCGTCGGCGGGCACGGGCGTGGAGGCGAAGGCGTAGCCGAGGGGGTCGGCGGCGCTCTCGTGCAGGGGGCGGCCGCCGGGCAGTTGCTCGGCCAGGGCGAGGCGGGTGAGTTCGACGAAGCAGTGCCCGAGCGCGGTGGCGTCGCCGCTCAGCAGGTCGGCGTCCAGCCGGTCGAGGACGGTGGCGATCTCACGGGTCTGGGCGGGAGTCAGTGTCCGCGGGCCGTCGAGGAGCCGGGCGGCCAGGGGGTGGTGACGCGAGGAAGCCGCGCGCAGCGCCGTGTAGGCCAGGCGGGCGAGGGCACCGGTGACGGCGATCGCGGCGTCCTGCCCGGTCAGGGGCTGGTGGCGGTGTACCAGGTCGCGCAGGGCGTGCTCGGTGTCGGCGGTGATCGTCGGGTCTGCGGCCCGGCGGACGAGGTGCAGCGCGAAGATCTCACTGTCCTCGTACAGGTGCTGGTAGGGGTCGCGGGACACGGCGTTCTCCGGTGGTGACGGCGGGACAGCCTTGGTCGGCGATGCGCAATCGGCCTGTCGGGCAACGGCGTTGCCCTGTCCAAGGAGTATCATCCCCGGCCGGAACGGGCCCGCCCCGGACCGGTGGTCTGCCGTGTTGGCTCTGCCGCGAGAACGAGCGGACCGCAGCTGTGCTCTGCTTCGGGAGGCAGCAGGCTCTGGCGAAGGAACCGCTGCTGGGGTGCTCGATGGCCGAGCCTGCCGGGTGTCTAAAGTCGCACCATGACGAGGACCACTCCGCCGCGCCCTCTCGATGTCGAGGCGCTCTTTCCGGAACTGGCCGCGCACCGGGGGACGACCACCCGGCTCCATCCGCGGCCGGGAAGCCCGGGGGTGACGGCCAGTTCCGTGGGCGGTCCGATGTTGTGGCCGGCGGATGAACCGTGGCCGGTGTGCGGCGAGGCCCATGCCCGCTGGCGTGGCCGACGGCTCGCCGCCACTCACAGGTACCGGCAGGCTCTGGCCTGCGCCGGGGCCCGCGAGCCGGGTACGGGCCTCACGGACGAGGATCGGGAGCTCTTCGAAGAGCTGCATCAAAATCTCCGGGTTCCTGGGGCGTCCGGGACGGGTCCGCTGCCTCTGATCGGCCTTGCGCAGTTGTACCGGCGGGATGTACCCGACCTGCCGGCGGGACCGGACGACTGCGATCTGCTCCAGGTGTTCTGGTGCCCCTTCCACACACACGGCCCGGGCCGCTACGACCTGAAGCTGGACCTGCGCTGGCTGCGGTCGTGGGAGGTCGGTGAGGTGCTGAGCGCGCCACCGCAGCCTCAGGTCGTCGAGTCCGACGGGTTCGTTCCCGAGCCCTGCGTGTTGCATCCGGAGCAGGTGGTCACCTACCCGTTCGCCGGTCTCCTGCCCGAGGACCTGTGCGCCCGGATCAACGCCCGGGAGGAAGCCCTTGAGGCGGAGGCCGGGCGGTCGCCGGACGAGAACATGGCAGAGCCGGTCCTCTACCAGTACGACCTGTCCATCCCGCCAGGCTGGCGCGTCGGCGGCTACGCCTCCTGGCATTTGACCGACCCATACGCCATGGACTGTCTGGCCTGCGGGACGCCGATGCAGCTGCTGCTGACCATAGACAGCTCGGAATGGGACGGCGGCAGCGGCAGTTGGAGGCCGCTGGAGGAGCAGGGTTTCCCTCCGAACCCACACGCCACTCCCACCGCGGTCACGGTGGGCCGCTGGGGTGAGCTCAACGTCTTCTTCTGCCCCGACGAACCCGTCCATCCGCACCGGTGGAGCATCCAGTAGCTTGCTGGGCCCGGCGCATCACCGCAATCGGGCATCGTCGTCATGGTCCGTAGCCGGGCACTGTCGCTTCTCAGGTTCTGGTCCGCCTTCGGTGGTCAGCCGCGGTGAGTGAGCGGCTCCGTCACAGCGCCGGTGCGCGTCTGCTACCAAATCTGCACTCCGCCGTGGACCTGCAAGGCTCGCTGAGCAGCGTCGAGGATGTTGTTCAGACGATCGGCGATCTCGCTGGTGCGCCGGGCGGCGGGCTTGGGTGAGTCCATGCGGGCGCTGATGGATTCGACGTTGTTCTGGAGCAGGAGAACTTCCCTGATGAACTCCGGGACGTCTTCTGGGGCAACCCGGAGGGCGTCCCCGGCCAGCTGAGGGAAGAACCGTGCGCCGAGCGAGCAGACGGCCTCCGATCCCCAGACCGTCGTACGCCAGCTCTCGAAGCCGGCAAGGTCTGACGCCCCTTCGGGAACGTCGAGGAAGCGGAACTCACCGCTCCCGTCGACGGTGAACACATCCACCAACAAGCTCATGCGCGAAGTGGATCACGCCCTCGCCCAGGCGGTCCACGACTTTCCGCTTCTGCCTGGCAAGGCTCGCCGAGGCAGCCGGGGCTTGCGCCGGTGGGCGCCGTGGGTGCGCCGGCCGATCAGGGTGGCCGTCCGGCGCCGACAAGACCCCGGAGGTGCGGATTTCAGAACGGAGGTTCACCGCTCCAGGAGCCGGTACGCGGCTGCGGTGGGATGCAGCCGCACTGCTGCGTCCGGGCACGGTAGTCAAGACCAGCGGCGTTCACGACGGCGTACCGTATCCGCTGTCGCCGACACCTCGTCGGCGACTGCCGGCAGGCGCTGCTGGAACCCGGCGGCATCGCGGGCACCGGCAGCCGGTCATCGCTGCCGGACGTCGCCGGTAGACGCTCCGATGCTCGCCTGCAGAGCCGCAGGCGTGTTGCCGCGGACGGTCCGGGCCGGGGTCTGGACGGTCGCGCAAATGAAGTACGGGACGGTGCCGCATGCTCTCCCGCCCGGGCGCGCCTGCGGACACCTGCCCCGGGCGGCGGCCCGGTGGGGACGCCGGCCGTGTCCGGCACCCGGCGGGGTGTCGGGTTGCCGTTGCGGTGCGGCCCTCACCGACGTCTTCGGATGGTGACGTCCCCGACGGGGCCGGGGACGTCACCATCCGGACGGGTGCGGTTGCCGCCCGGCGGTGGGAGTTCACGCGCGGGCAAGAGCGGGGGCAGGTGCGGGGGAATGCGGGCGCTGCCCGTCCTGGCCTGTGTCCTTGGCGTCCTTGGCCTTGCGCCGTTCCCGGGCGGCTCGGCGGTGGATGGCGCGCAGTTCGTCCTCGCTGACGCCTCCCCACACGCCGGTCTCCTGGTGGGTCTCCAAGGCCCACAGCAGGCATTGGGGGCGCGCGGGGCAGCGTCGGCACACGGCCTTGGCCTCTTCGATCTGCAGCAGGGCCTGGCCCCGGTTGCCGATGGGGAAGAACAGTTCCGGGTCCTCTTCGCGGCAGACGGCGCGTTCCATCCAGTCGCGCCGCGTAGCCTGGCGGTCTTCACGGCGGGTCATCGCATTCCTCGGTTCGCGGTGGTGGGGCGGGTGGCCTGCCGGGGCAGGTCGCGGGCCGGGCGCGGCCCTGCTGGGGTGGTGGCGGCCTGCGGGCCGGTACCGGCGGCCGGGACGGTGCCGGTGAGCCGTTCGGTGAGCTGCTCACGGTGGCGGGTCAGCCGGGCGGTGCCGTCGCTGTCCTGCGGGGGCGGTGCGGGCATCTTCATGACCGCTTCCAGGGCCCCCAGTGCCGCCACCATCGCGGGTCTGTCCTTGCGGATGACACCGTCGAGGCGCCTGGAGGCCGCGTCGACGCGGGAACGGGCCCGGGTGATCTGCTCGGCGGTGGGCCGCGGGTGTTCGCCGGGGTCGCGGTCCCGGGCGAGCAGGTCGTCCAGCGCGCCAACCAGGACGGTGACGGCGTTGTGCGCGCGGGTGACGGCCTGGTGGTCGATGCTGCCCACCAGGATGTCCCGCAGGCGGTAGTCGGGGCGGGGGAAGTGCGCAGCGATGGTGGCCCGCACCGTAAGGCGCTGCTCGGTGAGGGCCTCGTCGAGGAGGGAGCGCCCGGCGTCGAAGGTCGCCGTGTAGGCGACCTGCGCGGCGTAGTGGACCTCCATCGGGTGAAGGCCCCGGTCTTGGGCCTCGGCGCGGGCCGCGTCGGCCGTGGCCTGGGCGTCGGCGTGCAGGCGCGGCTCGTGGGCGGTGGCGGCGCGTTCGGCGTCCGCGAGGACGAGCATGCGGCCCAGGACGGCGTGACGCCCGGTGGTCTCCACGGCCAGGGTCCGTGCGAGGGTGGTGCTTCCGTGCGCGACGGAGGGCAGGGCGTCGCCGCGGGTCTGGTGGTAGGCCTGGGCGACGTAGGTGTAGGCCTGGGTGAGGGCGTCGTCGGCGTCGGCGGCCGCCCGTTGCGCGGAGGGCACCCGCCGGCGCCAGTGGAGGGCGGCGTCGGCGTCGCCGGCGGGCTGTGCGGGCAGTGGCAGGAGCGGCGGCGGTTTCAGGACGCGGGCGGCGACGGCTTCGACGCTCTCGCGTACCGCGCCGTCCAGCGGCAGGTGCTCGAAGGCTCCGGTGAGAGCGGCCTCCAGGCGCTGGCGGTCCGCCCTCTCCTCCTCGGGGTGGGCCGCGCCGTCCGGGGCCGGGTCGGCGGGTTGGGTGGACACGCGGGCGGTGAACGCCTGGATCCGGGCGGGGTGCCGGGCCGAGTCTAGGACGAGGAGGTCGCGTTGCAGGTCGATGGCGGCCTCGCGCCAACAGGCGCGTTGGGCGTCGGTGAGGCCGTCGGGGTGCCGTGCGGTGACGGGGTCGAGGTCGGCCAGGCGCTCCAGGTACCAGGTGGCCGCGGCGCGGAGCGCGGGTTCCTCGCTGGCCGGCCGCACCGAGTTCAGGATCCGCCAGTTCGCGGCGAGCAGTTGCCGGTCGGCCCCGCCTGCGCGGCCGTGGGCCTGGCGGATCGCGCGGGCGGTGCGTAGCGCCGTGATCACCAGCGGCCCGTGTGCTTCTTCCGTTGCCGGGTGGCGCGAGGCGAGTTCGGTGAGGACGTCGGCGCCGGGCAGGGTGGTGAACGCGCCGCCCCAGGCTGCCCCGGCCCGCGTCCAGTCCGGGCCGCCGGGGGCCGTGCCGAACGGTTCGTCCTGACCGTCCCAGAGGCGGTTCTCGAGCCAGTCGGCCTGCGCCGAGTGCAGTGTGTGGCGGCGTGGGTCGTCCGGGGGCAGTTCTTCCAGTGCCCGTTCCACGATCTCACCCGGCCTGACCGGTACCAGGGTGGTGTCGGGCCCGGTGGCGTGGGCCATGACCTCCAGGTGGCCCGGGCGGTCGGTGTCGAGGAAGAAGTGCGCGGCGGCGGCCGGGTCGGTGGTGAGCATCGAGGGTCCGTCCGTGCCGCCGAGGAAGGGGTCGGTGTAGACGGTGGTGAGCGCGTAGTGCACGGGTTCGGGCTGCGGCGCGGTCAACGGCCTTCCCCAATTCTTCTGGTGGCGGGATCGGTTGCGGGGGTGGGAAGGCGAGCGTGCGCGGGCGCTGCGGGCGGCCGCAATCGTGGCGGCGTCCTGGTCCCGGTGGGCGGGAGCGGTGGGCGCTCTCTCCCATCTGGCGGGATCGCGCGGTACCCGGCGGGCGGGTGTTTCACCGTCGGCGGCGGCCGGTGCGGCGGGGGCGGGAGGGTTTGCCGCTCGTCCGGCGGGAGGGCGGTCCGCTGGTGGTGCGGGCGCCGGTCTGGGCGGCCTGCTGGGCGGCGGCCTCCAGGCGTTCGCGGTCGGCTTCGCGCCGTACCCGCAGCAGTTGCAGGCGGTCGTTGATGCGGGAGGTGCGGTAGAGGTCGAGGGCCTTGGACAGGTGCTGCCACTCGGTGGCGCGGTCGGTCTCGGGGGGCGGGCCAAGCGGGTCGGTGCCGCTGACGCCCTGGCGCAGCCGCCAGTCGGCGACGGCCGCCACCAGGCGCCGGTAGAGGTGTTGCTGGGCGGTGTCGTCCTCGTCGGGGGCGGGGATCTGCTCGACCCATTCCTCGGGTGCCTTCTGTCCGGCCAGGGCTGCGCCCAGGGCTTCCTGGGACATGCGTTCGGCCTGTGGCAGCAGGGCCGGCGCCGGGGTGGTGCGGCCGGCCGGCACGGGGGTGGCGGGTCCGGCGGGGGGCGCGGGCCGGGGCGGCGCCACGGGATCGGGGGTGCGGGCGGTGCGCAGCAGCCGCAGTTGGGCGAGTTGTTCGAGGGTCTGGCGGGTGAGGGTGTCGGGTTGCGGTGCGGGGTGGGGCTGGTGGGCGGTGCGGGTGGCGTGGTGCAGGGCGCGGATGCGGGCGTCGAGGGCGTTCCAGGCGGCGGCGTGTTCGGCGGCTTCGGGGCGGGGGCCCAGGCCCGCCTCGTGGGCGGGGACCTGGTGGAGGGTGCGCCAGGCGTCGGTGAGGGCGGCGGTGCGTTCCCATCGCGTGCGCAGGGCGCGGCCGGCCTGCGGGGGTGGGAGGGGGCCGAGCGGGGCGGCCCAGGCGGGGGTGTCGTCGGCCAGCAGGGCGCCGTGGGCGGCGAGGTGACGGTCGAGGATGTCGCGGCGTTCGGTGAGGTGGCGGCGCCAGTGGGCGGGGGTGTGCGGGTCGTTCAGGGCGGCGGTGGGGGTGAGCCAGTCGGGCAGGTCCGTGCTGTCGTCGTGGGCGGGCGGGTGGTCGGGCAGTAGTCGGCGCAGGTGCCGCTCCGCGCTGGCGCGGGCGGTGACGGCCTCGGCCCGCTGCCAGGCGTCGCGGGCCGACGCGGTGCGCTCGCGCGCCCGCGCGGCGTCGGCGGCGGCCGCCGCGGCGGGGTCGGGCGCGGTGGCCGGCGAGCCGGGGCGGGCGCGCTGGTAGTCCTCCCGGGAGCGGTCGCGCCAGGGCATCTGGCGGCGCAGTGTCTGTTCCTCACGCAGGCGCACCAGGTCCTCCACAGCGGTGAGCTCCGCCTGGTGGTCGCCTTCGTCGCCGGCCCGCAGGACGGCGCGGCGTGTGGCGCGCAGCCGGTCGGCGAGCTGGCCGGGGGTGAAGGTGCCGTAGGGGCGGTGGGGCCAGGGCGGGTGGCGGCGGCCGTGGGCGGTGACGGGTTTCGGGGTGGCGGCGCTCTGGGCGTCGGCGGCGTGCAGTTCGGTCAGGGCCCGGGCGCGGTGCTGTTCGGCGAGCAGGACGATGCGTTCGAGTTGGGTGTCGGTGAGGGTGCGCAGCAGGCGGGTGTTGGGGTGGGGGTCCGCGTCGGCTTGGGCTTCGGCGGCGCGGGCGGTGCGCAGGCGGCGGTCGATGCGCCAGGCGAGGACCGCGCCGGGCACGTCCACGCCGGTGAGCGGGCCTTCGTGGTAGGCGGCGGCCAGGATCCGTTCGGGGGTGAAGCCCGCCCGTTCTGCGCGTGCGAGGGCGTTGGCGATGGCGGTGAGCGCGTCGTCGGCGAACAGTGGGTCGGCGGCGGTGCCGAGTGCGTGGCGGGCGGCGGCGGCGTAGCGCAGGCGGGCGGCCTGTTCGGTGGCGTCGGCGTACTCGGCGGTCAGTTGTTTGATGCCCCAGGCGCGTTGCTGCTCGTCGCGGATGGTCTGGCGGGCGCTTGGGGAGAAGGAGTTGTAGGTGGCGATCCGGGTCAGGGCCTGGTCGAGGGTCTGGTCGTGTTCGAGGGCGATGTAGAGGTGGTTGCCGGTGCGGCCGCGGGTGGCGGCGACGTAGGCGGCCTCGCGGGAGGTGCCGGTGGTCAGCAGGGCGTGGGAGCGGGTGACGGTCATGCCCTGGGCGCGGTGGATGGTGGAGGCGTAGCCGAGTTCGCAGTGCTCGGTGAGGTAGTCGGCGGGCAGGGTGAGGCGGCCGCGGTGCTGGGTGTGGCGCACGATGGCGTCGCCGGTGGGGGTGTAGCGCTCGATGGCCCATACGTCGCCGTTCTTGACGAAGTCTCGGCCGGCGCGGCAGGTGAGTCGACGCTGGTTTTGGCGGGTGACGATGAGGTCGCCGACGTGTGCGTGGTGGCCGTCGCGCAGCCGGGCCGGGCGGGGGCGCCAGCGGGAGGGTTTGAGGAGTTGGCCGCTGTCCATGCGCCAGGCCTGGGCGCGGCGGTTGAGGGCGGCGACCAGGTCTCGGTCGGGGGCGGTCATCAGCGGGGTGCGTTTGGCGGTGAGGTCGCGGCGCCAGGCGGTGAAGACGGCGTCGGCCATGGCGGTGGTGGTGCCGCCCTGGACGCGGCCTTGGCGGCGGTACCAGGTGAACGCCTCCGTGGGGTCGCCGTCGCGCAGTTTGAGGGAGGCGTCGGCTTCTTCGGGGTGGCGGAAGCGGTGGACGGCGGTCAGGTGGACGGCGCCGACCTCGCTCTGGAGCAGGCGCAGCGCGCCGCCTGCTTCGACGGCGGCGAGTTGGGCGGGGTCGCCGATCAGGCGGACGTGGGCTCCGGCCTTGGCGGCGTGGCGCACGATGGCGGCGAGGTGGCTGGTGGCCGCCATGCCGGCTTCGTCCACGATGATCACGTCGCCTCGGCGCAGGCGCTCGGCGCGGGGCAGGAGGAGCTTGCCGGCGTCGGCGAGGCGTTGGCGGCGCAGCCAGGAGTGGAGGGTGTGGGCGGGAGCGCTGAGTTCCTCGGCCATGACGTGGGCGGCGCGGGCGGAGGGGGCGAGTGCCATTGTGTGGTGGCCGGCCGCGGTGACGGCGGCGTGGGCCAGGCGCAGGGCGGTGGTCTTGCCCGCGCCGGCCGGTCCGATCGCGGCGACCAGGGCGCGGTCGGAGGTGGCGAAGGTCTTGGCCATGGCGCGTTGTCCGGCGTCCAGGGGGCCCTTGTGGCGGGCGGCGGCGCGCTCGAAGGTGCGCTCGCCGCAGGCCGGGCCGGTGCGGCGGTGTGCGGCGGCGACGATCGCGTCCTCGGCGGCGAGGATCTGGGGGGTGGTGTAGAGCTCGGCGCCGCGTCGGCGGTAGACGCTGGAGCCGTCGGGGCGCTGCAGTGGCGCGAAGGCGGGGTTGATGTCGGGCGGGGTGAGGTCCAGACACAGCCGGGCCAGTGCGTGGTCGGTGATGGTCTCGGCCCAGCCCTCGCCTGCGCGGCCACGGGTGGTGCGGGTGACGTGGCGGCGGGCCTGGGCCAGCAGATGGCGGCGTCCGAAGACGGCGCGGTGCAGGGAGACGGCGGCCACCACTTCGCGGGCGGCCGCGTCCACGTCCAGGCTGGGCGTTGCCTCCTGGCGTAGTACCTGGCGAGCGAGCGTACGGGCGTCCGCCAGCAGGCCGTCGGTGCGGGGGCGGCCGAACGCGGCGGCCATCGAGGCGTGCCAGTGTTCGCGCAGCGCCGCGAGCGGGCGGGTCTGCTTCTTGGGCGGGCGGCTCTCGAGGGTGGCCTGGCGCATCAGGGCCAGGCGCGCAGGAAGGGTCGGTTCCTTGCCGTGCTGGGCCCGGTAGGCGGCGACCAGGTGGGGCAGGCGCTGGCGTACCTGCCGGGCGCGTGCCGAGTTCGCGTCGACCAGGTCGGGGCCGATCCCGGCGATCTCCATCACGGGGCGCCGCCCGTCGGGGCGGGGGCGTTCCTCCACCACCAGGTCCAGGGCAGTGCAGACCCGGCGCAGGACCTCCTCGTTGTAGAGCTCGGACGCGGCGACGACCTGGGAGAGGAACAGCCGGCCGTCGATGGTTCGCCACCGCCCGCCGGGGCCCTGCACCTTGTTAGCGATCAGCACGTGGTCGTGCAGTCCGGCCTGTCCGGCCCGGGAGTCGAAGTGCCGGAAGCGGGCGGCCACCAGGCCGGTGGTGACGTCGTGCTGAGCGACGCCGCCCGGCCCGGTACGGGTGGCCAGCGCGTGGTCCTCGATCCACGCGAGGGTGGCGGCCACGGCTTGGTCGTGGGCGGCCAGGACGGCGGCCGCGGTGGTGTCGTCGCCTGCCGCGAGGAGGACCTGGACGCTGGCCGGGGCCTGCAGGACCGCGTGGTAGCCGGCGACGGGCTGGCGTGCCGGCTTCATCCGGGCGGCGATGTAGCGGCCCAGTTCCGGGCCGTCGGCGGGGTCGCGCCCGTACTCTGCGCGGAACGCCTTGCCGCCGATCTTCCAGCGCACCTGCCGGCGCTCCGTATCGGTCAGGGCCCGCCCGTGCTGCTTCTCCAATCGGTCGATCTGTTCCTGCACCGCTTTGGCCAGTTCGGTGGGCGTCTTCCCGAACTGGTAGTACGCCGCGCCGAGCCTGGCCGCACGCATGGCCTGGCGGACCGTCGCTCCGTCGCGTAGCCGCTCGGCCGTGATCGCGTCGGCGCGTGGGTGCAGGCCCTCGCCGAACAGCGAGCGCATCTGCGCCTCCGTCACCTCCCCTTCCACGCCGAGCAGGGCGGCCGCGCGTCCCGCCCAACGGCCCGGCGGAACGCCCCGCTCACGCTGCTGGGAAGCCAGGTCGCGGCCCCGTCTGCGGGGCTCGTCACCCGCGGCGATCTGGTTCTTGAAGTACAGCCAGCCGTCGCCCGGGGTGAACGTATGGGCTTCCATCACGCCGCCAGGCTCCGCAGGGACACCTCGAAGATGCAAGAGGTGTTGGGAAGTCGGCCCCCTGACTGGCGGCCGCCACGACTGTGGGGTGCCGTGTCCGGTGGTGGCTTCGGCGTACGGGTGGCGGGTGTTCGCGCAGGCGGGGGCGTGTGCTCGCCGGCACGGGCCGGGTGGGGGTGGGTGGGTGCGGTGTGCGGCCGGGCGGGAACTTCGCCGGTCGCCGTGCGGGCCGGATCCCGTCTGACGGGATCCGGGGGTCTGTGTCCTTTCGCCGGGCGGCGGTGGCCGGTTGCCTGGACTGGTGCGGCGCCCCGGTGTGGGGCGTGTGTGCCTGTGGCGGGGTGCCGGTTCGTGCCGGGGCTCCTGGCGGAAAGGGTATGTGGGATGGCGAAGGGGGCGGCGGTTGAGCGCGGCGCCGTGGCGTCGGTGGCGGCTCGTCGGCGGGCGCGTGAGCTGCGGGCCATGTACGAGGCCCGTGATGTGGCACTGGTCCAGGGTGCGGAGGAGTTCCTGACGCTTCAGGAACGCACCGGCAAGGCGGTGGAGGTCATCGACCAGCAGATCGAGAGGCTGGAGGCGGCGCGGGATCAGGCGCGGCGTGAGGGGTGGGAGCAGGGTGCGCGGGTGGCTGCGCGGATGCGGGGTCTTCAGGTGCGGGGGGTGGGGGTTCGTGAGGAGGAGGTCGCGGACCGGCTCGGTGTGGAGGTGGGTGAGTTGCGGCGGATGCTCGCGCAGGTGAAGGCGGCGGGCGGCGGGCGAGGCGGGTTCGCGGCGGGGGTGGCGGGCGGGTCGGGGTCCGGTGCACGGCGGGCGGCGGGGGGTGGTGGCGAGTTGGTTGGGTCTGGTGTGGGGGCGTTGTTGGGCGGGGGCGGGCTGGTGACGGGGCGGCCGGTGGGGGCCGGGGTGGAGAGGCCGGGCGGGGGTGGCGGCGGGCCTGTGGTGCCTGAGGCCGCGCGGGGGGCCGGGGTGGTGGACGGTGTGAAGGAGGTGCGGTGATGGCGCGGGTGTCCGAGGTGACGGCGGGTGAGTTGGACCCGACGTGGCTGGGGGGTGCGCTCGAGGTTGTGGAGGAGGGGCAGGACGGTCCGCTGGTTCACGGGATGCGTCTGGTGTCCTATCGGAAGGTGATGGGGCGGGAACGGGTGGTGCTGGTGGGTGAGAACACCAGTGTGGTGGTGGAGTCGTCGGTGCGGCTGGCGTTTCACGTCGCTGTAGCGGTGGCGGACGGGTGGACGGGGGCGCTGGTGGACGGAGCCGCGCCGCAGGTGGTGGTGGCGCAGCCGGTGGCGGGGGTGGGATATCCGGTGGCGGGCGGGTATCCGGTGGCGCCCGGGCAACCGGGGCCAGGTGCGGTTGCGCAGCCGGGGCCCGTCGCTGCCCCGCCCGGGCCGGGGGGTCCGGCCGCGCCGTGGATGCGGCGGCCGCCGGCGAGCTGACGCGGCCGGGGACGGGCGGTCTGCTGGCGCGGTGGCGCGGGCCCGGTGGGGTGGGTGAGACAGGGGGTGGTTGCTGGCCGGGGGTGCGCATGGCGGTGCCCGGCCGCCGTGGGACTGGCGGCCGGGCAGGGTGACGGTGTGGGGTTGGTCAGTGCGGGGTGGTCGGGTGGGTCTGGATGCGGAGGCGCGGGTAGTCGCCCTGGGCGAACAGGCGCAGGATGTCGGCGTCGGTGACGGCCGGGGCGGGGCGGGTGGGGGCGGGGGCGGGGTTGTACAGGATGGCCGCGGTGGGTTGGCTGTGGACGGTCGGGTAGATCTGGGCGAGGTAGGTGCGGAGCATGTCGAGCCAGGGCAGGCCCAGCAGGGTGCCCCAGACGGCGGCGGAGACCAGCGGTGAGAGGATGTCGCCGAGTTGCTGGCACTGGCTCGTGCGGGAGCCGGTCACCGGGTGGTGGCGGGGCAAGCCGACCAGTGCGCACACTTCGGGGATGGTGAACCGGCGTCCGGTCTCCTGGCAGTACCAGCCGCGGATTTTCCCGGTCACGGCCGGGATGGTGCGGTTCAGGGTGAACACGTTGCCGCCGCTGGTCTTGCGTTCGCCCCGGGTGTTGATGCGGGTGTCCGTTGGCCAGCCGAGTACGAGGGCGGCGTTGGTGCGGATCCCGGGGATGGTGACCGGGCCGGGGCTGCGGTACCAGTGCGCGGACATGATGGCGCGTTTGCGGTTGCTGGGTGAGCCGAAGTCGGCGGCGTCCAGGTCTGCCCACTGCACCGACTCGCATCCGGCGATCCATAGTTCGCTCTGGATGTAGTCCTGGACGTCTTCCGGCAGGGCGGAGCTTTGCTCGATGACGATGGACTCGACCGGTGCGCCGATGGAGCGCAGGCCCAGGATCCAGATGACCGGGGCGAGCATGAGTCCGGCGGTGTCGGCGGTCATGTCGTCGACCAGTTCCCACAGTTCGGTGATGGGGGCGCCGGAGGGCTCGATCATGTGGTCGTAGCAGTTGTCGTCGCAGTCGGCGGGGTCGTCGTGGGTGCAGACTTCTGCCCCGTCGACCCACACGTTTCCCATGTGGGCGCCGACCTGGTCGATCGCGTCGAGGAGGATTTCGAGGTTGGAGGCGTCGCGACCGGCTCCGCGACCGGCGCGGGTCCAGTCGATGCACGGCATCGTGCACATGACGCGGCGGGTCCAGCGCAGTGTGGGGTGGCGGGGGTCGAGCGTCTTGATGTCCTGTTGGATGACGGTGCATCCGGCGGCTGTGCTGGTGGCAGCCGGGTCCTTCTTCAGCTCAATGCACACCATGTCGGCTTCGACGCCGAGGACCAGTCGCAGTCCGGCGCAGCCGCCGCCGCATCCGGCGCAGACATTCACCCCGCGGGGGGCGTCGCCGGGCTGGGGCGGGTAGAGCCAGCGGGCCGGGTAGGGGCCGGCGAGCTGGGCGCGTTGCGCTGTGGTGAGGGAGTCGAGGAGGGCGGTGAGTTCGGGGCCGTCGAGGGCGAACAGGTCCTCGTGGGTCGGCGTGGGCGTGGTGGGCTGGTCGGTGTCGAGGGTGAAGAGCGGGAGGTCCTCGTGGGCGAAGAGGGGGAGATCCTCGTGCCCGGTGGGGCGGGTGGCGGGTGTGGTGGCAGGGGTAGATGCGGGTGTGGGTGTGGGCATGTGGCTCCCGGCCTGGAGTGGGTGACCGGCGGCCGGGCTCCGGCCCGTGGGGCGGGAGCGGGTGACGGAGGCCGGGGCGGTTGACGCGCTCGCCCGGCGGGGCCTGGCCGGTCTCGATGTGCCCGAAGGTAGGCACGGGAGGGAGCCGGTCAACCGGGCCAACCGGGCTGGCGGACGGCCGGGTTGGGGTTGGTACGCCGGGCACGGGACACACGCCCCACACCGGGCCGTTTCCCCTCCCGGCTTGCCGGACCGGCAGGGGCGGGGAGCAGCGGGGCGTTCCTGGCCTGGGGGCTGAGCAGCGGCCCGCGCGGGCGGACCGCCGGGCAGGCTCGGGCAGAGCGGGTGATGCGGCCGGTCTCAGTGGTCCTGGCGAGTGGCAGACTCACCCGACCGGGACCGGGGCCGGGGCGCAGCGCGGGGGCGGGCACGTCACCGTGTCGGTGGGCTCTGCCGGGTGTGGCAGCGGCCGGGGCCGGAACAGGCCGGGTGGTGGCCCTGGTGGTGGCGCGGGCCTCGGGTTGGTGCGCCGGGCTACCGCATCGCGCTGGGCGTCCGGCCCGGCCTCGGGGGCGGCGGCCACCCGGTCCTGGCGGCGAGATGTCAGGTGCCGCTGGGAAGCGTGCTTGCCGGGTGGTGCACGACATCGGATGGTGGCATGGCGGCCCGGCCGGCCGGGTGGTGGTGCTCAGCCGAGGCGGATGTGCCGCCGCGTGCGGATGATCTTGTCGACCAGGCGGTCGGCCTCGGGGCCGGGGCGGTCGATGTCGGCCTGGCCGTGGGCGGCCGCCTCGTCTCCCGAGGAGAACAGCGGCACTGGGGATACGTAGGTGACCACGGTTTCGAGGGTCGAGCCGTCCATGACGCCCTTCATCAGGGCGATCCGTGGCGTCAGCAGGGTCTCGCCGTGACATCCGGCCCAGCCCGCGCACACGCGGCGCGCCTGGCTATCGGCGTCCGTCTGGTGGCACATGAAGACCGCAGTCGGCTGTTCTGCTGTCGGGGCGTCGTAGGCGCGGAGCTTGTCGTACTCCTCGGCGGCCCAGATCCCCGAGGGGACGTCACGCCGGTAGGGACAGCTGTCGCAGGGACGCGGCGCGGGTGGGCGGATCGTGGAGGACACGGAACGAATATCCGGGTTGCGGGGCACGGCGGGGCCTTTCGGGGTCGGCGGGTGCAGGGCGGTGCGGTGGTGGCCGGGACAGGCCGGGTGACGGGGCGGCTGCGGGGACGCAACGACGTGGTGCCTGAGTCGGTGTGCGGGCCGCCGGGTGCCGGGTGGGGTGCTCCCCCCTCTGGCGGGGCGTCAGTCGCGGGGGACGTGCAGTCCGCGTTCCTCGCGCTGGCGTTCCCATGCGCGGCGGCCCGACTGCTCGCCGGGCCGGAAGTCCTGGCAGGCGAACACGCTGCCCTCCGGGCCGTGCCACTGCTTGGTCTGGTTGCAGTTCAGGCAGAGGGTGATCGCCAACCGGTATTCGAAGCACACGGCTCGGTGCTCGTCCAGGGCGGCGGCCAGGGCGTGGTGCGGGGTCGGGTGGTCGTCCTGGTTGTCGGGGTTGGTCCAGTCGTCGGGGTTGAGGCAGGCTTCCGCGGTGGCGACGTCGAACCGGCCGGTGTACGACCACGGACCGGCCGGCATGAACTCGGCTGGGGCGTGGGGGTCGTTGACCATGTTCTCGGGCCAGACGCTCACCAGGCAGGCGCAGCCGGTCACTGTGTGATCCCAGCTGGCCAGGTATCCGCCGTCCTCCCACACGGCGACGGTGAACGCTCCGAACGCGTGGGGGGTGAGGGCGGCGAGGGCGTCCGGGTGGAGGGTGATCGTGCGGCTCATGGTGTGGCCTTCCTGTCGGTTCGGTGCGGTTCTGGGTGTTGGGCCGAGGGGCACCGGTCTGGGCTCCGGCGGCCGCTCGCGGGCGGGTCACGTGGCCGTGAGGGCAGGCGGGCGACGGTCTGCGTGCTTGCCTGGGTGTCGCTGGCGGGGAGGCCGTGGCCGCTCGCCGCTCTTCCGCCGGGTCGTCCGGTTGGTGGGCGGCCGGGCCCCTGTGGGGGAGTCGGAGGGGCCCGGCCGCCGTGCGTGCCGCCCCGCCCGGGGGATACGGGGGCGGCACAGGGGCGCCTTGCCCGTCTCGGGGGGCGGGGGCGGGAAGGCACCCCGGGGAAGCCCGCGCGGCCGGGGCGGTCACGGCCACCGGGCGGGAACAGGCCACACCGTAGGGCCGGCCGGGCGCTGGTCAACCCCTACGGCCCCGAACCAGAGCGGGCCGGGCCCAGCGACAGTGCCGCGCTCAGGCCGGCCCGGGGATGGGCACAGCCGTCAGCAGGCGGGGTTACTGCTCGTGCTCCTGGCAGTCGGCATCGCATTCGGGGGTGTGACGGGGCTGGTGAGGGCTGGCGGGGCGGTCGCCCCGTCAGCGGGCGCGGGGGTCAGAACGGCGGATCCACCGGGAGGAGTTCGGGCCTCAGCAGGCGCGCGCTCAGCCAGGGCCGGATGCGGGGGCAGGTGCACGCGTCGGCGTCAGGCTGGGTATCGGGCACGGACGCGCACCCGCACCAGCCCTCGGGGTAGCAGTCGTCGTCGGGAATGGGCGCGTGCCAGGGGCAGTCGTACTCGGGCAGGCGCCGCACGTCCAGGCCGCGGCGGTCGAGGGTGGCGGTCCACGGGCCGACGGTGAGGGTGCCGGGCTGATCGGCGGCGTCGGGGTGGCGGTGGGCCCAGCGCTGCCATAGGCGGCGGGGGTAGCGGCGCAGCAGGTCGACCCGTTCCGGGGTCGGGTCGGTGGCGTGGGTGTCGGTCAGGCCACCGTGGAGGGTGAGGGCGAGGGCGGGTTGGGGGCCGTCCCAGCGGTAGGGGTCCAGGGGGTGGGGGCGGGTGAGGGTGACGTCCAAGCGGCTGCGGGCGGTGGTGAGCGCGATCGTCCAACCGCGGAGCCGGAACTGGCGGGTGTGTACGGTCATGCGGAGTCTCCTCGTGACGTCAGGGGGCGGGCCCGTGGTCCGGGGGCGGGGCGGGATAGGTGCGGGCGGTGGGATGGCTCGCGGTGCTCTTGCCGGGGTGCAACGTAGCCGCGGTGCGGGGCGGGTCAACCGCCGAATCCGAGCAGCGGGCGGGCGGGTGGCCGGGTGCGGTCGCGGCATACCCCCCGCCCCGGTGAATCCCCACCGGCCGGACAGACACCAGCCGGGCGGCGGGTGGGTGCCCCCTCCCCCGCCAAGCCAGGCTGGGCCAGGTGTGGGGCACCGCCGGGCGGGTGCCCCGCCCGGCGGTTCAGCGGCAGAGGTGGTCAGATCGCCTCGACGGTGTCCCACTGCGGGTCCTCGCCCGTCTCGGCGTCGGCCCACTGGTCGTCGTCCTCATACACGAGCGGTTCGGTTCGGTCGTCGCCGTCACCCAGGGGGTCGACGGCGTCGGCCTCCGTTTCGTTCGTCGACTGGCCCGCGGCCAGCTTCTTCAGGAGCTCATGCAGCTGCGCGACCGACTCGATCTTGATCTGCTGGTGGTCGACGATCAGGTCGTAACGCTCGTCCCAGCCACGCGAGGCGCTGGTGTGCAGGTCCTTGTGGGCGGGCTGGAAGCGCAGGACGGCTCCGGAGGCGAGCTTGGAGGTGGCGGTGCCGTCCGCGTGCCCGGTCCAGGAGTCGGGGTGGCTGAGGGAGCTGTTGTAGGCCGCGATGCGCAAGGAGCGGATTGCAGCGTCGCGGGCCGCCGTGGCGAGGACGTCGTGGGAGAGCGTGTCGATGGACGGGTGGGGGTGGCGGTGCAGGGCGAACCGGCGGCGCAGCGGTGCGGTGAGGTCGGCGATGTGGTTGTCGGTGGTGGTGGCGGCCAGGGCTGCGGCGGCCAGCGCCAGGGTGGCGCGCAGTTCGGTGGGTCGGTTCGTGCTGATGGTGCGGTAGGTGGCGAGGCCTGCGATGGCGCCGGCGGCGATGGTGGCCGCAGGTTCGGCGGCGTCGAGGATGGTGCGCAGCAGTTGGCGGAGGCGGTTGGTGTGGGTGGTCATGAGGTCCTTCGTTGTCGGGTGTCCGGCCGGGTGGCCGGGGTGGTCACCGGGCCCGCTCCGGGCTCCGGGTGGCCCGGCTGGTGGCCGGGGTGGTGGCCGGGGTGGTCAGCGGTGCCGGGCCTGGTGGGGATCGAGTCGACGGGCCGTGCGGACGGTTTCAGGGGCCCGGAGGCTCGGGGTCCCGCACCTCGCCTGTTCTCGTCGGCGGCGAGGCGCGGGACGGTGGGACCGGCCGCCGTGCCGGGAGTGCCGGGCGGGCGTCGGTACCCGGGGTGCACGCCTTCGGCCAGGAGTGAGCGGGACAAGGCCGGGGGCGGGCACCCGATCGCACGCCCCGGCCGCCGGAACAGCAGGCGGCACGGTGCACTGCGAGAGGGAAGGTATGCCTGGCGCCCGGCCGGTCAACCCCCGCCAGGATTCCCGTATGCCGGGCCCGGCAGGACACGGGAAGGCACCCGAACCCGGCCGCCGGTACGGCAGACGGTGCGGAGGCGGCGGGGCGGGCGGGGGTCGGCGCCGGCCCGGGGCCCGGCCGGGTGGTCGTGCTCAGCCGAGACGGATGTTCTCCCGTGTGCGGGGAAGAATGGCGGGGAGGCGCCGGGGAAGCCCGCACGGCCGGAATGGCTCACGGCCGCCAGGCGGGAACAGGAACGGGATATGACCGCGGGGGACGGCAGGCCGCCGGTCAACCCCTCCGGCCCCCTGCGGACGGTGAGGTCGGCCGGCGGCGTGGTGTCGGTCACCGGTCAGCCCGGGCCGTCATCGAGCGAACGGTCTTCGCTGCCTCGCGAACCATGTCGGCCGAGCCGGGGCCGATCGCGGATGCGGCTCCGTAGTGCTCGGCGACGCGAGCCTCGGCCTCATCGGCGATGCGCTCCAGTTCGTCGGCGGCCCGCTCCAGGGCATCGGCGCGGATGGCGGCCTCGAACCGGTGGAGTTTGGTGGCGAATCCGCCGAGGAGACCGAAGTTGAGGTTGAACTCGTACCGGGCTCGCTGTACCGCGATGGCGGGACTGGGCTGCGCGGCCACCCAGTTCTTGGACAACTCGGTGAGGACGTCGTCGGGGTGGTGGGTCATGGCGGGATCCTCCGTGGTGGGTGGGTGTGGCGGCCGGTGGTTACCGGCCGCCCTCGGCGGGGGTACCGGGGGAAGCCCGGCCGCCCGCGCCAAAGGGGGAGAGCGAGGGCACGAGGGCAGCGGGGCTGCTCACGAGGGTTCCTCCGGGGGCGGGACCAGCCGCACCAGCGGCCGGACCAGGGCGGGGGTCAGGCAGTCGGGGCGGGGGTGCGCAAGCCGACACAGTCGGGGTCGTGCGAGCGGCCGCCGCGGTCCTGGCTGTAGCAGTCGCACGGCGCCTTGGGCGGGCCTGCCGGACGGTCCTGGGCGTCGGCGAGTTCGCGGACCGTGTCCGGGTCGAGGGTCGTCGCGGCGTTGGTGATGAGCGGACGGAGCAGGCCCCGGACGGCGTTCAGCGCGGCGTCGAGGAGCCGGGTCCAGGCGGTGACGGCGTCGACGCCGCACAGGCGGCCGAGGTGGGCGTAGCGCTTGCCGAACCACAGCGGGTCGGTGCCGTATACGGCCTGCTGGGTCAGGTAGTCGAGCATGCGGCCCGGGACCACGACGGGGTGACTGTAGAGGGCGGTGGTGCGGCCGGTGTCGGCGTCGATGAGCTCGGCGACCCGGTGGAGGATCTGCCCGGTGGTGGGGACGACCGCGGGGAGCGTTGCGGCGTGGGTGCGCAGCGCGGTGGCGATGGCGGTCGCCGCGGTGCGGGGGTTGAGCGGGTCGGCCGGCGGCCGGGGTGCAGCACGTGGGGTCGGTGCAGCCGCGGTGCAGGATGTCGGTGTAGTCGCCGTCTGGGGTGTAGAGCTGGGTGTGGAAGCCGGTGGGGGCCTCGTCGGGGTCGGGAAGGTCCACCGGGCTGCCGATGAGGACGAACGTGTCATCGGGTCCGGGGATGCGGAACTGGAGGCCGCCGTCGTCGGCCGGGTGGACGGTCGCGCGCAGCTTGGCGTGGTGCGGCGGGGGCCGTCACCGTTGTGGGGTGGTCTGGTGGCTTGGGCCCGATTCAGCTGGGGGCTTTGGGCAGGGCGGCGGCCCGTCCGGCATGCCCTGGGACACGGCGGTGAACGCCGGGTGGCGGGGCCGCCCCGCACCCGGGCCGGGGGGTGTGGGGCGCAGCAGCGGTGGCGGCACCCCGTGCCGGGCCTGGCCCTGCTGGTTGCCGGGCACCCGGGCAGCGACACGTTCCCGCTCCCGGCGGCAGGGGTGGGGCGAGCGGGGTGCCGGGGGAAGCTCAGTCGCCCATGTCAAGGGGGAGCGAGAGTGGCCGGGCAGCCTTCGGGGTGCTGGCCGGGGCGCCTGCCCCGGGGGTGGGGCAGGGGTCCCGGCCAGCGTGCCGCCACACGGTCCCCTGCTCGGCGTGTGGGGCCGGACAGAGCGGGGCGGCAACGGCACCTGCAACCTGCCCCGGGGGGGGGTGAGGGGTGGGCGGGGTGCCGAGGGTGTCTCGACCCACCCGCCCCGGGGGGAGGGGGGCGGGGAGACACCGTTGAAGCCCGCACCGCCGGAGCACGTCGGTACTCGACAGCGGCCGGGCGGGAACAAGACCCACGGTAGGGGCGGCAGACGACCGGTCAACCCCCGGCCTTGGACCGAACCGGACGGACCAGACCCGACCAGACCGAACGGGCGCGGCGGCCGGGCCACGGAACGACAGGGTCCGGCGGCCCGCCAAGGGGTGGGCGGGCCGCCGGGCTCCGGTGCTGATCTGTCAGTGGAGGGCTTTGACGGCCGGCTGGTCGTCGGCGTGTACGTCGGTCTGGGCGCGGCGGCCTCACGGCGCCCGGAGCGCAGTCCCAGGTGGAAGGCCCCGTACAGGGACAGGCTGTTGATCAGCATGCTGCTCGGGGTCCGCACCGTGAGGAAGTCGTTGAGGAGCTTGTCGAGCATGGTTGCCTTCGAGGGGAGCAGCAGAGTGTGCTGGCAACCGGCGCGCAAGGACGGGACGGCCGTGCGGCGCGTCCACGGCCCCGGGCAGGCGGTAGGGCCCGGCAGGCGCAACGGAGGATAGGCACGACAGCTGTCCGGTCAACCCACTAGCCATTGGTCGGAGTTGGCGCAGTCTGTGCGGTCGCCCCTGGGGCCACCGCGACACCCGGCCGGCCCGGATACCGGCCACTGCGGCACCGGGCCGCTCCCCCGGCCTGCGTGGTATCCGACCGGGTCGGACACCGGTCTGGGGAACAGCGACGGCCTGGGGGGCAGGCGGCCCCGACACGCCGGCCGCAGCCTGCGGCGGGCGGTAGCGCCATGGCACACACCCGGCCCGGGGCCGGGGCCGACCTGGGCCGACCGGGACACGCCTGCGCCCGCCCCCGCGCAGGGCGGGGGCGGGCGCAGCGGACACGTCCGCAGGGGACGGCGGGGACGTCAGGTGAGGGTTCCCCCGTCGGCGCCGTCGGCGATGAGTTGCGCCATCATCGAGATGGCCTCCTCGTCCGTCAGCAGGCGGACGTTGTTGCGGGTGAGCATGTCGGCGATGGCGGGCATCAGCTCGCCGACGGTCGTGATGGGCGGGTACAGGCCGCGGTCGTCGACGAAGTCGTCGTCGATGACCAGGTACGCGAACACGTTGTGCAGCGGCCGGTCGTAGCCCCACTCCAGTTGGGTGGAGGTGGTGGAGTCGAGTGAACGGGCGTAGCGGGACATCGTCGTCTCCAGGGGAAGGGATCGCGGACAGCGGTGGTGGCCGGGCCGGAGTCCGGCGACAGGAAGCCGGAACAGGCCGGGGTGGGGCGGGGTGGGGCGGCGGGCGGCGTCTCAGCCCACCGCTTGGGAGGGGATGAAAGGTGGGGACGGTGGGGGAAAGCCCGGCCGCCCGCACCAAAGGGGGAGGGCGAGGGCGGCCGGGCAGCCTTTCGGGGGTACTGGCCGGAGCGGCTCGGCCGGGCGGTGGGTGGCTAGTTGGTGGCGGGCGCAAGGGCGCGCTTGCGGCGGCGGGGCCTCGTGGCGAGGTAGTGCGCGGCCAGGCAGAGAATGGCGGGTGCGCAGCCGACGACCGTGCCGATGACGGTGGCGGCGGGGCCTTGGCCGACCGCGGTGGTGATCATCGTGTTGTGCTCTGCCTGGAGGACGCCGGCGATAACGAACGGGCTGATCACTGCGAAGGCCAGGTCGAGGCTGACGGCGAGGTTCGCCCAGCCGGTACGCACGTTGACCTGGTCGACCTTCTTGAAGTCGTCCATCGCCATGTCGGCGACGGTGCGCCGGGTGGCGAGGGAAACGACGGAGTTCACGAGGACGATGAGCACCAGCATGTAGGCCAGGTAGGCCAGTTGGTGGATGGATATCGCCACGATGAGGACGATGCCTTCGGTGGTGAGGACGCGGTGCAGGGGGCGGCACCAGCGGTGCGGGCAGGCCCTGGTCAGGGAATGGGGCTTGCGCATCGGGGCTCCTTCGGGAGGGACGGGTCAGAGCAGGTCGTCGAGGATGAGTTCGCCGAGCCGGATCAGGCCGGCGACGGCGGTGACGGCCGCCCAGTGCCTGCTGTCGGTGGCGGCCCAGACCCCGCCCCCAGGGGGCGGGGAGGCGCCGGGGAATCCCAACACGGCCGGGACGGGCCAACGGCCGCCGGGTGGGAACAGGACGCACAGTAGGAGCGGCAGACGGCCGGTCAACCCCTCCAGCCCCCGGGACCAGAGCTGGCAGGCCCGGCCCGGAGCGCAGCGGCAGTACCGGCGACGCGGGCGGGGTCAGTGGCTGGCCGGTCCCATGACGCCGCAAGGTAGGCGCATGAGCGAGCCGGCCAACAAAGCCCAACCGGGCGAGCGGACATCCGGGTTGGGATCAGGACGCCGGGCGCGTGACGGTGACGCGATCGGACCGACACCGGGCCCGGGCAACGACAGAACCTGAAGAACCGGGCTACCACGACGGACTCGGCAATCGGGCAGGCCGGACAGACGACTGCGCCCCGCCCGGCCGCAACAACGGCAGGACGGGGCGCAGCAGGACGGCACACTTCTTGGGTGGGAGCGGGGCAGTGCCCAGGGCCCGGGGGTGTCCCGGCCGGGTCATCGGAGACGGTCAGCGACGATGCTGAGGAAAGCCGCGCCGAGGAGGGCTGGCCAGAACACCACCAGGGCTGACAACAGCAGCCCTATCAGGACCGGCTGGGCGTCGAACGCGATCAGCAGGAGGGGCTGGTGCCTGATGAGCGTGGGCAGCACGGCCGTGGCCGCCACGATCCCGACAGCCCTACGGTCAGCAGCAGGGCGGCCAGCACGTTCATCGCGGGCCCTCCACCAGGGGACGGTCGGTGTCGACGGCTTCGGCAACGAGGTAGTCACCGGTCTCCAGGTAGTTCCGGATGCTGGCGGGAGACCAGGTATCGAGGGGCCGGGCGGGAAGAGGCTCGCCCATCGCCAGCGCCTTGGCCTGGGCCCACTCCATGGTCCGGTTGCCCCGGAAGGGCAGAATCAGCACCAAGGCGTCGGCGGGCCGGGGAATGCTGGTCGCCGGTGTGCTGTCGCTGAGGATGACCAGGCCGTCGGCGGGATCGTCGGTTACGGTGCAGGTCCTGGGGTTGGCGGCGTGCGGGCCACCTGTGAAGTAGTCGGTGCGCAGCAGGGTGCGCCCGCGCCGCGGGGCGATGGCGGCGGCGATGACCAGGTCCCCGGCTTTGACGTCGCCCGCACGGGCGACACACAGGCCGGGGGATCGACGCAAACTGCACCGGATGCTGCCGGTCCTGGCGACGACCACGGGGAACAATTCGATCAGATGCATACCATGACATCCTTTGCAGGTGAGCACCCCGGGGTTCTGAGGCGCGGCGAATGGTGGCCGGTGAACCGGGCCGGAAGCCCCACCCCCGTGGACGGGGGTGGGGAGGCGCCGACGAAATCCCGCACCACCGGAGCGCAGCAGCACTCGACAGCAGCCGGGCGGGAACAAGACACACCATAGGAACGGCAGACGACCAGTCAACCCCGGGCGCCGGTAGGGAGGGTCGCGGCAGTTCCCTGGGCCGGCAGCGGCCGATGCCGCGCCGGGAAAGCCCGCGTGACCCGGAGCAGGGCGCGCGGGCGCGCGGTAGGAACGGCTGAGCGCCGGTCAACCCCGGGCCGCGACGGCGAGCGGCGGGCCGGGGTGTTCAGCCGGCGGTGGTGCCGTCGGGGTAGGTCCACCCTTCGGCGTCCTTGGGGGCGGGCCACTGGAGAGCGGTGAGGCGGGCGCGGTCGGCGGGGTGGAGGTGGAACAGGGGGCTGAGGGTGAGTCCGGCGAAGAGGTTGCACCACGCGGGCAGCGGGACGGGCACGGTCGGCTCGCACGCGCAGAGCTCGTCGTCGTCGCAGTCGGCGCGGTGCGCGGGCCGCAAGCGCTGGGGAGCGGGATTGCGGATGGTGATCAGGCGCCAGTCCGTGATGGTGCGGCCGGGGATGGAGGGGTCTGGCTTGCCCGTGTCGACGCTCTCCCAGAGGTACACCTCGCCGGTGTGGCCGCCGCTGATCAGGTCGGTGAGGGCGTCACGCACGGGATCGTAGTTGAGGTCGTCGAAGATGAGCGTGCGGGCGGCGCTGGTGAGCCGGTAACCGGTGACGGTGACGGTGGTCATGGGGTGCTCCATGATGGTGTTGGTCGGTGTGTGTGGACCGCCGGGGCGGCACCGCGCCCCACCCCGGCCGGACGGGGCGGGGGGCACGGTGCCGCCCGGGGTTGCGGGGCGTGGGGCCGGTCAGAACGGAGCTTCCTCGGGGTGGCGCTCGGGCCGGGTCAAGGAGGCCTCCAGCCGGGGCCGGATCCGGGGGCAGGTGCACCCTTCGGGGTAGCAGTGGGGCCCGTCGTCGAAGGGCTCGTGCCAGGGGCAGTCGAACTCGGGCAGGCGCTCCACGATCACGCTCAGGCGGTGGACGGCGATCAGCCACGGACCGGCGGTGAGGACGCCGGGCCGGGTGAGGCCGCCGGGCTGGTAGCGGGCCGCGGGGTGGCGGTGGGCCCAGCGCTGCCACAGGCGCAGTGCCCGCTGGCGCAGCGGGTCGTGGGCGTGGACCGGGTCCGGGGTGGGGGTGTGGGGGTCGGTGAGGCGCGCGTTGACGGTGAGTTCGAGGGCGGGCTCGGGGCCGCGCCACCGGCCGGGGCCCGGGAGGTGGGGGCGGGTGAGGGTGGCGTGCAGGTGGCTGGAGGCGGCGGTGAGAGCGAGCGTCCAGCCCCGGACCTGAACGGCGTGGCGGATGCGGGAACCGCGCCCCAGGGACTCGGCCGTCTGCTCGGGGGGGCGGGGGGCCAGAAGGGCGAGGGTGTCCTCGAACGCTTCCTCGGCCGCGGCGCGGTAGGCGTAAAGCGCCAGGGTGCGAGGATCGCAAAAACCGTACTCGCTCCACTGGTTCAAGAAATCGGTGCAGGCAGCGACGGCCTCGTAGACGGCGGCGCCCGACTCGGGCTCGTACGCGAGATCGGACAGGTGGCGGCGGGCGGTCATCGGCTGGTGGTTCCTTCACTGGTCGGTGGCGCGGGCGACTGGGTCAAGGCACGGGGGTGCACGGGACAGAGGCCCCGACACGGGGACGGAGAGGCAGGTGCGTGGTGTGCGCGGAACGGCCGGGACCCCGCTCGGGGTGAAAGGGGGGTCCAGGCCGTCGGTGTTGGCCCGTACCCGGACCGGGGCGGGTACGGCACGGCTGGGCGCCGGGCTGCCGGGTGCTCTGTCTGGGAAGGAAAGTAGCCACGAGACGGAGCCGGTCAACACCCCAACCCCAGTGGGTGACAGGCCCGTTCAGTCCGGGCGAGGGGTGGGTTTGAACGGGCGGCCGGACGCGGCGCACCCGCCCCGCACCGGGCCTCCCCCTCCTGGTTGCCGGACACCGACCAGCGACACCCCTGCACCCGGAGCAGGGTCGGGGCGGGCACCGCCCTGCCGGTTCCCGGGGCAGAATGCTCGGGCGGGTGGGATGCCCGGCTGGCGGAGCGGACCGCACGGACCGCATCCCATCGGCCAGGCGGGACCGGGTGCTGTGGTCACCCGGCCGAGCGGCCTTCGGGGGTGCTGGCCGGGGTACCGTCAGGGCAAGGAAGGGCCCCCGGTCGGCGTGCCGCCACACGGGCCCCTGGCCGGCGGGTGGGGCAGGACAGGGCGGCAACGGCACCTGCAACCCGCCTCCCGCCTCCCGCCTCCGAGGGAAGGAGGCGAGGAACAGGGGAGGGAAGGTACCCCGGCCCCCCACCCGGCCGCACCAGGAGGGGAGAGCACACACCGCCAGGCGGCCCTGGGATGCCGGCCAGGACCGCCGGAAACGCAACGGCGACACAGCCGGCACCAGGCCTGGAGGGGGGCCGGCCGGGGCATCAGCAGCGGCGTGGCCGGTTCCATGTCCTGGCCGGGGGAGGCGGGCGGAGCGCGCGGTGCGAGGTCGGGCAGTGGTGTGGTGGCCCAGCCGGACGAGTCGTGCGCGGCCGGGCGGTGGTGTTCAGCCGAGACGAAGGTTCCGCCGTGTGCGGATGATCTAGTCGATCAGGCGGTTGGCCTCGACGAGTTCGTAGTCGGCGGGGAACGCTTCGATCAGCTCGGCGGCCTCGGTGAGCGCGGTGCTACGGGCTCCATCGAGGACGGCGCCGAGCCGGTCGATCTCGGCGAGGGAGAGAGCGGTGCAGGGCGGGCGTAGGCGGTCACGGCTACGGCTCCCCGGCGTCCTGGACGAGCACGTAGCCGCTGCGGCGGGGTTGCCCGGTTGCGGTGACAGCGCTGGCGTGGAGGCGGCTGGCGAGAATCTGGCGCTGGCGCTTGCCGGTGATGGCGTCGACGACCAGGGCCCGCACGTCGCCGGGGGTGTAGCGGAGGATGCGGATGGTGACGCTGCTGCGGGGGTCGCAGTCGCGGTAGACCTGGTGGCGCTTGATCATGTGGTACCTCCGGGTCGCGTGAACAAGGCCGCTGGTCTCGGCGGTCTGGCGCACGGGTCTATTGTCTCGGGTGGCTGCTGGGTGCGGCCGTGTGGATGGCGGGCGATGAGGACGGTGCCGGTGCCGACGGCGAGGAAGCCGTCGGCCACAGCGAAGAGATGCGGCGCCGTCACACGGCGGGGACCGACCTCGAACTGAATCTGGATCGCGTGGCCTCATCGCTTGATCACCGGGCGGCCTCGGCTTTGCCGGTGGTGTTGATCCGCCATCCGGTCACGCGATCGGTGACGGATACACGGTCGAGGAGGCCGCGTCGTTCGAGAGCAACCATGATTCGCTCGGTTTCGGAGCGATTGCCCCATATCCACCCACAGCCTGGGTACCAGGTGTCGGAGTGGTCCGGGGCGGCCATGCTTTCCAGCACCGCGCGCTGATTCTTTCCGAGTGTGACGCCCATGTGGTGTCTCTCTTCTCTCTCGCTGTGTGTCTGACGATCGGGGAACTCCCGCCCTTGACGACCCGCCCCAGCAGCCGGGACCCTGCGAATGGGGGTACGGGGTCCCGGCCGCCGGTGTGCCACCCGCCCCCGGGGGCGCGGAGGGACCGGGGCGGGGGACCCGCACCACCAGAGCGCATCAGCCCTCGACAGTGGCCGGCTGGGAGCACGACGAACCATAGAACCGGCGGACAACCAGTCAACCCCCGGCCGCAACGGGCGGACAGCGCTGCGGGCCTGCTACGGGTCTGTTCCTGCTGGCCGCGTCTGCGGACCAGCCCGGACGGGGCCACGCGGTGTTGCTCCGCGCGGCCCCGGAGAGTCAGCGGGGTCAGGGGGTATCTGAGATAGGGGTGTTGGCGGCGAGGAAGAAGCGGGCGGCGGCGAGGACGTCGCCGTCGAAGCCTTGCCGAAGTCGGGCGAGGGCGCGCGGACCGTACCTGTTGACCAGGTCGGGGGTGACGTCGATGTGGTCACTGGCGGCGGACGTGTCCTCGGTGACGCGGCCGTCCGCGAGCGCGCGTATGGCGTCCCCTGCGAGGTGCCATCCATCCAGGTTCGGGTTGTCGTACCGGGCGGTGAGTTCGGGGTGGAGGGCGGCGAGGTCGGCGGGCGTGGTGTCGGCCGTCGCCTGACCGCTGATCAGTGCCTCGGCGTAGGCGGCGGTGAGACGCAGAAGCCCCAGTTCCCACCCTTGCAGTTCGAGGCTGAGGAGGACCTCGGTCGGGGGGAGCGCGGGGGCGCCGGGACGGGCGCCGCGCTCCTTCATCCAGCCGGACAGGGCGGTGACGGTGTGCTGGTGGCGGTACTCGGTCGTCAGCAGCGGGGCGTCGGGGATGTGCCAGGCGCCGGTGCCGTTGATGGTGATCTCGCCGTGGGCGGTGGTGAGCTGCCACAGCACGGTGTCGCCCTGGTCGTCGGGTTCGAGGTAGAGGACGTGGTAGTCACGGGATCCTGCGGGGCTGGTACGGATGGTGAGCTCGACCGCGACGGCACGGTCACCGGAGAGGTCGGTCCTCTCGGCGGGGATGCCGTGCTGGGAGAGAGCGGTCGCGAGAGCGTGTGCGGTAGCGGTGGGGTCCATGGTGTGCTCCGGTGAGTTGGTGGACGGCTCTGAGGGCCCGGAACGGATCGAACGGGCCCGCCTACCCGGGGGCAGGCGTAGGAAAGCGGCCGGCGGCGCGGCGCAGCGCCGGGGCTCTCCCGGGTTGGAAGGTAGCCGCGGGACAGGGCCGGTCAACATCCGACCGAGCCGGGCGCCAAGCGGGTTGCGTGGGGGTCGGACAGCCGGACGCGGGCACTCACCCCGCGCTGGACCCGCCCCTCTGGTTGCCGGGAGCCGGGGAACAGCATGCGCACGGCGGCACGCCCCCAGGCACGGGGCAGGCGGGCCGGGGTACAGCGGCAACGCCTCGGCCGCGCGGCAGACGGTGGCCGCCTGTGCCGGGCACCGACTGGGCACGGGACGCAGCGGCGGTGCGTTCAAGTGTGGGCGGTGGCTGTCAGGCACGTTCCGTCGGACGCTCGTAGTCGACGATGCCAAGGTAGTTGCGGTCGAAGTGGTCCGTTGTCAGGTCGCTGCCGTCATAGTTGTAGGCGGCGTGGATCGCCTTCAGGTCATCTAGAGCGGCCTGGAATATGGGCGAGGGAACCATTACCTCCCGGCCGTGACGCGTCCCCTGAACGAACCCCCAACCGCAGGGGATGGCCTTGACCCGGATGTGGATCGAGCCTCCGCCGGAGTAGTACTCGCTGCGAATCGAGACCTTCACCTCAGGTGGGAGGGCACCGAGCCCGTCGACCAGGGCGAGCGCGCCCGGTGTGGTCGCCGGAAGTCGGCCGAGCCTTCGGGCCAGCTTCACGTCCTCACGCATCAGCTTGGCGATCGCCACCAGGCCGAGTGTCCGTACCTGGTGGTACTTCTCGCCGTACACCCGGTGATCACGTGACTCCCTCTCGCCGACGTCAACGCCGTCCCTCTGCGCCTTGGTCAGTGCCCGGGCGAGCATCCGGCGGGCCGTGTCTCGTTCCCCTTCTCCGGTGCGCGGATGGTCGATCAACGCACTCAGCGCTTTGATCTTCTCAGTGAGCTTCGTGGTGGTGTCGGACATCTCTTCTCCTGGTGGCTGGTCTGGGGTAGTGCCGGACGTGTGGCTGCGAGCGGCGCTCGGATGGTGACGCGCACTCGGAAGGCGCGGCGTGCAGGGGATTCGGGACGATGAGGTGGGCTGGCCAGGCCTGGGTACCGCCCGCCCGGCATGGTCAGTTGTCAGACGGGACACGGACTGGGGCGGCGTAGCGGACCGGGGCCGTGGGACGGTAGGCACGAGTTGGCAAACCGGCCAGGGCGCGGCCGGGGCGGTGGTGTACAGCACAGCAGCCGGGCCGGGGCGCTCTCCCGGGGAGGAAAGTAGCCACGGGATCGAACCGGTCAACACCCCAACCGCGCTGGTTTGCGAGACCGTTCAGGGCGTGCAGGTGGAGGGCGGTGAGGCGGGCGCGGTCGGCGGAACAGTGCACGCAGGTGGGCGGCAGGTGGGTGCCCGCACCGAGTCGAGGCGTGCGGGCGGCTCGGGTGCGGGCCCGGGAGTGCCGGGCGGGCGTCGGTACCCGGGGTGCACGCCGCCGGCCAGGAGTGAGCGGGACAGGGCCGGGGGCGGGCACCCGATCGCACGGCCCGGCTGCCGGTACAGCAGGCGGTGCGGTGCGAGAGGGAAGGTAGGCCTGGCGCCCGGCCGGTCAACCCCCGGCAGGATTCCCCTCTGCATCCTGCGGCCCGCACGACACGGGTGTCAGTCGCGGGGGACGTGCAGTCTGTGCTCCTCACGCTGGAGTTCCCAGACGGGCAGCCCAACTCCTCGTCGGACCGGAAAACGTCGCAGGCGAATGCGCTGCCGTCCGGACCGTGTTCCTGCTTGGCGGGTAGAGATGGGTGTGCCGCCCGGTTCTCCATGTGGTGAGCCGGGCGGCACTGGTGCTTTAACCGAGTCGTTCCTCTTCGGCCTTGAGCAGGGTGTGAAGCGGCTTCAGCCACTGTCCTTCGTTGTCGTAGGGGGTCTGTCCGTTGGCCATGGCCTGGATGCTGGGGATCTGTTCGGCGTAGATGCCTCCGGCTGCTTGGAGGTCAGAGATGGCTCGGGTGACCGGTCCCTGGAGGCGGCCGGACCACGGCTTCTGGCTGTGGTCGTTGCCGCGCCGGTTGTAGGTGGGGCCTTCCTCTGCCATGTGGGCGAGGAAGATCACGGCGGGGTTGACCCCCACGAGGTCGGCGATGGCGGTGATCTTGTCATAGTCGATCACGCAGCTAATGCCTTGGCGGCGGCGCCAGCCCACGGGGTGGGGGCTGTCGAGCACGTCCCAGTAGGCCTTGGTCAGGGCAACGGTCTGGAGGATGCGGACGATGCTCTTGGTTTCGGTCGCGGTCTGGACCTCGTTCATGCGTTGGTGGAGCAGTTCGGCGAGGCGGCGGCGCACCGGCGGCGCGTCACGGAGGTGCCTCGCCCGTGCGATTTCGTTGCGGTTCGGCTTGGTGTACTTGGTGGGGGACTTGTGACTGGTGGACCCGGTGTCGGCGGGAAGGGTTGTTCCCTGCTGGGTTCCGTCGGCGGCGGGCTGGCGACTGACAGTCGAGTCGGCTGCCAGAGCCAGATACGCCTCAAGGAAGGTGACGGCTATCTCCGTGAGGGCCTCCGTGAATCCGTGGGCGCCTTCGGTGTGGCGGGTCTTCTGGAGATAGGCCTTGCGGTGGCCCGCCATACGGATGGCGGTGCTGATGGTCGTGTCTCGGCTGCTCAGTGTGTCGAGGTGGAAGCCGATGGTATCGGCCTTGTGGTCGTAGATTCCGAGGGTGCCGTAGCCGACCAGGCGGCTCTCGGTATAGGCCCGGACCCTTCCGACGCTTTCTTCCCCCAGGGTTGAGCGGAGCAGCATTGCGGCGTCGTCCAGGTTCTGACGCTGTGCTTCGGAGAGGTCCTTGTGGTTGACCCATATGGTCGTGCGCTCTTGCCGGTCGGCCTCCCTGTGCTCTGCCGTGTGCCTGCGCTCGACCCCGAGAAGCCTCATGAGTTCTTCGTGCTGCCACCTGGGCAGATCGGTCTCCACGAGGTGTACACCGCTGTCCAGAAGCCAGGCGTCGGTTTCGATGCCCTCGACTCCTTCGTTCTTGCCCTGGTAGTACACCCGCTTTCCGGCTGGGAGGACCTGCTCGGCGATCCGCCGGAAAGCGAGTCGGACGTCGTAGTCGTGGACGGCGGCGAAGTACTGCTCTTGGGCGGCGATGGGCTCCTTGGCGAGGGCCCTGCTCACGAAGTGCTCGATGACGCCCGGTTCGGCGCAGCTGGCGAGGGCGCCAGTGAGGTGCCGTTCCAGTGCCCGGCCGTCGATGAAGGTTCGGTCCCGGTTCTGGTCCCCCTTGGCGAGGGCCAGAGGGAGGTCGTAGCTGACGGAGAGCCGTGGGTCGTCCGTGACGAGGACTCCGCCGATGTAGATCCGTCCGGGGACCCCGCCGAGCAGGATGCGGGCCTTGCCTGCGGGCGGGGTGTAGTCGGGTTCCGTGAGGTACAGGACGCGTGCGATGGCCTCGTCCGCGACCTCTTGGGGGCACTGGATGGTGATCTTTGTCCCGGCGGTCCGGTCCAAGGGGTAGAGGGTGTAGACCAGGGTTGCGGATGCCGTGCCGTTCCGGGTCGGGACGATGCCGTCCAGGAGGCTGCGGTTCTCGATGGTCGGGGTGAAGGTGTAGCCGACGGTGTCGAACCAGATCTCGCCGATGGCCGGGTCGCGTGCCAGGACGAGCGCGGCGAGCTTCTTGCCTTCGCCGAACTGGCCGATCTGGTTGGCGGTCTTCTTGGAGGCTCCGAGGAGGAATGCGTCCTGGGCGATTCCGGGGCCGTTGTCCTCGATGGTGAGGTTCCCGTCGGCCCAGTGGACGGTCGCATTGGGGTCCTCGTCGAGGGCGTTGGCGATCAGTTCGACGATCGCCCTCGGGGTGGTCCATCCCTTCACGTATTCCGGCGAGATGGGGAATGGGACGACGGTTCCCTGCCCGAGGTCGCGATGATTCTTCGGGATGCTCATGTATTTCTCTCTCCATCTTTAGCGACTCCTTCTTGGGTCGCTTTCGATGGAGGTGAAGGTACGGCCTCGAAAGGGCCAGTCAAGTCGTGCTTAAACCGGGAGAAATCCCCTTCGGAGAGGCCTCTCCTGTAGGCATTTTGCGGGCCCTTCCCTGTGCCGGGCCAGGGCCGTGGGGGTTCTCCCCCTGGTCTTCCGGTCCGAATGTGTGTGGTCGCGCATGGCGTGGGATCGTCGACGGATGCGCCCCTATGGGTTGCGGTCAGGAAAACGGCCGAGCCGCCCCTGTCCCGTATGGGATGGGGCGGCTGCGGCGTTGTCCCGTTATTCGTCCTGGTTGTTTCGGGCTTCCTCTTCGCGCAGGCTCAGGCCCCGCCCTCGAAGCGTCAGGCGGTGGACCACTTTGTTGCGCTGTTCTTTGAGGATCGATTAATCCCCGCGCTCGGCCCGGATGACCTCCTCCTCGGACCCGGCCATGGCGTAGCGGACCGGAAAGGTTCTCAGCGTGTGGAGCCGGCTCCAGACCCAGTTGGCGCCCGCGCGGAAGGCGGGCCATTGGGTCAGTGGGAGAGCTTGGGGATGAGGGCGGTTGCCAGATCCAGGCCGGTCGTCGTGGTCAGCGTGACACGGGCGGTAGGAGTAGCCCGCTGTGGGACGGGCAGCTTCAGGGCGACGGACAGAGGGCGGTCCACCGCGGTGTAGCCGAGCTCGGTGGTGTCGATGATGTCCGTACCCGGGCGGTCCTCGTTCTTGTGGGTGCGCAGGCCGTGGTGGGCGGCGATCAGCCGCCGGGCCACGGGGCCGTAGACCGAGTTGAGCGTGGTCCAGGGGCTGGGCCCGTGCGGGAGGACTACGGGAAGGGCTCGTTCGACCGTAGCGAGGGTCAGCCCGGCGGTGATGGTCACCATGTCACCGCGCTCGTTCACGGTGGCCTTCGCTGCTGTTCCCGGGCTGGGGGTCCAGCAGAGGCTTTGGCCTTCGCAAACGGCGGAGGCAATCGCGCCCTCGGGTACGGCCAGGACGAGCGTGTGCTGGGCTCGCATGCGCCGCAGCAGGCGGCGTCCGCTGCCTTCGGTCCGGGCGGCGTGCTGGTCGAGGTCGGGAAGGATCGTACGCAGGATCGCGGAGGCGATGCGCTGAGGGGCGGCCTGATCGACGCGCACGAATTCATAGTCGCCGATCGGGAAAGGCACTGCGTGGCCGTAGTGGCCGGCCACGATCAGCGTGTCCGGTGAGTCCTGGCCGATCAGGACTCGGCGGGCACCGTCGGTCAGCGCCGCCGCCGGGCTGCTGTTGAAGAGGACGCACGGCTCCGCTTCGAGGGTCCAGGAGCGTGGTTGCGTTGCGGGCTTGGGAAGGAGTTCGGTGACGCTGAGGGCTAGGTCGTTGAGCATCGGGGGTCTCCAGGGCTCGTGGCTTGGGCCGCACACACCGTCCGGAAGCGGACGGTTGTGGTGTCGCCGGGCTGGCCGGGCTGCCCATCGGCGGGACCCGGTGCGTGGCGCCGTGCGACCTGGGGTGGCCGGACGGATGGGAGGAACCGTAGGCGCCGGGCGTAGCCGGTCAAGTCCACTATCCGGTTCCGGCGTTGGCGCGCCGGCAGGCAGCGGCCCGCGTCGTTGCCTGGCTCTGCCCGTCCGGGCGGGGCCCCTGTCCGCTTCGGGACCCCGCCCGGGCGGTGGTACGCGGGAGTGCGGTCCCCTCGACCGTGCCCTGTGATCGGCCGCGTCGCATCCCCGGCGGCTGTCGGCCCTTGATCTCGTAGAGGATGGCGTCCGCCGCGCCCAGTGTCTCCGGCACGTCCTGCGGTTCGAAGGCGGGGCCGTGCCGACCGAGGCGCCCGCTGTCAGGGCAACGTCCCGGTACGCAACGAGAGCGGCGATCGCTGCCTCCAAGGCCAGTGCGAGAGCGGTCAACCCTGGGTGATGAGGCTGCCGACAGACCGGGCTCGGATGCAGTTCGGCGAGGAAACGGTCGTCGGCCGCGGTCTCTACAGACCGCGGCCGAGATTGATCAACGAAGAGTTCCTTCTACCAGAAGTGAGCAGGCGGAAGCGGTGTGACGGTCGGGAAGACCCGCACTGCCTGTCCGATACGCCACAGAGCCGACAGAAGGTCGTGTCGGCTGGTGGCTATGTGGTGCCTGCCCTTCCAGAGCGCATTCTGCCCCTGGGTACGAACGATGGAGAACACCGTGCCGTCTGCCAGGACAGCGAACAGGGCACGCTGACGATTTCTCCCGACCGGCCCGACGATCAGACAGCCAACGATGAGGAGTACTCCGACCGTCGTACCCTCGACCGCGTCGAGGCTGTCCAAGCGCGGGGTCCGCACGTTGTCGGCGAGGGAGCGGGCATAGGCCAGCATGTCGTCCGGGAATGAGATACCGCTGCCCGGGATCCGTCCGGGGAGTTCGAGGTCTCCGACAGCTGTGAGTTCAGCGCCGGGCTGTATGCCCTGGAAGCGGTGTGTCTCGGGGTCGGGGCGACAGATGCGCATCAACCGCGGCAGCACGTCGCTCTCGTTCAGTGGTCCGATGGCCTCCAACGGAGTGGCCTGCTGGACTGTCTTCTCCAGTTCGATGAGGACGGCGCCGATGTCGGCGGTGGTCTCGTCGGTAAGCAGCGCGCGGACGTGCGCGGCGAACGGGGTCATGGTCGGGTGACCTCCTCGTTTGTCAGATTCGGGGCCCGCCCGGGTGGCACAGGCAATGTGCTCCGCTACGGGGGCGGGTCCGGCCGGTGTGCTTGCCGGGGTGGACGGTAGACACGGCGTCGAGCCGGTCAACCTGCAGTTGTGTGTGCGGCAGCTGCTGGCAGTCTCTACGCGCTGTGGGGCGCAACTCTGTTCGACCCGCAGAGGCGGGTGGCGGGCCCCGAACATGCTGGCGCCCCGCCTATGCCGAACGGCGGGGCGGGGCGATCAGAGCATGGAGCTGGTGCGGGAGAACTCACGCGGGCCGGAGGGCCACACGGCGGTGACGTGCTGGACCAGGAGCAGTTCGGTTAGGTCGGCGTCGGGTTCATCGGGCAGGAGCAGCACACGGCGGGGCAAGGGTGTGAAGAACCGGGCCTGGTCGTGCAACCTTCCCAACGCCTCCCAGATGCCCGGGCGGGCGCAGCTGGGCAGTACCACCAGCACTTCGTTGTGGGTGACGTCGAACAGGTCGACGTGCAGATCGGTAAGGCTGGCGCGGGTCTTGATCCGGTATCCGGTGACCTCTGCTTGACGGGACCAGCGTGCGAATGCTGCGTATCGCAGCAGCAGCTTGGCGGCCGTTTGTTGGGCCGGGCTCGGCTCTCCGTCGAATGGGCTGCTGCGGACTCCTGGCTCGGTCTTGTGGATCTCACGCTCGCTGGAGGTGGGGGACGCGATTGGCAGGCCTTTCGGCGGGTCGTCGACCGGGATCAGCCGGAAGATGACGACGCGCCTCACCTCCAGCGAGCGGCGAAGGTCTGCGGGGGCGTCGGCGTGTACGAAGGGCAGGAGTGGGTCGAGGCGGTACGCGCCGACGTATTCGACGATGCCGTTGTCCTGCTGGAGGAACAGGCGCAGTGCGCGCTGTTCCTCCTCGTGCCGGAGGATAGTCGCGTTGCCGTAGGTCAGGCTCTGGTCCCCACCGTTGGAGCCGCCTGTCCCTCCGAACAGGACGCGGTCGCCGGTCCAGCCGTCGAAGGCGCTGGCGATGGTGGTCGGGGTGGTGAACAGCAGGATGTTCTCGCTGGCACGTGAGGGGCTTATGCGTCCTCGGGCGAGGCCGCCGAAGCGGGCGTGCACGTCGGAGCGGTCGAGTCGCTGGCCGGGGACAAGGTCCCAGAGCATGCGGAAACCTCCTTGGTAGAGGGTTGGTTGGCCTTCCGTCGCTGCGGGTTCGGCCGTCCCCGCCTGTCCCTAGGGGGTGGCGGCTTGAGAGGCGAACACGCCGGGAGCCCGGGTGGGCAGCAGCGCGGTGTGAATGGCGGACGGAGCGCGGTCGGGGTTCGGCCCCGCGGCCGACGGGCCGCCGCGGGCCTCGGTGTGGTGACACCGAGAGACGGGGCGGCGTCGGCGTCTTGCGACTCATTCAGCAGGGTGTCGGGCGCGAAGGTCCCGTACCACCCGCACACGAGGCCGGGCGCTCGGCTGCGACCGCCGGCCGCAAGGTAGAAGGTAGCCACTCCGGACAGCCGGTCAACTGATCCAGTCCGGTCTGCTCCGGCCTGGGCTTCCGCCCCGGCCCGGGCGGCCATCGGCCGAGATGTCTGGGTCCGATGGGCGCAGCCGGTCTCCGCGTGCGCAACCCCCGGCGTCGTGCACGGGGTCAGTCCGGCGCCGGGGCCGGACGCGGCTGCCCGGCACCTCGTGTGAGGTACCGGGCGGGAGGGCCGCTACGCGTGGCCGGGTGTGATGGCGGAGCGTCCCCGCCGACCGGAGCCCTTGGCCTTGTACATCGCCTGGTCGGCCTCGCCGAGCGCTTTGGACAAGCCGTCTGTCACCTCGGCCGATCCCACCGTCACTCCGACGGTCAGGTGCAGATCCTGGTAGGCGACGGGTTCGGCGATCGCCTCGCGCAGGGCCCGAATGCGAGCTGGCAGGCGGGCGTCCTGCGCGGCCATGACGACGAACTCGTCGCCGCCGGATCGTGCGGCGGTTTCTGTCGGTCCCAGCCATCGGGTGATGCGTGCTCCGACCTCTGTCAGGACGGCGTCACCGGCCGCATGTCCGAACTGGTCGTTCACCGGCTTGAACTCGTCGAGGTCGAGCAGGAGCAGGCAGTACCTGTGGCCGGTGGCGCGCAGCAGTTCGGTGGCGTTGCGAGTGAAGGCCCGGCGAACTGCCAGGCCGCTGAGCGGGTCGATGCGGGCGTCTGCCAACTCGGTGAGCAGGTGGCCTCGTTCCTCGGTCAGCGCCCGCACCCGGTCCTCGCTCGCGGCCAGCTGCTGCCGCAGCCGCCGGTTCGTCTCCAGGAGCCGTCGGACGGTGTCACGTAGGACGGCGATCCGTACAGTCGCCGGGGTTCGGGCCAGGGCCAGGGCCCGGGCCGCTGCCGTCGAGGACGCCTTCCCCTCGGCGCCGGGTGAGGCCTGGTCGTGGCCGCTGGGACCGGCCTGTGCGGGTGGGACGGCGGACCTGGTCCGACGGGCGGGCGTGGTATCGCCTTGTGGGGTGGCTCGTCGGGGTACTGCTGGAATTCGCGGACTCGCGTGTGCCATGGTGGATCCACCTCTCCTGTAGCGGAGTTGGGGACCCCGTCCCGGGGTGTGGTCACCGTCTGGCCAGATGAACAACCACACTCCGGGGCTGTGGGGCCCCGGGGCAGGCCCGGGTGCCTTGCCCCCCCCGGCATCTCCCCTGCGCACCGCCCTGGGGCTAGCCAGATCCACCCGGGCAGGGGTGGGACGGCGCGGGCGGGGGGTGACGTTGGATGCGGGATTGAAGGCCGTACTCGGGCCACCCCGGAACGTAGGCGCGCGATTTCGGGAATCAACCCCCGACCGGCCTGGCTCTGGTTGCAGAACGGCAGCGGCAGCGGCGGCGGCCGCCCGGCCGACCGCTTCCCGTCCCCATCCTGGTGAGTGGACGGGTGGGCCGTCCCTTGGTCGGCACGCGACCACCGCTGCCGCCGGTTGGGTTGCGGACGGACTGCCGAACGGTGTCGCGGCCGGCCGCTCTCCACGGGATGGGGGTGAGCCAGCGGCGCGGTTCCCCCGGAATCGCGCCAAGGTGGCGGGCAGAGGCGGGGCCGGCTATAGCGCTGGGGGTTCAACAGTGGGGCGACGCGGTGGAGCGGCTGCGCGGGAGGGCGGATCGCGGTAGCACGAGTGGTCCGGCCGCCTGTGTGCGGCCGGACCGCTCGTGGTGGCTATGTCGTCCGAGGACCAGGTGCCGTCCTTCGTCGGCTCGGCCGAGGCGGTGCCCTGGTCGAGTTGCTGCTCGACGAACGGGCGGCGGGCGGCGGACTGTGTGGCACGCCGGTAGCCAGCACGGTGTCCGTGCCCGTGGGCAAGGCAGCGGGCGTCCCGGTAGGTGTCCCGCAAGAGCCAGACCCCGTATCCCAAGCACTGCTGGACCGGGGGCGGGCTGCGGCGGTGCGCCGGTGGGCGCGGCTGCGACGGTGCTTGAGTCGGCCAGCACCGCGCGGGCGCCGACGACGTCCCGGCGAGTGGGTCCCGTCCCGCAGGCCGCCGGGTACCGGAGCCGTGGGCTCTGGGGCGGGTATCGCCGGCCTGCCTCTGGGCGGGGATACCCGGGTGAGGTGTGATCAGTGGGTCGTGCTCACTGGTCAGCCCCGCTCCTGATACCGGGCTGGGGCCTGCAGGCCTCATCGCAGCGGTGGTAGCGCCTGGCCACAGTGCCGAGGAAGGCCCGTACGGCGGCCGGCGTGCGCGGTTGGTGGGTGACCTGGGCGAGGAACCATTCGTGGTCGGGGGTGTCCTCCTCACAGCCGGGGTCGACGATGTGGAAGGCGGCACCGGAGGTGGAGTCCTCGGGATCTGTCTCGACGCCGTCGACGAAGACGTGGATCTCGGTCCCGTCGTGGTGGTGGTCGACCAGCAGCACGTCCACGTCCGGCGACCGGGGGCCCGCCCGGCCGGTGCCGGCGGCCAGGTCGACCATGGTGGTGGAACCCGTGGCGGGGTCGTCGATGCCGAGGTCGTCTACGTCGCGCGGGTGGGAGCACGGCCTCGCCTCGGCCGCCACGCGGGCGGCCTCCAGAAGGCTGGCTCCGCGCACGGAAGCCGTCTCAGTGACGTCGTAGTCGTGCTGGCCTCCCCTGCCCGTGGCCTGGCAAGGGTCGGTGCGGGCGGGTTCGTCTTCGAACTCCACCGGCAGGTCTCCGAGAGTGAGCATGCCGGCGAGAACCTCCGGTGCCTCACCGTCGAGGCGCAGGACCAGGGGGACTCCGCCGGGACCGGTGAGCGGAACGCACGCAGTGGTGCCGTCCGGGCCGGGCTCCTTCCACGTCTCCTCCCCGCCCCAGCGGACGGTGAGGGGTGTCGCTTCAGCCTCTGCGTCGTCCAGGTGTTGGTCGGCGAGGTGAAAGGCGGCAAGAGCTTCGTGGATCTCGTCAGCGATGTGGCGCGTCGACGCCCAAGCGGCCGGCGAGGCCTGCGAGCCGGTCCACAGGGTTGCGCGCGGCCTTCATTGGATCGGTCATGGCTGGTTGGCTCCCTGAGGGGGTATTGGCGGTCGACCCGGCGTCGACCGCAGGTCGGGCGAGGGCGCCGGGGCGCGGTCGTGCTGGGATGGCTCGCGCGCCTGTCGGCGAGGAGCATCAGAAGGTCGGAACCGAGCCGGCGCCTGTGGGCACGCTAGGCGTGACAGCTCTCCGGTCAACCTCCAGAAGCGGGGCTGGGAAGTATGCCGTCCGTATGTCCTCGCGCGGACTCGGCAGTCGACCTCCGTGGTAGCGCACCGCTGTTGCCGCTGGCGGGCCGGGCTGTCCAGTCCCGTTCCACCGACGCCGCTGCCCAGGACGGTGGGCACTGTGTCCGCCCCCGGTCGGCGGATAGCGAAGTCACCAACACTTGCATCTTTGAACTGCCTCCCCCAAGGGAGTCGGCCACGCCGTTCGACACCACGCCAAGAGCCCGTCCCGAAGCGGCTACGGGACGGGCGTGATGGCAGACTGCCCTCGTTGATGGACGGCGGGTGGCGGGACCGCGTGCCCCCCGCTCGGGGGGGCCGAACGCCCAGTCCGACGCCGAGGAGCGGCGCCGCTGGCTTGCGGCGGCTGCGCCCGGGGGGCGCCTGCGGTCAGCCCGTGAGACGGAATGGGGCGGCGGCAGCCAGCGCAATCTCCTCGAGTGCGTTGTGGACCCAGGGATCTTCTGCGCACGGGCCGCACACCGTCAGTACCTCGCCGCGGGGGTGGTGGGTCAGGAGGTGCGTCGCGGGTTCCGGGACGTCGCTAAAGCAGAGGCAGTACAGGCAGGTTGCCGCCGAAAGCAGCATGGCTGCGGTGCGGATCCCGGGGTGTTCTGTGGGGCGGTCATGGCTCTCCGTTCGAAGCGGGGATGTGGGTGAGGGTCAGCACGCACGTCGGCAACGGCGTTCGGCCGCGCACGGTGAGTGTGGTGCCCGGTCGGCGCGACCCGGCGGGACTTCGCTGGTCGTGCAGCCGCCGGGGCGCTCCCCCAACCGGAAGGTAGCCATACGCCACGTCCGATCAAGCGCGGCGAGTGCCCAGATTGCGGGGCTTGCATGAAGTCGAGGCCCGGGCGCGGGCCGACCGCTCGCCGCTGGGCGGGCACCGACCGCTCCGGCGCCCCGGGTCCGGTCCGGGGCGCCGGGGGTCGGCAGAGGGTGGTACTGCGTTGGGCCGGAGGGCCTCCGCGGCTGGGCCGCAGGTGGCGCTGAGCCGTTGTGCGCTGCTGTCGGCGTGGCGCACCGCAAAGGGGGCCTGCCCGTTCCGATCCCGGCGCACGCGTGCCCGGGTGGGCAACCGTCAGGCCGCGGGTTCAGCGTCCGCGGGTGTCGTGTCCGGCTCGGTCGCGTCCTCGGACGCGGGCCGCCGGCACACGGTGATGGTGATCGGGTCTTCTCGGACCACCCGCCAGCCAACCGCTGTGAACGCTTCTTCGTGCGCGGCCGACAGTGCCGTTGCCAGTTCTCGGCCGCGCCCTTCCGCGTAGGCGGTGTCCGGCGCGGTGACACTCACCTTGTCGTGCAGTGCGGGGAGTGCGAAGGCCGGGGTGCTGCCAACGGTGCTGGTGCTCCGCAGGTCGGAGGTCAGCTGCGGATAGACCCGGTGCCCGATCGTCCCGTGCTCGGTGTTCTCACGGGAGAAGCCGCGAAGCCACAGCACCTCCCGTGCCGCCCGACACTCGGGGGTGTCCGGGAGCAGTCCGTCGCGTTCCCCGGTGGGCCGCTTGTCCTTGCGCACCAGGATGCCGTAGCCATTGCCGTACGGCCTGGGTTGGTCCTCGTTGGCGTTCAGGCCTCGCACGCGAAGCGCGGCGACCGCGTCCCGAACTCGTTCCACCGGTGTCGCGTGGGAGAGGCTCAGACTGAGGGTTTCCGACCCGCTCGCGAGCTGGTACCAGTCCGGCCTGTCCCAGTAGAGCGGCAACACCCCGACCGGCGCGAAGCCGTGGGCGGCGAGGGCGTGCGCCACCGTCGTGGCCAGTTCACTCGGTTCGCCGCAGACGAGCAGGGACTGCACCCGCCTCGTGCGGGTCCGCGGCGAGGCCGAGGAGGTCACCGAGTAGCCGAAGCCCATCAGCAGACTGGCGCATTCGTCGAGAGCACGGTTTCGCATGCCGCGGACGGTCGGCACGCGGCGGGTCGGGAGACCGGCCTCATCGGTGGTTCCGTCCTCGTACCACTGCACCGTCACCCCTGCGCGGTGGTCGTTCGGGGTCACAACGGCGCCGGCCCCGCAGCCGGTGCCGTCGGCCTGGTGGTCCTCCTCAGAGGCGAGGTCGGCACGGGGGATCCGGGCACCGGCCAGGATGTCGAGCACGGATCGGACGGTGGCCACATCGGCGTGCTCGGGCAGGCATCCGCGGGCTGCGTGCGGGCGACGCGATGGCATGGTCATGAGTTCTCCTGAGTGTCAGGGCGGTGGGTGGCGCCGCCGCCACGCCTACCGATGCGTTGCGGCGGACGGGGAAGGGGTGTTTGGAGAGGAGGTCATGAGCCGACCCCCGCAGCCGGTGTCTGCACCGGCCTTGGACCGGGCCGATGGGACATCGGCCGCCGACGGGCGGAGGGACTCGACGTGGTCCTCCGCCCGCCTGCGAGCGGCGGGAAGGAGCTTGCGTTGTCACCACACGGGGCTGGTCTTCGCGCTTGCGGCCAGTCGGGCCCGGGGCAGAGCGATGTCGCTGTGGCCCGGGGACGGTGCTGGGGTTCCTTCGGGCCCGGCTGAAGACACCGGCCGCCAGGACAATCGGGCGGCCGGTGTGAGTCCGCGGCGGTCGCGTCTACGGGTGGCTCGTGGCGGTGCTGCCGAGCAGCGGCACGAGGTTGGTCGGGGCGTCGACGGGATCGAGCGTGTCGGAGGCGACAGCCAGGTAGTGGACGTCGCCGCCGGGATCAGTGATCTGCAGGACATCGCCGATGGACACCCACCGGACGCCGCCAGGCCAGCTTCGGCCGAGCGAGTCGGCGAAGGAACCGTTGCCGATGATAAATACGGAGTTGGCCGCCGCGTCGATGGTGCTCGTGTCGACGGTCAGGACCAGTGGACCGTCGCCGAGGACCTCCACCAGAGCGAGCGGCTGGCCGTGCTGGTAGCCGAAGAGGTGGAGGGCCTCGCCGCGCGGGCCAGTGGTCACGTTGAGCAGGACGGTAGCGGTGTAGCGACGGGGCCGGTCGTCGGTGGGCGGGTTCTGCGGCCGGTCGGGGTGCGGGGCGCGTGCACGGGCAGAGAGGAGGCGAAGGAATCGGGGCATGGGGTAGCTCCGGGTGGAGAGTAGGGGGGCCGCTTGCGGCGGATCGCACGCACGGCAGGTCTCGGTCGCGGGAGAGAAGTACGCCTCATCCAGGTCGGCCGACGGCGTCAACTTAGCGGCGTGGCTGGGCGATTCAAGGGGGTTGCCGGGTTGTTTTCCGAACCGCCGAGGGCGTGTCCCGGCCAGGCCGGCCGGTCACGCCGGCGGGCCCGGTGACGTGCGGGAGCGGTCCGGCCGACCTGAACCGTTGAACGCCGCGAGCGGGCGGCCTCAGCGGGTCATGCCGGGGCGGTTGCGGGGCTTCCGGATTGCTGGTCGCACCGAAGCGACGGCGTGGAGCCGGCCAACCCCGATGCCACCGGCTCCGGCGCCGTCACCCTGGTTCGATCAAGGCCGGGCAAGGGGCGCGCCGCACCGACCGGGGACTTGGTCGGCGCGGCGGCTGGGCCGCTTGCAGCGGCGGGGGCGCAGGGTGGGTGCGGTCAGGAGTTGGCACCCTGGCGGGCCTGCTCGCGCTCTCGGAGCTCCCTGAGGGTCAGCGGGTAGACCACCCTGTTTCTCTGCTCCTTCAAGATGGCATAGTCCCCGTTCTTCCTTCGGAATTCCTCCTCCTGCGCCTCGGCCATCGCGTATCGCTCGGGGAAGGTCTTGAGAGTCAAAATCCACTGAGCCTTTCCAGCGCGCACGCACGCTCCCCCACAATTATTATGGGTATAGCCCATTTCGTACAGCCGGGGCGGCTCGATCCCCATTCTTCTGGCTTCGTCGAGAAGTTCTTCCTTGGTGAGCGCCGGCTCTCCTTCTTCGCACAGGGGGAAGGCAGTGCGCCAGGGTCGCCAGTTGGTGGCGATCGGCGGGATGCGCCGGCGGTCGTGCGTGCTGGCGTCGATGCCGATGTAGAGCGTCGTCTGCTCGGGATCAGCGTTCTCGGTGAGCCACCTGAGGCACGGGATGATCTTCAGGACGCGGGTGCACGGGGTGAACCGGCTGTTCCCGAGGAACTTCTCGTCATGGAAGACCTGGAACGGGTCGCGGCCGTCCGCGACCCGCACCAGCGGAATGTCGAGAATCCGGCTGGCATCTTGCGCGAACCGCCAAAGATCCTCGTCCTCGGCATTTGTGTCGGCTATCAGGAGCGTGGTCCTTTCGGGACCGTGCCGTTTCACTACGCGAACGGCGGTAGCGAAGGATGCGATTCCTCCGCTGAATTGCACGACGTGCTGATACTGCGGATCCAAAGAGCAGCGCCTTTCATCGCCCGCCACTTCGTAGCGGTGGCGGTGGCGGTGAAGTTAGGCCCTCCAGGTGGCCGGTCAACTCCCCTACGCGAGGCGGCGGATGGTGCCGCGAAGGCGGCAATACCCCCAGCGGGCGCTCCGGCCGGGGAGCGAGGTGGACCGCCGCCGCGGCGGGACGGGCCGGGCGCGGGTCGGTGCCAGCTGATGCGCCGCACCCGACCCGCTCGCGGCGGGCCGGGGGCTCGGGCAGCCTGCGCCTCGCCAGGCTCCGGGCGGGGCGGGTGTGGCCGCAGGCCCTCGCGGTGGTGCGTGCGTGCGGGCAGTGTGGGGCTCAGGAGGGCGGCCTGCGGTGGACGAGTGCGCGACGGGTCTCACTGTCCCTCGTTGTCGGGACGGGCAGGTTGTTGGTCTTCAGAAGCTCCTTCGCAGCGGGCTGGTCCAGGCGCTCGCCTCCGGGGTGGATCTTGACCTCTACTTCGAACCCGTTGGCCTGGTACCGGCCCGACCTCCGGCCCAGTGCCGCGGCGTGGTACTTCTTCTCGTTCTTCCACGCCTTCTCCTGTGCGGCGGCCTCCGCGTAACCGAGGGCGTGCGCGACGACGTCGGCGTCGGTGCGCACCTCCTCGGCCTGCGCCGGCTCGGCGCCCGGCCAGCACATCGACCTGTACTGGCAGGAGTCGCAGACGAGGTCCAGGCCCGGACCCCGGTGGCCGTCGCGCGGCGCGAAAGCCGGCGCCTGGGCGTGGCGCAGCAGGTCCCGGACGCGGGCGTCGACCAGGGCCTCCTGTTTGGGCCCGAACTCGCCGATCCACACTCCCGGGGTTCCGCCGTGGATGCGGGACATCGGGATCACCGCCACTGTCTGGACCAGGTATCCCGCGCGGCGCAGTGCCGTGGCGTAGCCGTAGAGCTGTAGGAGGCGGGTGCGTGAGGGTTCGTCGCCGTCGTCGCCTTGGTCGTAGCCGTGGGTTTTGAGGTCGACGAGGAGGCCGCCGCCGATGGCGAGGGTGAGGAGGTCGAGCCTGCCGGGGATCTGCAGGCCTCGTACCGGGAGGACGACGTCGTACTCGATGAGGGTGAGCTTGTGTGCGAGTTGGGCGGCGAGGCGGGGCAGTGCCCAGTCGTGGATGGCCTGGCCGAGGTGGGTGGCGCGCTGTTCGTGGTGGGAGTGGTCGTCGGTGGGGGTGTGGTGGGCGAGTTGGTGGGCGGCGCGGCGAGTGCATCCGCCGAGGCCGGAGATGGACAGGGTGCCGGGGTCGTGGTGGTTGGCGGCGGTGGCGTCGCGGAACATCGCCGCGAGTCCGTCTTCCAGTTGGCGGCGCTGGATTTCGAGTTGGGTGCGGTTCACGGTGTGGTGTCCGGGCAGTCGCTGCGGTGCGTGTTGGTGGTGGTGTTCTCGCAGTTACAGAGGTTGGGCATGGGGGGCCGGGATGCGGTTTGGAGCGGGGTCGGCGGGCTGTGGTCGGGCTCGGTGGTGGAGGGTGCGTCGGGTTTGCGCAGATGCCGGTAGATCGCGTGTGGGGAGTTGCCGAGGGTCCTTTGCGCTTCGTGGAGGAGTTGTTCGTCGTCGTCGGTGAGCCTGCCGCTCTCCTTTTCCTTCCTGGTCCTGGTCTCGTTGCCCATGAGGATCTGGTAGACGCCGTTCGGCCGGAGCACCGCGGCCTGGCGGCGTAGGACGGCCCAGGCGGTTGTGCGGGGATCCGGGGCGTCGGGCTGGCCCGTGTCGGGGTGGTCGGGGGTGGGATCGGAGGGTTCCTGGAGTGGGCCTGTGGCCGGTTGCGGGGGTGTTGTCGGCTCTGCGGGTGGGGCCGGGGCGAGGGGTTCCGGGGCTGGTCGGTCGTGCTGGCCGGTGGTGGCCCGGTCGTCGGGTGCGGGATGGTCGGGTTCGGGGGTGTGCGGGATGGCGGGGCCGGGGATCGGGGTCTCATTGCCGAGGTCGGGCCTGGGGGGCGGGTCCTGGAAGGGCTGTGCTGTGGTGGTTGTGCTGGCCGGGATGCGCGAGCTGGACGGCGAGTCGGGGCCGGGGGCGACCATGGGCAGTGGTGCGGGGTCGGCGGTGAGGAGGGTGCCCCAGCCGCGGGGAGTTCCCCGTACGACGTGCGCGGCGTGGGCGTTGACGATCAGTGTGGTCACGCGGGCGTAGAGCATTTGCTTGGGGAAACGGCGCCAGAAGTCGGCGTTCGGGCCGCTGGTCAGCTCGGCGACGACGGCGTCGTGCATCGTGTAGGTCGCGAAGAGCTCACCCTGACCGGGCTTGTCCGGGTCGGTGACAGCGACGGTGCAGCGTTCCTCGGTGGCCTCGACGATCCGCCAGTCCCAGCCGGCGCGGTGCAGGAGGGCGCGCTGTGCGGAGGCGTAGAGGGCCAGGCCGCTGTCCTGGCTGTCGTCGGGGTAGAAGCTGTTGATGGCTTCCCAGGTGCTCAGGCCGAGGTCCTGTCCGGCCAGCAGGACGAGCACGAGGTCGACGGCGTTGCCCTTGAGCCAGCGAGGCAGGGCTCGGGCGTGTGAGAGCAGTTCGGCGCGGCGAATCATGCGCGCGAACTGCGGGTCGTCGTTGAAGAGGTCGGCGACGTCGGATACAGCGGGGAACGGCGACGCCGCGAGTGTTGCGCTCATGACAATATCTTTCTCGTGCGAGTGCGGGGGCGGACGGTGCCCGGGGGCCAGCGGGGGCGTTGGGTGGAACGGAAGGTCAAGTCCCCCTTGCTCGGCGGACCGGGGCGGGTGGCGCCGTTCTCGCAAGGGGGCGTTCGACGTCCGGGTACAGCTGTGGAGGCGCGCATGTGCCGTGGATCAGGGCGCGGCGCCGGTCACAGGCTGAGGACCAGTGGCCCTTCGATCACCGGGCACTGGCTAGCGATGTCCTCGAGGATGTCGCTGTACCCGTCGAGGTCGGCGATGGTGGAGGTGTCGCCGTAGGTGATCTGGACGCCGTGCTGGCTCCAGGAGTGCCCTCCGCCGGCGAGGGGGAAGGAGAGTCTGGAGGCGAAGCGGCCGTCCTGGGCCCGGCCCTGGGGGTCGCCGTGGAAGTGGCCCCAGATCTCGGCTCGGAGGGTGGCCAGTGCGGGGTCGGACGCGGGTCCGTCGCCGTCGACCGACGGGTCGCTGCCGCCGGGGGGCTGGCCGAACTTCACGGCCTCGGCCGGCGCCCGCTCGGAGCCGTCGACACCCTCGGGTGCACTGCGGCCGAGCAGTACGTGGGTAATGACTTCGACGACGCGGTTCGGCTCGCCCAGTGCGGTCAGGGGAAGGCCGGTGGGTGTGTCGCTGGTGCCGTCGGGGCGCAATGCCGCGGCCTGCCACCCCGCCATGGCGCTCCAGGTGGCGACGGCCCCGTGGGGAAAGCGCTCGGGGTCGAGCTTGGAATGGCCGGCCGGCCAGGTCAGGACCGCGCCGGGGAGCGCGGTCAGGCTGTCGTCGGCGAGCTCGTCGGTGTCGTCCACAGTGAACTCCGCAGGGCGCAGGCCCTCGGCCGTCAGGGCGCCGTCGACGCTGTCCAGGTAGGTCTCCGCCGTTCGGCTCGTGATGCTGTTCATGGGTCCTCATTCGGTAGTGGCCTCGTCGAGACCGTGTGCGCAACGGAACGTGCCGCACTGCCCGAACGCTGGCGGCTCGGATGCGGCGCGAGGGGAATCTAGCCAGCTGCGGGAGCGAGTCAAGGGGGGGTCGCCCATGTCCGAAGGCGATGCGCGAACCGGGTGAGCGCCGAGGCGTCACAGGTCGGAGCGTGTGGATACGCGTGTCTGATCTCAGGGGCATTACGCTGCCTGCCCTGGGAGTACGCCGCGAACGCTGTGCGGGCCACGGCCGCGGGGTGCCCGCCCCCGTCCACAGGTTCGACGGAATCTCCGGTAGTGCCCTGGGCCGGGGGCCGACCGTGCTGTGCACGGCCCGCCGCTCCGACCAACTTCGACGCGCACACACGGCATCCGGTCCTTGCGGCAAACAGGAGGATGCGATCGCCCGGGCCCTGTGCAGTGACCGCTTGAACTCGCCCGGCTGGAGGTAGTGTCTGCGCATGACTGAGCTGCCCTGCGGTTCGGATGCGCTGGTTGTGCGTACCGACTTCTCCAGTGGCGCCGCATGGGAGGCCCTGAGAAGGACCCTGTCCCCACCCGGCGAGAACGGCTTCTTGGCGTCCGTCCAACTCGTCGACTCCCGCCAGTTCGCGGGTGCGGCTGCTGAGGAAGTACTGGCACTCCTGCCCGTCGGCTACCGGCACCCACTCCTCGTCCTGGCAGACACGGTGGCCCTGGCCTCAGAGGAACAACCCCTGCTCGTGGTGAATCTGCGCGCGGACCGCGGACATCGTATCCGCGTCGTGGCACGGCAACTGTGGAGCATCGAGAACAACCTGTCGATCTCCAATATGGACTTCGCGGAGTTCACTCAAGCTGCCGATGATGACGGGGTGTTCCGAGGATTCTGACCTTGGCGTCACGCTGGGTCAGTGATGGATGGCGCGTCCGCCCCGGCGGATGCCGGTCGCAGCGGATGCGGGAGCGTTCGCGGCGCTCGGCAGCCCAGGCGTCGCGGTGGCGGGCGCTAGCGTTGCGCCGGCGGGTAGGTGTGCGGGGCCGCAGGGCTGTGGACATCGCCGGGTGTCCTCTTACGACGAAGCCGTGCCCAGCATGGTGCCTGGGCACGGCCTGGTCCTTCGTCGGTCGCGGTCCGCCGGGGTACCGGGCCGCTCAGATCGTTCAGGGTCTTTGCGATGGTGGCCGTGTCGATCCGCGAGACCCCAGCTGGCGGCCGGGCTCCGCTGGCGGCCGTCGGGTCCGGGAACAGGCCTGTCCCTAGTCGTGGTGTCTCAGGACGTTGGTTCCACGGCGTCCTCGAACGTGATCTGCTGCGGGAAGACCGGCAGCGGCGCGGGCGGTTGGTCGGCGGTGACGCGGTAGTCGCTGCCGGCGGTGCGGCTGACCGGCGGCCGGCCGCCGAGGGCTGAGTGCGGCTGCTCGTGGTTGTAGTAGTTGAGGAAGTCGGTGAGCGCCGCGCGGCGCTCGTGCTCGGAGGTGTAGTCGCGGACGTACGCCCACTCGCGGACGAGGGTGCCGTTGTACCGCTCGACCTTCCCGTTGGTTCGCGGGGTGTACGGCCGGGTGCGCTTGTGTGTGGTGCCGGTGGCGGTGAGCGCGTCGGCCCAGAGCTGGGAGCGGTAGCAGGCGCCGTTGTCGGTGAGGACGCGCCGGATCGGGTTGATGCCGTGCTCGGCGAAGAACGCCACCGCGCGGTGCCAGAACGCGGCCGCCGTGATGGCTCGTTCGTCCTCCAGGGCGTCGGTGTAGGCGAGGCGGGAGCGGTCGTCGAGCGCGGAGTGCAGGTAGGTGTAACCGACCTTCCCGGCCCCCGGACCGGTGCGCTTGGAGGCACGGGCGGCGTCGGTGCCGACGCCGTGCATCCGCCAGCCGACGCCGTCCGGGATGCGCCCGAGCTTCTTGATGTCAACGTGGATCAAGTCGCCGGGCTTGTCGTGCTCGTAACGGATGACCTGGCGAAGGTTCCCGCCGGTGGGCGGGTCAAGGTCGCGCAAGCGGTTGAGTCCGCGGCGGACGAGGATGCGGTGCACGGTGGTCGGGGCGAGGGTGACGCCGTGCAGGCGTTCCATGTCGGCGGCCAGGCGGGCGGGCCCGTACTTGGTCTGGCGACGCAGGGCCTCGACCAGGTCCGGCGATGTCGTCGGGTGTGCGGGCGGGGCTGGCTGCGGGGCGGGAGGAGCGGTCGAGCAGTCCGTCCTCGCCGTGTGCTTGCCAGCGGGCGTACCACTTGGCCAGGCAGCGCCGGGAGATGCCGGCTTCGGTGGCAACGCGGGCGATGGGCCGGCCGGCACTGACACCTGGCGCTGATGGCAGGTCAGGCGGCCGGTGTGGCCGCCGTGGTGCTGCGGTGGTTGCCGACGTGGCAGGCCGTCGAGCAGAAGCGACGCCGTCGGTCGGTGGTGGGCTGACGGACCGGCAGTCCGCAGTCCTCGGCTTCGCACGGCGTTTCGTTACGGGCCGCCGTTTTCGGGGTGCCTTCGGCGGAGGTTTCGTTACCCAGGTCGAGCGGGAGCGGGGTGTCGGTCCGCAGTGGCCGGTTCGACCAGATGACTTCGGTTCGGGCGGACCACTGGCCGCCCTGGCTGGTGCCGGTCTCCAGGGTGTAGCGGTGCCAGGAGGCGTACAGGTCGGTGTCGTAGAGCTCGCTCGCGTAGCCGGACAGGACCACGGTGGCGCGGCAGCCGTGCAGGGCCTCGGCGAGCTCGCGGTGAGGACCCTCGCCAGTCATCTCGTGCCGGTAGTTGCGGTCGCGGGTGCTGCCCAGGTACGGCGGGTCGACGTACAGCAGGGTGGAGCGGTGGCGCCCATAGGGGGCGATCAGGTCCAGCGCGGGGCGGCACTCCAACGAGACGCCCGCCAGGCGCTCGGCGGCCGGGAGCATCCGCTCCAGGTAGCCGGCGAGGTAGCGCGGCATCGAGGAGCTGGAGGTGCCGGCGTCCACGTAGTGGCGCCAGCCGGTCTTGCGCATCGTCCCGGTGCGCCCCTGGGTCAGGCGCACCCACACCAGGCGGGCCCGCTCCAGGTCGTCCAGGCCGGACAGGTCGCCGTACGACGCGGCGTGTTCGGCGCGGGAGTGCGGGGTCAGCGCGCAGACCCGGGCGAGGTCGGCCGGGTGGTCGCGCAGAACGCGCCAGAAGACCATCAGGTCGCCGTCCAAGTCGTTGACCGTCTCCATCCGGCTCGGCGCTTTCGCCAGCAGTACCGCGAGCGAGCCGGCGAATGGCTCGACGTAGTGGCCGTGCTCGGGCAGCAGTTCCGTGATCCGGGAGGCCGTCGTCGTCTTGCCCCCGTAGTACGCCATCGGTGGTCGCATCGCATTCCCCCTGCTCTAGGTGGCTAGCCACCATGACATGCTGATTCCATGCCAAGCCAGCACAGGAACCCCGCCGCGGTCTACCGGCCCGACCCCGACCTACACGAGCGTGCCAAGACGGCCGTCGCCGGCGTCGGATCGGACATGAACGCGCACATCATCGGATTCCTGCACTGGCTCGTCGCAGACACCAACGAACTTCCCGGCAGACCGAACAGCACCCCCAGTCCGGCGGCCACCGAGGAGGCGCCGCCGACCACCGGCTGATCGCTACGGCGGCACCAACCTCATGAGACGGCACACCTAGTCGTTCCCGTCCCGCAAGGTGCGGGCGGTGCGGGTCATCGTCGGTCTGTGTGACAGGTCGTGGGCGGGCCCAGGGTGTTCATGCGGCGGCGGCCGCGTCGCCGTTCGGGAGGATGACCAGCAGGCGGCAGCCGGTGGCGCTCTGGGGGTAGTGCTCGCTGCCGGGGTGTCCGTAGATGTAGGTGCCCTCGCCGTGAATCCGGGTGCCGTCGTGGAAGTTGCCGGACTGAACGAAGATGATCTCGGGATGGTCGTGGACGTCGAGGCTGGGCCACTTCGCTCCGGCGGTGAAGTCGACCTGGAGGACGGCCGCTCCGTCCGGGCCGGAGGGAAATCGCCGGGCGGTGATGCCGGGCGCGATGGAGACCAGTTCCAGGTTGTCGCGGTGTGTGATGTCGAATCTCATGTCGCCTCCGGCGAACAGGAATGGATGGGACGGTGATGACGGTGATTCCGTTCGGCGGCAACCGGTCAGGATGCGGGCGGGGGGCCGGCGTGCCAGTCGCGGTGGCGCAGTACGGTGAGCTGGGCGACTTCGGTGTCGAGCGCCCGTTTGACCTTGGCGAGATCGTCAGCGTGACGGTTGATCAGTGTGTTCTGGCGGTCGGACTCGGCCGCGAACCAGATACCGATCAGGTTGGTGTCGTGCTTGCAGGCGACGTCGGCCTGGGCCTGGTCGATCTCCTCGGCGCTGGGCGCCGGGTCGTCGACCGAGGACAGATTCGCCGCCGGGTGGAGGGGGTCGCTGATGTCGTAGCCGCGGGACTTCATGCAGGAGGACCACGCGGCGTTGGCAGCCACCACGTTGGCGTCGGTTCGGGATTCCGCGAACGTCTGGGCCTTGATGTCGGTGACGATCCCCTCTCCCCCGCTGGCGGGCCCACCGGGGCCGCCAGCAGCGGTGGGCATCAGCCGCTCGAGCTCGGCCTGGCAGCCTCGTTCGGGCAGTGCCTTGCCCGCGAACTCGGCCACTTTGGCTCCGGTCCTGGGGTCGACGGCGGTCAGGACGGTCCTGGCGCTTTCGCTCATCTGCCCGAGTGTGATCGGCTGGGTGGCCGCGTTTGCGTCGCCGGAGTCGCTGCGGGGGAGGTGGTATCCCCAGGTCCTGGCCGTCTGCAGGTCAGCGAGGCCGTAGCGGCGTATCAGGACGCTGTACGTCTGCTGTGCGGTGCTGTCGGCGGCCGGCTGCGGGGGGACCGGGTAGTCCTGGTCGAAACGTCTCATGCACGCGCTGGTGGCGGCCTTGCGCACCCAGTCGTTGTCGGCCGACTGTCGTGGCGTCAGCATGTAGGTCTCGATCGGCAGGTGCAGGCCGTTGACTCCGTTGGTGGCCTGTGGTGTTGGAACGGGGCCGGACGGGGCTGGGCCCGGGCTCGTGCTTGTACAGCCCGCGAGCATAACGAGTACGACGAGTACGAGCGTAGTTGCCGTCGTCCTTCGCAGGACTGGGCCAGTCCACGGGCCGCGTGCGCTCAGGCACGTGGCCGGCACGACCGCGGTGGTTCGCTGATGGGTTTTCACAGTTCTCCGGCACGGTGGGAGCGGTGCCGCCGAGGACCATCCTGGGGTGGGACGGTTGCCGGTCCTCGGCGGAGTCGCGGTGCGGATCGGGTGCTGGGGCCCGGAGCGTCCTGGCGTCCCGGCTCCCCGCGGGGCGCCCGTCGGGACGCGGACGCTAGTCGCAGTACACTCCGGCGGCTTCGTTCTTGTTCTTGACGGCGTTGGTGAGGTTGCCACCTCGCATCGGCGGCACCCAGTTCGTGTCCCCCAGCATCGGTGCCTGGGTGGAGACGCCGAGGTTGCAGCTCGTGGGGTTCTCGACGCTGGCCGCGTTGTGCCACGTGCGCTGGCCGGCGCCCCGCGATCCGTACCTGTCGCTCTGGAAGACGGCGTAGGGCGCGTTCATGCGGTCGTATTGGTAGTTGGACTTGTAGACGGCGCCCTCGGCTCCGGAGTTGTAGTAGAGGCACCAGAAGGTCGCCGAGTCGCTTCCGGTGCTGCAACGGTACGGGTCGCTGTAGGTGCTCCACCCGTTGATCCAGGTGGGGTTGTCGCCGACGATCGGATTGGCCTGGGCACCTCCGGCGCTGGTGATCAGGCTGGTGCCGGCGACCGCCAGGACGGCCGTGCCGACGGCAAGCCTGCGAGTGGTCGTGGTCGCGAAGGATCGCAGGGAGGCGGTGATGGTCATGTTTCCGTCCTTCGAGGTATCGGTCCGAGTGGGGGCTGGAGCTGAGGCTGCGGCGGGCCGTAGACGTTCGGGCGCCGGTCGGCCCGTCCTGCCTCAGGCGGCGGCGCCGACCTTGGTCATCGGCGGGGTCCGCGCCGGGTACCGGGCCGCGGCGAGGGCGATCGCCTCCGCGAGAGTGTCAGCCACTGGTGCGCCGGTCGCGACGAGTGCGGCGCGTGAGTGGGATCCCCCTGCGTACAGGACGATGGCGATACCGGCCTGTTCGGCGGCCAGGGCGTCGTCGGCGGCGTCGCCGATGGCGACGATCTCCCGTGTCGGCAGGCCGAGGTTTTGCACGTGCCTCCGCATGGCCGCGACCTTGGTCCCGCCGGTGGGGCCCCGGCGGCCCTCGGTGAGACGGAAGAGTGTGCCGACGCCGTGGTGGGAGAGTTCCGTGAGGAGGTGTTCGTGCGTGTGCAGCGACAGCAGGGACTGGGTGCCGCCGCGGGCGATCCACGACAGCAGCGCGGCGCGGGCCCCGTTCGTGAGCCGGCTGGCGCGCGGTAGGTGGTGCCGGTAGCTGGCCTGGTAGGTGTCATCGGCGGCGCGCCATTCGGCGACGCTCAGCTGTCGGCCGAGGATCCGTGCATAGAAGTCGGGGACCGGCACGCAGTAGGTGTCACGGTACTGTTCCATATCGATCAGCGCGGCCTGGAGCCTGGCCAGGGATTCGTTCACGGCGATCAGGCGGGCCTGGTTATCGTCGAGGATTGTGCCGTTCCAGTCCCAGACGCAATGCCTTCGGATGGTCATGTGTGCGGGTTCTCCTTGTCGAGCGGCACCAAAGAGTGCAGTACCGCAGGGAACAGTGCAGTAGGTAGTTCAGTGCCGCGCGGAAGAGTGCAGTCGGCTGGACACAGTCCGCAGGTCGGACGGCTGCCGACTGCAGTGTTCCGTGCTGGCCAACATCTCTCCAATCTGATGATCAAGCGGGTCGGGCGACGTTCCGCACGGGACGTGCAGCACCGGCGAGGTGGAGAGCGAGGCGGGCGAGTCCGGACACTGCCGCGAGCAAGGCCAGCGCATAGGAGGCGAAGGCTCCGTGGCGGTCGGCCAGCGGGCCGGCGAGAGCCGTGCCGATCGCACCGCCGATGCCCACCGCTGCCACGAGCCAGCTGAACGTCTCTGTCAGGCAAGCCGGGTCGGCGCACCTCCCGACGCGCTCGAAGACCGTGCCCAGCAACGGGCTGAGGAAGAGACCGGGCACAAGGGCGAACAGGGCCATCAACCCCAGGCTGGACGGTGCGGCCACCAGTGGGGCCCATCCGAGGGCGAATCCGCCCGCCAGCCCGACCAGGGTCCGCTCCCCGATCCTGCTCTCACGCCTTCGGCTGAATACCAGACCCCCAAGGCAGCTGCCTGCACTGAACGCTCCGAGGAGAACGCCCGCGCTGGTCCTCACGCCCAGGCGGTCGGCCCAGGCCGTCCCCGCGACCCCCTGAGCACCCAACGCCACGCCGACCAGCAGGAGGACAGCGGCCATGCCCCTCAGCTCCCGAGAGCGCAGCGGACCGCTCCAGTTCGCCGCTCCGGCCGGACACGCCTGCCAGGTTCGGGAAAGCCTCGACGTGGTCATCGCCCACGTCCCCGCGACTCCGAGAGCAGCGATCAGCGTCAGCGCCGTCCCAGGGCCTGACAGTGACACGGTCGCGCTCACCAGGAGCGGGCCGAGTGCGAAGAGCAGCGACTGTGCGGCGACGTCGAGGGAGAACGCGGCGGGCTGCAGGCGCTGCGGGACGGTGTCCGACCACAGTGCACGCAGGGCCCCCTCCAGGGGTGGTGTGGCGAACCCGGCGGCGACGGCCGCCATCACCGTGAGCAGTCGCTGGTGGGGGTCGAGCACGGCCAGGGAGATCATGGCCACCGCGGAGGTGAGCGCGGCGGCTACCAACGCAAAGCGATGGCCCTGACGGTCCACCAGTCGGCCGAGCAAAGGCTGGCCGATCGTCGCCGCGAGGCCGTAGAGGCCCGCGACCACGCTGGCCCACAGGTAGCCGCCTCCTCCCGCGACCACGCAGAGCAGGATCGCCAGGGGCGCGGAGGCCACCGGCAGCCGGCCGATGAGCGAAGTGAGGAGCAGGTGCGGAACATGCGGGACCGCCAGCACCGCACGAAGTCCAGCGGGCGGATCGGCTTGAATAGGATCGCCCTTCTCGGGCCAAAGGTTTGTAGACATAGTTGTCCCTGGGGCCGGATTTTGCGAGGCGTCGTTTACTCCGGCCCTCAAAGTTTCGGGAGACGGGAAAAGGGCCTGGCGCGAACTGGACTAGGCAGTGTGCGGGGTGGCCTTGAGCGTCGCCAGGACCGCTTCATCATCCGCTGGCGGCGTCGCCCTCGCCACGCCTCCGCGGCCAGCCGTGCGCGCTCCGCCTCGCGGATGCGCTCCTGCGCGGCGAACTCGGCTGTCTTGAAATGAAGCCAGTCCACGACGGACAACCCCTCCTCGCGTCAGAGCAGCAATTGGTCGGCCCGGCCCAGCGGGGCGATTCCGCGGGGCCGGACGCCGAAGAATTTGCGCTTCGTCGAGGACGCTAGCTACTGGCGCCACCGGGTGCATTCCGGAGGGACGAAAGTAGGCAGAGAAACCCGTATTACGGGAAGTGGCCGGTCGAGTTCCCGCCCAGCGGAATCCCACAAGCCCGTCAGGCCATGCCGCGCAGGCCCCAGCTGCGTCGACTGACGGATCCCTGGCAGCCCCGCCGCCTGATCCCGCGCCTTTGGTGATGACGCCGTGGGGGTTGTCCGTCGGCCAGGCTGCCCGGTGGGTGAGGCATCGCTGCAGCACCGTCCAGGGTCCAGCGGGACGGGGTGCGGGCGCTTGCCGAGTCAGATGGTGTGGGTGCCAGGGCCGAACCTCAAGTGGGGAAGCCGAGTTCGAGCAGGCCCTGCCCACGCCGCTGTCTGGGTTCCTGGGCTCAACGCCGCCGACCTGGCGGTGCTGCAGGTGCCGTCCGAGATCGTGACGGCCTACCGGTTCCCGCTGGCCAACGCTTACTCCAAGCGGCCCCGCAAGGGCTACGAGGTGCGGATCGCCACCAAGGACCTGCCGTCGCTGGAGGTCTGGATGCCCTCGCTGAAGAACCGCTCCCCAATGCCCGAGGACACGACCGGCTGGGGCTTCATGTACTTCCAGCCCATCGACCCTGCGCGGCGCCAACCACAGGGGCGCGCTGGCTCGCCCACATCGCCAGGGACTCCGAGAATCTCGTGCAGTCCCTGCCCGGCGGCAGGCTGCCTGGTCCTGCCCGACCCCGACCAGATCCCGGCAAAGCCTGGTGACCCGTTGCCCGGGCCGGGCCCCGAGGAGGGTGCGGGGGCGGCGCTGCGCATTCACACCTGTCGGCCTTCGCTGACCACAGCTGTCACCGCAGCGGCGAAGGTCGCCCAGCTCGTACAGCTCCATCGCAGCGATCTGCTCGCCCTGTTCGAGCTGCGCTACCAGCAGCGGACCGTCGCCTGGAGCGACTTCTGCTACGGACCCGATCCGGACTCCCTGGCCGGCCTGTACGGACGGGCCGCTGGCTCCGACGGGCTCCCCGTCGCGGTGCATGGCACGGTGACCCGCGCGGGCACCGACCGGGGCGGCCTGCCCTACCGAGTAATCGCCTCGCGTGTCCCTGCCCCGCCGGATGCCCCGCAGGGAACGGCGGATGTGCACCTGCGTACCGAGCACGCCAACCTGCTGGCCCCGCTGGCCGTCGGCCGGGACGTCCTCGCGCTCTCCCGTGGCGGCGGCCGCTCGCAGTGGCGCCTGGTCCGCCCGGCCTCGGGCGCCAGGCGCCAGGTCGTCCTGTGGGTGCATGAGCACTGGCAGCTGGCCCACTGGACGACCGACCCGGACACCGGGTTAGCCACCGCACCGCGCACACCCCCGCCCCTGCAAACCGCGTAGCCGTACAGCGGCGCGTTCACGGCACGTCGGGGCGGGCTGGGTTCTCCAGCTCGTAGATCCTGCGATCGTGCGGGGCGGACAGGTCGGATCGCACGGTGCTGCTGCGGACCCAGACGCGTTCACGGCGGAAGGTCACGCCCTCGTACTCGCCAAGGCGCTCGCGCGGGATCCCGTAGACGGGGCCGACCTTGCGGCCCGCCGCGTCGCGAATGCCGACCCGAGCCAGGCTTCCAGTAGGCGCGCCGCGAGTACCGGTGGGTGAGCTCGCTGCCGGCGCCGGGGTTGCTACGCTGCGGCCGGACCACTGCGGGCGGGGGTGTGTGTCCAGGACCCGCATGCGGTGCAGGGCGCCGGACCGGGCGGCGGGATCACGGGCGAGGCGCTTGGGACCCTTCACCGAGCCCGGCTTGCCGCTGGTCTGCTGCGGCGGTGCTTCGGGCTCGCGCCAGTTGGCGAAGGCCAGCTGGGCCGCGTAGCTGGCGAGGAGCCGGATGGTCCCCGAACGCGGCGGGCTGGAGCTGCCGCAGACGTCGGCCTTGGTTGTCGATGTGGGTGGTCAGCACCAGCCCCAACGTGGTGTCGAGGGTGCCGTCGTCGTGCGCGGCGAGGACCGCGCCGAGGACGGCGTGCTGCGTACCGATGAGCACGCCGGAGTCCATCACCGCCTCGAGTTCCTCGTCCCCGGCTTGGACGGTGGAGACGGGGATCGGTTCGTGGATGACCATCGACCACGGGCCCGGCAGACGCAGGGCCGCGAAGGTCTCGGCGTCCAGGGCGGCGGTCGTCGCGACGTCGAGTGCCAGCTCGGTCGGGATGAAGTGGGAGTGGTCGACAGCCAGGTAGGCCGCGGTGGTCGTGGTCGCGGCGACCACCTGGGACAGGCGCCGGGCCGGATTGAGGTCGGACTGGTCGGTGAACGCGGAAGGGGCGACGAGGTTGCAGCGCAGGTCGCTGATGTCGGTGGCAACCAGGCCGGTCAGGTCCGGGACGGGCCGGCGCGGTGCGACGCGCGTGTAGGTGCGGTCCCACTCCCAGTCCTCGGCCCGGGTACGCAGCATCAGCGCCGCCAGGTCCACTTCAGGCCGGCCGGGCTCCGGGGAGGGGATGTGAAGGAGCTGGCGCTGGTTCGTCGGCAGGGTGTTCCAGTGGAGGCCGTGGTCGCCGGCCTGTTCGAGGGCGGTCCGTGCCACAGAGGAGCAGATGCCGGGTGCGAGCGCGGCTACGAGGTCCGCGTCGCCGTGGCCGGCGACGGCGATCCGGAGCTCGCGGTCGATCTGCTGCACCATCAGATGGACGGTCGGGTCCGCGAGGTCCGTCGTGTGCGGGATGGCGGACACGGTGTGCCAGGTCCCCGGCATGATGCTCCGGGCACGGCCGTCCATGCCGATGCGGGCCATCGAGTAGTCGACCAGGGTGGCGTTGACCGCCGCTTCGACCGCTTCCTCGCTCGTCTGGCAGCCCGGGCAGATGTAGCCCGTCAGGACCCCGCGCTTCCACACGTCGTTCCACACGGCGAGGTTGTCGGCCCGTTCCCGGCTTCGGCCGCACCTGGAGCAGCAGTTGGGCACGGTGGTCCCGGGGATCATCGATCGCATGGCGACATCCTGCCGTTGCTCGTGCCGCCCATTGGCACAGTTCACCCTTTCGAGTGATGGAGCGGTCGGTACGGTGACGTTGGGGTCGATGATTGTGACGTTGGTGTGTCCGCGGTTGAACCGGCGGCGGCGCCCTGAGCGTTCGCGGATGGCCCTGATCCGGACTCGCATCACGCCGGTGGGCCAGAATGTGGGGCTTGGGGTGCCGGGAGCCACCGGTGAGTCACCAGCAGGGCGGGGCGGGAGGCATGGGAATGAACACGGGCACGGCACAGGACCTCCCAGTCACCTACGGGGCCTGGCGGCAACGCACGGCACCGGCGGGAAAGGAACACCGTGTGCTGACGGCGGTGGTGCGGCGCCTGGTCGAGGTCTCGGACGTCGAGTGCGACGTCGCCTGGGACCCCGTCGGCGGGCTGCGGGCCGCGTTCGAGTACGAGGACCGTGAGTACGTGCTGCTGGTGAGCGGCGCCGGACCACGGGCCATCGAGGAGGTGAGTGCCCGGTTCGCCGAGACCGCCGCCGCTTCCCCTGGAGTACGCCACGTACTGCTGTGTACCGCACCGCAGGCAAGATATGCGGCCGACCGGGCCGCGCAGCTCCTCGGCGACCTCGCGGAGCGTGTGATCGTCCTGGACCGCGCCCACCTTGAGGCGGCCGTGTGCGGGGTGACGCCACTGGCGGGCCTCATTCGGGCCGCGTTCCGCCGCTGTGTCCTCCACCCGGCGCTGGCCGACCTTCTCCTGCCCCGTACCGTCCCGGCCGTCCCCGAACCGATGGAACCGACCGCACGACGGCGCGACCTCCTCGTTCCCTTCACCTCGGCCCCGCTGAGCGGGCCCGGGTCCGTGGAGGTGCGCCCGCTGCTGGCAGGCGGCCTCGAGGGGCGCGCTCCCACTGGCCTGGCCGTGACCGCGCAGGGGCAGGTACTGATCACGGTCGACGACGGGGTCGTCGACGTCGACCCTCGCACCGGCGCCACCCGCTGGCACCTGCCGCTGCCAGGCTGCGACGGCCCGGTCCTGCCCCGTGAGGACGGCTCCCTCCTGGTGCTGCGCGGCGGCGCGGCACTGCGCTGGCACGAGCACACACTCACCGCGCTCGCGGGCGGGTTCCCGCCGGGCGCGCGACTGCTGGCCGGGGACGGAGACGAGGTGTGGGTGCTCTCCGGCTCCGGCGCCACCCTCGGTACTGGCAAGGGCACACTCGCCCTCACCTGGATCGGGCCCGCAGCCGGCAGCCAGGCCCGCTACCCCATCACGTTCGACGCCGCGGTTCGCTCGGCACTCTGCCTGAGCCAACGGCGCTTCCTCCTGGCGGCCGGTGGCCATCACGCGGTGGTCGACCTCGCCGTCAGCACCGACGCCGGCACCCGCGCCGACTGGATCCCCTCCCACGCGCCCTACCCCGCCCACACCCTGCCCGCCGGCCCGGCCGGCGCCGTCACCGCCTCCCCCGACGGGTCGGGAACCGCCCTCGCCCTGCACCACATCAACACCGCCACCAGGACCGCCACCCCGGACCCCCTCGCAATCTTGCCGTTGGCGACCGCCGCGGGTCTCGCCGCCGACGGGAACGGCGAGGCACTGCTGCTCGGCATGCTCCCCGGCGTGCCGGGCGATCAGGTCCCGGTGCTGCTGAGCCTGACCGGCCTGCCCCACGACACGACCTTCCCCGCCACCGCTGCGGGCGGGGACGGTGCCGGGCCGCGGCCGGGCAGGGAGCCGTACCGGGCGGTAGCCGAACTCGCGGCCGGGAACAAGCGGCACTACCGGCGCCCAGCCAACCTGATCGGCGTCGGCGGACAAGGCGACGTCGCCCGCGCCACCCACAAGCCCACCGGAGTCGAGGTCGCCTTCAAGCGGCGCGGCTCCAACGTGCCCAACGCGGTGGCGCGGATGGCCAGGGAGATTGAGATCGGCCGGCGCCTGGGCGGCCACCCGCACGTAATGCCGGTCCTCGACGCCGCGGCCGATCACTCCTGGTTCATCATGCCGCTTGCCGAAGCGACAGCGGAGGAACGCTGGACAGAACTCCGCGACCCCGCCCAACTGCGCGTCCTGGTCGACGCCGTCGCCTCCGCGCTCGCCGCCGCCCACGCACACGGCTGGGTCCACCGCGACGTCAAGCCCGCCAACATCCTTCTCCTGGACGGGCGCTGGCGGCTCGCCGACTGGGGCCTGGTGCGCCGGCCCCGAGGACAGACCACCAGCCCCGACCGCACCCGCTTCGGCGTCGGCAGCCCGGGCTTCGCCGCACCCGAACTCAGCCATCCCACCGGCGCCCACGACGCCGGCCCGGCCAGCGACATCTACGGCCTCAGCCAGGTCATCGGCTGGGCCCTCACCGGCGAGGATCCCCGCACAAATGTGCCCCTCCTCCCCGCAACAGGGCCGTGGCGCCACATCGTCCAGCAGGCCACCCAACTCGACGCCACCCACCGTCCCCAGGACATCGCCTCGTTCCTCCACCTCGTCGAACGCGAGACCACCGCCGCCCGCGAACTGCCCACCATCCGGGCCCAACGCCTGCTCACCGAAGCCAACACCGACACCCCGGGCGCGGCCGATGAACTCCTGGACCTGGCCGCCGCAAACCCCGCAGACACCCAGCTCTACCTCGAGGTCCTCACCGAACTCGAGCACCCCGGCCCCCCACTGCTACGCAACCCAAGCCGGGCCAGCGCCGTGCTGCAGGCGATGACCTCCCACCGGCACACCGACCCCTGGCCCAGCTTCGCCACCATCGACCGCGTGATGCTCTGGCTCCTCGACACCGCACGAACCGCCGCCGACGTCGGCAACCTGCACCTGCTCACCGAAGCCACCACCGCACTGTGCTCATGGGACGAGACCGTCGACCAGTGGACCCCACAGGACGCTACCCTGCGATGGCTGCGCACCCTCCAAGGAAACGCCGCCGCCGGGGTCGCCGGCGTGCTGCGCCGCTTCCCGTTGTCGGCCCGTCACTATCGCCAGCTGACCGGCGAGAACATCACGGACCTGACAATCCGTTCCGCCATCCACCACGTCACCCAGGACCAGGCGTGAGCGCCGCCTGCGGCACGACAGGCCGCTCCCGAGAGCGACAGCTCCGCGCACGGGGCCTGGGTGCCACCGCTGGCAATAGTCGCTAGACGGAGGTCGAGGCTGCGGTGCCGGCCCTGCTCCGGTCCAGGCTCGGCGGACGCGGGCCGAGCGCGCGGAGAACCTTCGGGAGCAGCGCCGGGAAACCAACCATGGGCACTACCTGAAGTTCCTGCTGGACCCAGTGGGGTCTATGGCCTCGGCGCTAGGCCGCTCAGGTCTCTGCGTGCCCTGGCGGGTCTGGTCGGTCTGGCCGACGATCCCCAACTGGTCAAAGCACACGTGTACCAGCAGGTCCGCGGTGCCAGCAGCCGGCCCGACCTGGTCGTCCACCAGCCCCGTAGCCTCGCTGGTCATCGGGCTGAGAGTCGACACTCCAGAGGGTCAGCAGCAGACGACCCGCCAGGGCAACGACTTCACGGACCTGCCCAACCCGGTATTCGTGGTCCTCACCCCCACCGACGGGACATCGGGCGACCGGTGGTTTCGGCCCGACGCCCTGGGCGAGCCTCGCCGGCCATCTCGCGTCCCTGCTCGCCGTGCCAGTGCCCGGGCACGCCGACGTGGGCCATCGTCACGCCGAGGACCGCCTGGACAATCTGGAGGCCGCCGTGGGCCTCTGCCCCAACGATGATGACGATGCCCGTTTCTGGGTCACACACAGCACAACGCTCCTCGCCACTCAGGCCACAGCGCAGCGACTGTTGAAACCGCCGCCCGCCTAAATAGCCCGTCCCCTTAAAGCCCTGGCCCCGGAGCTCGACGTGAAACTCACCGTGACACCCGTCGTAGTCGCACGCTGCAAGCCGACGCCAGCTGCAGCTGCTCGCCCTAGCGGGGGACAGCGGACGATGTGTCCTATTGACTCCAACAGGTTGATCAGGGTCCCGCAACACCCTGCTAGTCGCCTCTTGGTGGTTCACCCCAGCCCCGGCCCGCCGGTGGGCATCTTGCCATGGGCGAGCATCTGATCGACGCGCCTCTTCGCTAAAGCACTGCTGCCCTTAGACCTCAGGGTGAACAGCTCGCACTGAACGCCGGACTCCATGCCGACACGCAGCCCAGACCGGCACACTCCACCAGCGGCAAACTCAACTCTAGCCCTGGCCACTTCCAGGGCTAGGCACCGGATGGCCAGCAGCCCGAACGTCGGCACTAGCGGATCCCCAGGAAGGAGCACTGCCCTCGGCAACGCTTCCCGCATAGGTGAGCTGACCACCGAGACCCGAACGAGGCAAGCACCAGCAGCACATCTCAGGCCACTCGGCATCCCCCCGTATGGCACGCCAACGAGAAGAGGTACCTACACACTGCATTCAAGGGCCGCCCCTTCATCACTATACGTCAAGCCTTCGAGGTCAATCTGATTCGCAACTCGATGTGTCGCCCGCCGGAAGCCAGAGCCTCCAACGAAGCCCCAGCCCAACGATCTCGCAACGTCCGTCGCGATCTGCGCAATCCGTCACATAGCTTCCCCATCAGGGCCGTCGTGTCCCTGTGTCCCCGCCTGTGTCCCCGCCTGTGTCCCAGTAAGTGATTTTGTGAATCAGCCCCATATCGGCATGGCGTCTTGAAAATCCGGGAGGATCGCCACCAGCTGGCTCGAGTGTCGGCCAATCAGTGCTTTCACATGTTCACAATCTGGGACACGGGTAGGGACACAGGTAGGGACACAGGGACACGACGGAAGGGCGGAGTGCCTGTGGGCTCATCCGAGTCGCAGAACATGAGGCGTCATTGCCGAATAGGTGATGGGGGCGCCAGCCAGATCCCGATCGGAAACGGGCGTCCCTCCCGATCCAAGGAACCAGCTCGGGCACTACAAAAGGTGCAAACTGGGACCCGGCATCCGCTGCTCTGGCCGTAGCTCTGCTAGCGTAGGCGCGCCAGCTGAGGCAAGTAGGGCCAACTGATCTGCAATCACGCCGGTCAGTACATGGCATGCACGAACAAGGGACAGTTGAGCTCACCCGGCCAGCGCCGACGCCAACCAATCGAGCCAACGACTCTCGCGCACCACCCTCACCGCAATGAGGAGCTTCAGCTGGAGCCGCAAGGTCCAGCAGTGGGTACTGCGCCAAGCAGCCCGTCCACTAGATCAAGTAGCCACTCGCCCATCGCAGAACAAAGGCATACATCGCATGAGCAAGCATCCAGCCGAGGCTTCACTCCAGGGCGCGACCGTCCCCGCCCCCGCCGAGGCCCCCTTCCTCGAAAGCGACGACCAGTCCCCGCAAACCAGCGGGCCGTCCCTTACGCTCCCCGACCACATCCACCCCAACGTGCGCGAGCTTGTCGAGGGCCTGCCGGAACCCCTTCGCACCGCGGTGATCGTCGCAATCAACACCGAGGGTGGAGTCCGGATCACCTCAGGCAACGCCAAGGGTGGGGTCATGAAGACCACGCTCTCGGTGTACATCTCACTGATGCTGGCGCTCACTGGGGAGCATGTCCTCCTCGTGGATGCCGACGAGACGAACAAGACGTGCCTGAAGTGGCAGGCCGCGGTGGGCCAAGCGTGGCCGTCGTCCGTGACCGTTGTGCAGTACTCCGGCTCACTCATGACCAAGCAGGTCACAGATCTCATGGCGAAGGGCTACAAGCACCTCGTCATTGACGTGGGCCCGACTCACACGGGGGTCCTCAAGGCAGCGTGGGCGCTGACGAAGCGTGGGATCGTGCCCACACAGCAGCACGTCGGGGACATCGTGCAGCTCGCCACAACGTTCCAGCTCCTCCAGGAGATGGGCGAGGAGATCGACCTTCATGTCCTACTCGCCCGCTCCTACCCGAAGCGTGTGAGTTACTCGAAGGCACAGGACTTCATCGAGGACACGATCGAGGGGCGCCGGCCCGAGTTCCCCGACGGGCTCCAGACCGTGTCGCTTCTCGAATCGACCGTCCCAATGCTTGAGGGAATCGCAGACACCTGGGGGACGCTCCCCGACGACTTTACGCACTTCTCGTCAGTTCTCGCCGAGGCTCTCGGAGTGCCCCATGACGTCCTCGAAGCCCTGACGCGCGGAGAGGAGTAGAGCCATGACCACCAACAACTCCTCTGGACGCTCCGCGAAGAAGAGGGCTGCGGCCAAGACCACTGGGGCCTTCAACGCGCTCAACAACCTCTCACAGTCCGGTCAGCTGGCTGCTATCAACAACACGCTCGCTCCACCCCTGGAAGGGGTGTCTCCGACCTTCGCATCGGAAACAATCTCGAATCCTGCTGATCTCATCCCTGCGCAGCAGGCCGAGAGCCTTCCCGTGTCCACAGAAGCGCCTGCCCCTGAGAAGCACGGTGCAGCCCCCGCTGTGGTAACAACCTCATCGCCAACACCCGCTCAGCGCCCCACGGAAGAGCCCGCAAACTTCACCCAGGCACCGGTGACGGCACCCACCACCCCGGTCACCGAATCGTCCGTACCTGCAGCTGAGCCGGTGCCTGCGCCGGCACCGGTGACGGCACCCACCACCCCGGTCACCGAATCGTCCGTACCTGCAGCTGAGCCTGAACTTGCCACAGGCTTGGCTGTCGAATCCACACTCCCAGCGGTTCCGGGAGCAAACGTCGCAGCTGTCACCTCAACGTTCAGGAGCAACAGCTTCACCCTCGAAGTCTCAGCACCAAACGCCCTTCCCCCAGCGCTTGCGAAGAAGGTGCATGGGTTGCCTGACGGCTACCTTCTGCTGGTAAACAGCTACCGAATCGCCAAGTCCGCAGCACCTGGAAGGTTGAGCCGCACCAAGCGCAACGTGCGACTCAACAAGGAGCTCGCCGGAGCACTCACACGCCAGCAGCTCGCCGACAAGCGTCTGCTTGGCCTTAAGGACCTCAAGCCGAGCCACTACGTCGACGCCGCCTTGACGTTCGGCCGGAACGCCGATGTCACGACCCTGATCGAGCAAGCCGACGCGTTTCGTGAGCGCCTGCTTGGCGAAGACGACCCATTCGAGGACCCGAACCACTTCACCATCACCGTCGCCAACAACGACTGGCTCGATGAGATGCTCGACGAACTCGTACTCGCCAAGGCCAACGGCCTCCACGGCTACATGATCAACGTCATCGTTGAGGCGTACCTGAGCACCCTCAGCCCTCGCAGCACTCTCTAGTCACTCTCCACGCGTCGAGGCGGCCCCCTGATGGGGGCCGCCTCGACGCGTTTCTACTGCTAGCTACCTTGAGGCTCTGCCGACCGCTTCCAGGATGACTCATACCCAAAGCAACTGACGGTGCCGCGCTACCAAGGCCAGACCGAGGGTTGACTGCGCGACCCTCGTGCACCATCCCTACTATGGCAGCTTGCCTGTTTGCCCATCAGCTCGGTCAACTTCGTGCGGCCGCCCACCAGCCTCGCGCCGACGCTCTCGCACCCCGCGCGGCAACAAGTGCCCTGAACTGCACGTTTTCGTCGGCCGAGTGATGGGGGCTAGGTTTCTCGCGGCGTGTCGGTGCCTTGATTGTTGACTATAGAGCGACACGCCACGTTAGGTGGTGGCATCTCAACTGCCCGAGGGTCGTATGATCCTCGTCAGAGGATGTACGACGGTCCGACGCGCTCGATCGGCATGGCCCAGGTTTGGCGTGCCTTCGGAACCGTCTGCCGGTCAAGCCAGAATGGAGGATCAGTTGGCACGCCGTTCGCCGGTGCGTTCAGACGGGACCATCTCCCAGCGCACGGTTTCGGAGTGGTCAGGTGTTAGCCCAGGCACGCTAAAGAACCTGGCACGCATCGGCCTTCTGCCCGAGGCCGGCCAGCTCCGGCCTCACGACGTAGTCCTCGCCCAGGTTGCGCACGCCCTTGGCTCAACTCGATCTACTAATCGCGATTCTCAGCAGGACGAACGCACAACCGCCGCGATCAGGCGGGACTACGAAGCTCTCGCCATAGTGGCCCAAAGGCTACTTAGAGTTACAGATGAGCCGCTCCCGGTGCGATCCCGTCTGGTCGTGCACCCCACTGGAGCCAAGCTCATCACCCACGACTACCAGCTTCTTGAGTTCTGCGAGGACGAAGCCCTCTCACACGACCCATTCCAGGTGCTTCCTATCGGGGCCTGGCATGCGAATCTGCAGAGGCGGCTTGCCACATCCGGGGGTGAGGGGCAGATGGACATAGCAGCATAAAGAGAAACGGCACCCACCACTGCCGCAAACAGGGTGGGCGCCGTCCCGTGCAGGCTCGTAGCCTTACTCGCCAAATCCGAGGTTACCAGAGCCCCTAGCCGAGTTGTCTCCACGAGGTGGAGCCTCGGCTACCTGTGTCCCATCCCACCACGGAGCTCTAGGTAGCAATGAACACCTCAAGACGGAGTCGCACGCCGTAGCTCTTGGCAGCTCACACGCTCCCACTAGTCAAGTTTGCGCGACTGACCTTGCCGCGCGTCCTGCGGCGTGCCGCCACAGCTTTCGTAGCCGGCTTCTGCAGTTCCGACACGCGGAGCTGACAGCGGAGGAGCTCCATTTCGCTCTCCTGGTCAACAGGCAGTTCGCTGGTCTTGGCACCCAAGAACATGCCGCACTGCTCATCCCAGCCATCACTTGATCTTTCGGGCCTAGATTCGCCTAGCGATCGAGAAAACGCCAGCAGTGCATAAGCCATAGCAGCGGCCTGAGAGAGCTGGCCAGCTCCAATCAAGGTGCCCTCGCCGCGACCGCCTCGTCGGTACAACCCGCAGGTGTCTGAGGCCAGTTGGGCTGATCTCTATCGCGAGGGAGGTAGACCCAGAACAACTGCATACACCTTCACCCGGTCACGCTGCCTGACAAGAAGTCCGGGTGCTGGTTCTTTCTCCCCTCATCCCCCCCTCTTGCCCGGAGCGCGTCATAGCTACCCACTCGAGGGCTGGCTCAGTCATGCCTGCTTCCAGTTCATCTGAGCTGGCCACACCTGACCTCTTGGCCTCTTCGCCAGCCTCTTCCACCTCTTGCAGCACCTCGCCCTGGACCGCTGCACCCAGCGATCCGCTGCTGCTCGGACCTGCCATGCGTCGGCGCCTCTGGGGTGCCGTCCGCTTCCTGCTGGAGACTCAGCAGTTGGCGGGCCTCTCCGACGCGGCCCGTCTGGCCGCTGTCGTTCTTCTCGCCAAGTCTCCTGCTTTCCGTTGCGATGTGCGGATCCGGCAGGGTGAGCTCGGACGGTGGCTCGGGTTCGGTGCGTCCCACATCCAGCACAACGTTCTGCCTGCGCTGCGCCGGACAGGCGCGCTTGAGTACCGCACTGAGACGGATGACTTCGGTCAGATCACCGGCCTCGTGTGCAAGCTGACGGCGCTGCGGGCCGCCCGTGAGGTCCCGGGTGATCATCCCCTGCATCTGCTGCGCCGGGACCTCGCGACGCTCCTCCGCTTGTGCGAGCGCTTGTTCGGGCCTGGGTGGGCACCGAAGGACGGCCCGGTCACGGAGCCCGGCATGCTGGCCGGACGCCGGGGCGCGGGGGCAGCGACAGACCGTCTGGCGCTGCTGTTGCTGGTCCTGCGGACGCGTAAGGACGGGCGGTCGGCACTGGTCGGCGGGTCGGTGGCGGCCGGGCGCGGACGGTGTGCAGCGACGGTGGCACGGGTGTTGGGCTGCTCGGTGTCGGGTGGTTCGAAGGTGCTGAGCCGGCTGTCACGGGCTGGGGTCGTTCTGGTGTGCCGGACGCAGACGGCCTCTGGGGTGCTGGGGCGTGGTCGGTTGCTGGTTCCCGCGGTTGCCCGCGCTCACGGGGTTCGCCTGGCGCTGCCGCAGCACCGACAGACTGCTGATACTGGGGGTGCCGTTGAGGGTGTGGCAGTTCAAGCTGTTGCCACCGATGCCGAGGCCTCGCAGGCCGGGTCAGAGGCGGCCGGGGAGGCCCCCGACCAGCGCCCCGCTGATGCGGTTGGCGATCACGAAACCGCTGGTGCGGCCGGAGACCTTGCTGCGCCTGGCCTCCCGGCCGCTGATGCGGCAGTCGGGCCTGTTCTCGGGCTGCGCCCCGGTAGTGCGGGACTCCACGCCCACCACGCGGTGGTGGTTACTCAGGGTCTCTCTAGTGCTGGTTCGTTGTGCTTTTCCGGCGCAGCCGCGTCGGGGTGCTCTCCGTTGCCGGAGCGCGCGGGCGCATGCGAGGACCGGGGTACCGGGCGCGGGATGTTCGTCCTGCCTGGAATCGTTGGTGGCCCGGGTGGCCCGCTTCGCGGGGAACAGCAGCCAGTCCAGCGCAGTGCCAGCCGTTGGGTCCGGGTCTCGGTGCCGCAGGGTCTGGACGTCGTGCTGGCTCCGGTGCTGCTGGAGTGGGCCCGGATTCGGCACGACGGCGGCCGTCGACGGGTGCGGGCGGCGATCGGTAAGCAGCTAAGGCTGTTGGCGGGTCTGGTGGGTGTGGATCGGGCTGCCGGGGTGTTGGCGGCTCGGCTGGAGCGGCGGCTGGCTGCGCAGGTTGGTGTGCCGGTGTTCTCGCCGGTTGGCTGGTTCTTGCGGCGTGGCCTGCCGCAGCGGGTGGAGTGCTACGCGGCGGTGTGTGACGACCGGGTACGGATGGACACCGGGCTGGTGTGCCCGAGCTGTGAGCTGCTGGTAGCGGACAGTCGGGCGCTGCGGCACCGGGTGGCGCAGGCCGTTGCTGTGGAGCTGGCGGGTGTTGCGCCGGAGCGGCTACGGGTGGAGGTGGAGCTGCGGCTGGGCCGGGAGGTCGCGCGGCAGGCAGCGGTGGACGCGGTTCGGCGTGAGCGGGCGGTGCGGGAGCGAGCTTCGCGTGATGAGGCCTGGGCGCGTCGGCGTGAGGAACTGGCGTCGGTGGAGGCCGGGTTGGCGGCGCTGCCGTGTGTGGATTGCGGGGTGGCGGAGGCGGGTGGGCTGTGCCTGGTGTGCTCCCAGGTGCGCCAGGTGCGCCGGATCCTCGACGAGGCGGCGCAGCTCGCGACCGCGGCTGGTGGCGAGCTGGGCGATCCGGGTCTGGTGGCCGGGCGGGTGGAGGCGTGTCGGGCCCGCTTGGTGGCCCGGCTGGAGGGGGCCGTGGCCGGGAGGCTCGGGGCTGACGCGTTCGGGGCCGAGCGGGCGTGGGTGCGGCGCGAGGCCGCGGAGGAGCTGCTTGCGGGTGAGCGGCGGCAGCTGTTCGAGGGGCTGTTGGGTTCGCCGGCTGCCGTGGTGGAGGCCGGGCGGGTGTTCGCCGCGCAGCGGGCCCGCTGCGGTGACTCCGGTCGTGCCCGGGTGGTGGCCGAGCAGGCGCGTGAGCGGTGCGCGCGGGCGCTGGCCGACGAACGGCTGGCTCAGGTGCGGGCCGCGCTTGCGGCTGCTGACCCGACGAAGCGCTCGGTGGGCGGGTGGCGGGATCGGTTGTCGCAGTGGGCGGCTCGGCCGCTGTCGGAGGAGGTGCTGGCGGCGTGAGCGGGCAGATTCGCGACGCTTGGTCCGGTGGTTGTCCGGCCCGGTCGTCTGGGCGGGTTCGGCGTCCGAGCCGGCGCTTGCAGGCGTGGGTGGAGGGCCTTCCGGGGTTGTCGGTGCGGGCGCGCCGGATGCTGCTGGAGGGCGATGTCGAGGGCCGCTACCAGGGCCGCAATGGTGGCGACAGCGGCTACCGGCTGACGATGGCGCTCGCGGTGTCGGTGTCCCAGCCGGGCCGGGAGTGGACGTTCGCGCAGTGGTGGGAGGCGCTGGTGCTGCGCCCGACGGCGGGCGGTGCGTGGGCGCGGTCGTTGCGGTCGTCGAAGGGGGAGCGGTACGCCGAGGGCAAGCTGGGCCAGATGCTCGAGAGGGCGCGGGCCTTCGTGGGGTCGTCGGGGTCGATCACGTGCCGGGCGGACGCGCTGGTGGAGGTGGCCCGGGTGCGGGCCGCGGTGGAGAGCACCCTCTGGCGGTCGAGTCGGGGCGGGGTGGACGAGCGGAACCTGACGGCCCGCCTGGGCCTGGCGCAGCGTGCCGGCGGGCTCGACCACCACGCCTCCGTTCGGCAGTTGGCTGAGCTGATGGGTTGCGCCCGGTCGACGGTGGAGGGCAGCAACCTGCGGCTGGAGCGTGCGGGCTGGCTGGTGCGGCGGTCCTCTCACGCGGGCCCGAACGTGGGTGGGGCCTGGAGTCTGCGGATTCCCGAGGGTGCGGGTGACGGCGGTCGTGCAGGCCCGGGACACCAGCCAGCCCACGGGGAGAGGGGGGCGGGAGGTGTCCCGGGCCTGCACACCGCGCAGGGCGGGCCCGGCGCAGAGCTGGCGGGGCGGGACACCTTGTCGCTGGCGAGGATTCAGGCCCATGACGCGTTCCACCACTTCGGGCACGGCGGGAACGGGGCGAGGTTGCTGTCGTGCCTGGATCCGGTGGAGGGCCGTAGCCCGCAGGAGCTGGCGGCGGTGCTGGGCCTGCACCGCACCACGGTGCGCCGCCGCCTGGACCGCCTGGGCGCGGACGGCCTGGTCGTGGAGGCCGACGGTCTGGTCTACCTGCCCGCCGTGCTGGCCGGTCCGGTCGGGGTGCGTGCGGAGGAGGACCTGCTGGGGGCGGCGGCGCGGGCCCGCGGTACGGCGGGCCTGGGTGAGCGGCGCCGGCAGGCCCATGCCCGGCAGCGGGAGGGCTACCGGATGCTGCTGGAGCTGCGGGCGCGCCAGCGTGAGGAGCGGCGGGCACCGGCGCGGCCGCCGCTGCGGCTGGTGCCGGAGGGAGTGGTGGATGTGGAGTCCGGTGAGTTGCTGGACCCGGCGTGGGCGGGCTGGGATGTGAGCGATCCCGGTCGGCCGGTTTGGGTAGAAGCGTCGGCCGAGTCCTGGGAGGCGGCGTGATGACGGACCGAACTCTGCTGCAGTGGTGGCGTGTTGGCGCTCCTGCCGCACCGGTCACCGCCCGGAGGAGGTGGTGTCGTGGGCGTGGTTCGCGCCCCTGCGCTGGTGGGGTCGAGGCCCGCCGATACCCGGACGTGCGGGCTGGCGTGCCGGTCGCCGCCCCTGGTGGAGGGGCACGGGACCGCAGGCAGGCGAACGTACGGTGGCGCGCCCGGGCCCTCGCGCGGCGGCGGGCCGTCGCCTTGCCGGGGAGGTATCCGTGGTGGCCGGTGCCGGTGCCGGTGCCGGTCCGGTGGCGGTGGCGCCGTTGGCGCGCGGGCGGCACTCCGACGGCAGGGGAGTCGTCCGTCAGATATGTCGTCATGCAGACGGGTTCGCTGTCGGCAACGGTGGGTGGCCGAGGCGAATTGGGGTGCGGAGCCTATGGATCTGCGACTACAACGGGTCCCATGACGGTCTTCTACTGCTCCAAGTGCGGCATCGCGCTCACGCCGGACTTGACGGCGCTGTCCGACGTTCCGATCGTCCCGGACCTCGACAGTGCTCGGCCCAAGGGAGCACGCCAGGCGTCTCCGACTGTGCCGCGGGGTCACTATGCGATCGAGCCCGAGCCGTGGGGAGCGCCTTTCGTCCGGCAGGAAGACCAAGACAACCCGGTACCGGGCTATCCTCGGGGACCGCTCATGGCCACCGAGGAAGGCTTCGTAGTCTCGGCTGGCGACCGCGACACGGTCGTTGTCCACCCTGATGACGCCCCCGGCCTGCAGCCGCTGCCAGGGTGGGAGAACAGCACCGGTTGCTGCGGCCCGAACGGAACCGAAGGACCCAACCGAGCCTGCCCGTGTGGGGTCCGGATCGCCACTCTCGCTGCAGATTGCTCCGGGCCATACGAACTGCACCTTGACCCGGTCCGGACGTACGCCTTCGACGGGGCACGGCATGACGTCTGATACAGCGGACCGATCCAGGTGATCATTTAATGAGCCGCACTGAGCGGCGGGGCCGTGACATCGTGTGGCCGTGCTTTTGAGTGATCACGCGAACAGCGTTGAGCTCCGTCCGTTGCGCTATCAGTTTGCTGCGGTCCGAGGCGACTCCTACGACGACAACTGGCTGGTCATTGGCGGGTCGGTGGCCACTCCCGAGGGCAGTTGGTCCTTTACTGATCCATGTCTGCTGGCTCATGAAGCCCGCCAGGTGTCCGCGTGGCTGCGGGCGGTGGCCGCCGGGACGGTGGCGGTGACGGGGCCCGATGCCGAAGGCTGGCTGTCTCCGGACACATGGTTCGTCGAACCGGTCCTTGCCATGAGCCTCGCTGATCGAAGCGACAGCGGGGCAGTGATTCGCGTTCACCTCTCCCTTGAGGCAGCGCCCCCATGGCAGCAGGGAGATGACGGGGCGGACATCTACCAGTACTTCGTGGAGATGCGGCTGGATACTGCAGCACTGCTTCGCGAGGCCGACCGATGGGATCTTGCTCTGGACTCCTTCCCGGCTCGCTGATCAGCGCAGGGTCTTTCCGGTGCGTTCGGGGTGGGCAGCGTGGATGTACCTGACTGCGGTGACCTCGCTGATCCCGAACAGCCTGATGAGGTGAAGCGGGTCCGCGGTGAGCTGGGCCTCGTGGAGCATCCGGTCGATGCGGACCTTCTGCCCGCTCAGCCCGAGCGCGGTGAACACGTCCTTGATCGTGCTGCGCGAGATGGGCGGGGCGTCGGTGTTCATGGCGGTGAACCGGTTCACGATCAGGTGCGGATTGCTCGACATGGGCCAGAGCTGGTGCCGTTCGCGCATCCACTCGGCTGCCAGTTCGTAGGTGAGTTCGTCAAGGTAGACCACGTGCCTGCGTCCCGGGCGCCGAACGGTCAGCCGTCCGTCGGAGAGGTTGAGCGCGCTGGCCGGGAGCCGGGTGATCTCGTTCAAGCCGAGGGCGTGGACGGCGACCAGGGCGACGATCAGCTTGTAGGCGGTCATCGGCGTGCGGTCGATGATGCCCTTCAACGAGTCGGACGGAATCGAGCGCGGGACCTTCTCCACCGCGGTGACGGTGACGCCGCGGGTGGGATCCGCGAAGATCACGCGCTCCTGCTTCAGGGCCCGGAAAAGACTGCGCGCGGCACTGTGGAAGCCTTCGGCGGTGCGTCCCTTGCGAGCCTTGAGCGCGTTGTCCACCTCCTCTCTGCCGATCTCACGCAGGCTCGACACGCCGGCCGCCTGCCAGCCGGCGAGAACGGGCTTCAGGTTGCCCAGGTAGCGGCGAATGGTCGCCCAGGTGGTGGCCGGGTGCTCCCACCGCCCGCCCCCGCGCAGGACCTTCACCCAGGTGCGGAGCTCGTCCGCGATGTTGCCGCTGTACTGCGCGATGGCGGACTCGACGCGGACGGCGTCGGTGTTCTGCCGCTGGGCCGGGATGAGCCTGTCCCGTCTGGCGAGGAACTGGGCGAGACGTGGCCCCGGCCCGCTTCGGGGGGTCGCGGCCGAGAGCGTCCGGATGTCCTCCTCGGGTATCGGGGCGTCGGTGCCGAGCCAGGATGCGAGGACTCGCAGGGCCCGGACGCACTTGTCGCGGGGCCCCTCGCGCCACCGCAGCTGTTGCGCTTCCTCGAGGAGGGCGGTGACGAGCTCCTCGTCGCCGGAGGTCAGCAGAGGCAGTTCGGTCAGGTGACGGGAAGCGATCCTGCTCCAGTCCCGAGCCATCGGGAAGAGCGGATCCTGGCCCGGTATCAGACGGTGTGCGGAGGTGGTCCGCTCCGGCTCCGGCGAGCGCTTCCAGTGCGGCTGGAAGCCGGGCAGGCCGGCCTCGTGGCGCACGTAGGCGAGGTGGACCGTCGTGTTGAACGTGAACGGGGCTCCGAGCATCAGCTGCCGCCAGGGCTGGTGGCGCGTCTGCAGGCCGTTGAGGGTGATGTCCAGGCAGCACCCTCGGCAGAGGTCGTCCCGCAGCAGCACGCCCTCACGCTTGCACCGCGTGCAGTCGCCGACGTCGAACTGGTCGGCGTTGTCCCGCCAGCCTCGGCAGCCGGGGCAGAAACTTCGGATGCCCTAGGCCTGGCACGACCGGAAGCTTTGCGGTCGAGCCTGCCGAATTCCGCGGATCATCGGCGGCGCCGTCCATCCGTCCGGGACGTCCAGGATCCCGGCCTGCTGCAGGACTTCGGCAACCGCCTGCCGCATGGCGGAGATGCTCTCCAGGGCCTCCACCGGTATGAGGCCCCCACCGTCGGACTCCCGGAGCGCCAGCATCACCCTGACCGCCCCGCCAACCTGCCGGACCCACGTTTCGCCGTGCCCGAGGTCAGCCGCCCGCTGCACGAGAACGGGCTCCACCCGGTCCCAGTCCGCCAGAGCGCGCGCTCTGATCCGTGCTTCGGCCAGGTGCCCGAGCACCCGCCGACGCTTGAACAGGAGCATCTGCCCCGGCGAAGTCGGCGGGCTGAACGTCGGATCGTCCTGCTCCTCCTGGCCTCCACCGAGCCGCTGGATCAATCGCGCCGTGTCCCAGCTACGACCCGGACGGCTGAGCGGTTGAGCCTCGCGCTCGCCACCTAGGCCGGGGAAGATCAGCGAGAGCTGGCGATCGCGCGGTCGGCAGCCGTCGGGATCCGCCAGCCACTCGAAGTCCCGCTCGCTGCGGATGGCCCGCAGGCACGGCCGACAGACGTGCTCGGACGTGCTGACCCGGGCGGTGCGCCGGCAGCGCCGACAGCCGGCTGTGGTGGGCTGCTTCTGGCGCCAGCGGCGGCAGGTGTCGCAGTAGCTGTAGTTGAGGCCCCAGTTCAGGCACTCCAGGCACTGCCGGGGACGGGGGAGACCAGTCATGGATCAGTTCGGCGGCAGCGACCGCAGTCCGTCGCCCCGGGGGCTGGCGGGGAGTCGGCCGCACCGCTCCACCGCCCGACCCGGACTCACCGACAGCCTTCGGCAGATCCTGGTCGGAGGGCCTCCGCACCTCGACGGGTTCCGCCTCGAGCAGGTCTGCCACCGTGCAGTTCAGCGCCTGGCAGATCATGTCGAGGTCGTCCAGGCGGACCGAGATCGGCGTGGATCCCCACATCGCCGAGACCTTGCTCAGCGACGGGTTGAAGCCGACCTGCTTGAACGCGGCGAGCAGGTCGGTCGGGCGCCAGATGTCACGCTTGGCCGCGGCCCAGCGCAGGTTCCACTTCACCGCAGGTTCCCCTTGTCCATGACGAGACGCTGTGCCGCCAGAGCGCTGGCAGCCAGGTTGGCGTGCTCCGGCTCCGCTTGGACGGCAGCTAATGGTGGAGTCGGGTATTGGAACCGTCCGAATGCCTGCCGTGTAGCGCTGCTTGGGGTTGACTTACAGGTAGTCGAAGAAGCGGATCCACCAGGTCGGCGGGTGCTCGGGAGGGTAGTAGGCGGCGAGTCTGCTGACCCCGTCGTATCGGGTCCAGAGCAGGTGCTCGGAGACCGTGACGTAACCGAGCGCTTCGAGTTCGTCGTCGATCCGGCGCCGGTCGGCAGACTCAAAGAGGGTGTCTTCTTCCTCCTCGTCATAGCTGCCAGGGTTCCCCAGGGTCACAGCAACGAGGTTTCCGAAGTTGCTGACACAGATGGCGATGTGGTCGCCGCTGGCCGTCGCGGTGGTGGGGATGACGATCGTCCCGTGATGGCTGGCGTCTTGGACGCCTCGGTCGACGGAGCAGGTGCAGCGGAATTGCTGATCCAGCCTGGCTGCGAGGTGGTCGAACCGAGCCCGAGTGGCCGCGTGGTCGTAGCCGCGTGGAAACTCCATGTGGTCCGGGTCATCGAGTTCTCGCAGCAGGGCCCACGTGCGCTGGTCATCGAGAGGCATGTCGGTCTTCTTCTCCTTGCTGGTGAGCACGGCTGGAGCGGTTACTGATCTCGGCGGCGTAGGCGGCCCAGTCGCCAGCGGCGGCTCGCTGCCATTTGACGGCGACGGTGATGTCGATGCCGAGCGTCCGGGCGAGGACCGCAGCGGGCAGCTCGGTGGCGAGCTGGAACAGGGCGGTCGAGCGGGTCTCGGCCAGCCTGATGCCGAGTTTGCGGAGCCGTTCGCCCATGGCCCAGACGCTGATCGGGCGGCCGGGCTGGCCGCCGGGGAACAGCCAGGGCGAATCCGTGCGCGCGAGGACGGCGTGACTGCGGCGAACCGTGACCTGCCGAACGGCCAAGTCGGCTACGAGTTCAGGCAGTTCGACCGGGACGTCGCCGAGACGGATGCGGACCGCTCCGTTGCCCTGCGCGATGTGGTCGACGGTCAGGCGGGAGATCGCTGCCGGCCATTGGGCATAGAGGAGCAAGAGCAGGCCGGCGAGGCGGTCTTCGGTCCGGATGGTGTCGTCGTGGAGCAGACGGCGGGCTGTGGCCCAGCGGGCCCCCGCGCTCGCACGGGGCGGCCGCCGCCCGGCCGCCCCGTGCGAGCCGGGGTCGCACAGCAGCAGCACGGCCCGACTCTCGGTGGGCGCGCTCACCGTCTACGGCCGCCGTCGGCGCAGGTGGCGCCACTTGGTCCGTACCCACAGCGCCTGGGCGCCGCCAAGCAGCACCAGGACCGTCGCGCCGTCCAGCCGCTCGAGCGCCCCGTGCCCGGGTCCCAACTGCGCGGCGGCACGCACCAGCAGGGCCAGGTCCGTTGGCGCGGTCACCAAGGCGAGGGCAGTCAGGCATGCTGCCGTGCCCGCCACCAGGACGGTGCTGTAGAGGCGGGCGGCACGGCGCTGGCGTGGGCCAAGGCCCGCGGTGGGGTCCGTCGGCACCCGCCGGGACAGAGGGAGCAGACGTGCGGCCACGTAGCGGGTGTAGGCGAGGCCCTCGGCGTAGAGGTCGGCCGACCCGGTGAAGTCCTGCAGAACGTAGTAGACGTCGGTGCGCATGAACACGAGGAACTGCCAGGCCAGAGGCAGCAGCGACAGGAGGACCAGGATCTGCAGGGCCGTGCGCAGGGGCCCGGGCCCGGCCGCGGCGGCCCCCAACACGCCCACGCACGCGGCGACCAGGTTCACTGCCATGCCGGACAAGTAGGCGGTCAGCCGGTGTCGGCGCGGGGCGAGTTCGATGCCGCTCATGTCGGTCTGGGCGACGAGGAACTGCAGGCGGGTGCCGAGCTCCACCCGGGCCGGCACGCCGGTTGCGCGGGCCGTGACGAGGTGCGCGAGCTCGTGCAGGAGCACCAACGGCCAGCCGACGCCGAAGACGGCGAGCAGCACCAGGCTGCCATGCGGGCTCCACAGGAGGGCGCGGTAGCCGGGGACCAGGGCGGGCTCGCAGATCACGACGGCTACCGCGGCTGCGGTCAGCAGGCCCACCGTCCAGGGCAGGGCCGGGCTGAGTGACCAGGCCGCGCGCCGGGGCGTGATCCAGGGCAGGGCTGGCCGCCGGGGTGCCGGTCCCGGCACCGGCACCCCGTCGACGGCGTCGACGAAGCCGACGGCGGCCAGGGCGTGGACGAAGTCGGCGACGTCGAGGTCCTCGCCCGACTCGGAGGCCAGACGCCGGGCGCACTCCTGGACCGTCAGGCCGTGGCCGAGCAGCTCGATGACCCGCCCGCCTACCGGTGGCAGTTCGATGAGGTTGCCGGTGGCCATCCGGCCGACGATCACCGTGTCACCGGCGGACCTGGTCTGCAGCGGGTGTAGGCGCACCCGGCTGTCGCCGGTCACGGGCGACGGCCCGGTGGCAGCGCTCACTCGGGAGTCCCGCTGACGGCCCGCGCCCCGGCGCCGGCTCGGTCCATGGTCCCGTTGACCCGGTCCCCGCAGGCCGGGCAGTCCGGCAGCCGGGCAGAGCGCAGCAGTACCGGGTCCTCCAGGGCCGCGAGGTTGACACCGAAGAGGAAGCCGGGCTCCAACGGCGGGGCCCCGGTCAGCAGGCTGATCGCGGCGTGGGCGACCAGCAGTCCGGACAGCCCCGCGGTGATGGCCGTCGTCGGGTTCCACGGCATGCGTGGTGACGCGGCCGCCGGGTCCTCCCCGGGCGCCACGCCCAGGTCCCGTCGGCGGATCTCGCCGTCGCGCACGCATTCCCAGCAGCCCCCCACCCCCGGAACGTGCACTCCGGCCGTGGCCAGCGGACCGCGGTAGCCGCCGTCCACCCACGCGGTCCCCGAGGCCAGGCACGCCTGATTGGCCCACCGGCGGATCTGCGGCGGCTGATCGGCACACATCAGCAGCAGGTCGTAGGGCCCCGCCCCGCCACCGAGCAGGTCCGCAACGTCCTGCGGGCCCTCCACCAGGCGCCGCTCGCACGTGACCTCGACATCGGAGTTCAGCGCCCCCAGGTCCTCCGCGGCGACCTCGGCCTTGAAACGCCCGATGTCCCGCTCCCGGTACAGCGGCTGCCGGTTCAGGTTCGACAAGCCCACCACATCGGGGTCCACGCAGTGCAGATGTCCCACCCCCGAGGTGACCAGCGCCTGCGCCGCGTACCCGCCCGTACCGCCCAGCCCCACCAGCAGCACCCGAGCACGGTCCAGCGCCTCCTGCATCTCCCACGCGCTGCGCCGGGGCGTCCGGTCCAGCCAGCGCAGCAGTGGAACGCCTCGGCTGTAGCGGTCCACCTGCCGCGGCGTGAGTGCGGGTGCGGGGGCGTCGGCGTCCTCGAGGTGGCCGGCCTCGTACAGGTCCGCGACCGCCTGGGCGACGTGGGCAGCGTTCACCTGCGGGTGCGTGGTGGCGACCCCGTCGGCGAGCTCGGTCACCGTGCGGGTGCCATCCATCGCCTCCACCAGGGACCAGACCCAGCCCGTGGGGTCCTCGATCTCGACCCCGATGCCGTAGACGACGCTACCCAGCCGAACCGTCCCATCCTGTGCTCGATAGCCGGAATGCTCCGGTTTGACCTTCGGTCGCATCATGGACAACCCCCGTACCCCGATGAACACTTGACTCAACGAATCACATATGTACTACTGGCGGATAGTCAACCGTGCGTTCACGGTTGACTATCACACCCGAGATTGGGGGACGGCATGAACAAGATCGAGATCAAGCCGCTCGACAAGAAGAAGACCACCGCGGTCAGCGGCCCCAGCGGGGGCTGATCGACCACCCGGGAGGGGCGCAGCTAGCGCGCTTCGACCGGAGCGGGGGGGGGGGGGGGGGGCCGGCGCCGGGGGGCCCCCCCCCCCCGCCGGGGGGGCCCCCCCCCCCCCCCCCCAAACCCCCAGAGGCCGGCCCCCCAACCCCCCCACCCCCCCCC